>NZ_JAELTI010000043.1 GCF_016428755.1 Allobosea sp. ASV33
GGCCCGGACAGCATCGGCATCTCGCCCGGCGCCGCGACGATCTGCGGCCCACTCTGCTTCGGTGCCGGCGGCAATGTGTCCTCCGGCTCCTGCGGCTCGATGCGCGCCTTGAGCTCGGCTAGCGCCCCCCAGAGCGGCTGGAAGCTGAAGCGCACCTTGTGCGTGCCGGCCGGCACCTGCACGGCGCGGAACAGCACATTGGCCCGCAGGATCTCGGTCTCGACGCCGTCGACCTCGGCCTTCCACCAGGGATGCCAGATGTCGTTGAGCACGACGAAGCCGGCGACCGGGGTCGTCACCTCGATCTCGACATGGGCGTTGCGATAGCGCGTCAGCTTGACGTCGGCTTGAGCCGTGACCGGCCCTTCGGGCATCGCGACCGGCGGCTCGTTATCGAGCAGCACGACCTGATTCGGATCGGCCTCCGGCCAGCGCCCCGACAGCTTCATGCTCTCGAAATCGGCGAACTGCCAGCCGCCGACGAACTGCACGCGCGGCAGCGCCCGCGGGTTCTCGTAGACATAGCCCTGCTTCGTCCGGGCGATCAGGTGCAGGTCGCCCTCGTTCAGGGCGTGGTCGACCTGCTCGATCGGAACCGGCGAGGCGATGTAGCGCAGGCCCAGCAGGTTCGCGAGACGGCAGCGATAGGACGGGAAGAGCGGCGTGAACTTGCGGTCGGCCGGCTTGGCGATGCCGTCGCCGGTGCCGACGGCCTCGGAGAAGTCCTCGAGACGCAGCGGATTATAGCCCAGCGTATGGTCGAAGCCGTGGACCATGCCGGCATTCGGCCATTCGAAGCCCATGCCGAGCAGTTCGACCCGGTCGCGCCGAGGCGAGCCCTCGGGCTGCGAGGTCAACTGCTTCAGCAGCGCGATGGTGTCGTTCTTCGTGCGGGCGTCCAGCACGTCGTACATCTGCGGCGAGAGCGCGGTGGATTCGTTCGGACCGTTGTTGACGCCGAGATCGGCCGCGACCACGCCGGTGACCAGCACGGCAGCCGCTGCGGTGCCGAGCGCGCCACGCCAGCGCTGCAGGGAGAAGAAGGCCGCGCCCGCAACGGCGAACCAGCCGAGCGCCATCGCCACCGGCTTCCAGGCGTCAGCCAGATGCCCCCAGTCGCGCGAAATCCCAAGCGCGAGCACGATGGCGCCGAGAACCAGCGCCGCGCCGATCAGGAGGTCGCGGCGGAACGAGGTTCCCGCCTCCGCCGTCAGGATGCGATGCAGCACATAGCCCGACAGGATCGCCGCCAGACCGCCGATCAGGAAGGTCGCGTCGGCCGGCCGGCGGAACTGCTTCACGCCCGGCAGATACTCATAGGTGAGATGGAACAGTGGCGTGTAGCGCCCGAGCGCGAACAGCACCATGAAGACGAACATCAACGACAGCGGCCGGACCGACTTGTCCCAGAGCCAGCCGCGCGTCACGCCCGGCGCCAGCAGCAGCAGCAGCGGCAGCGCGCCGAAATAGACCTGCGCCATGTTCTGCGAGAGATAGAGCACCTGCGGGTTGCCATAAGGGCCCCAGAACTCGACGGCCGGGTCCTTGGCCCCATAGAGGTCGCCGACGACGGCGGAGAGCAGCGACATCGGATGCAGCGAGCCGCTGGCCGCGATCGCGAAATCGATCTCGGGCCGGGTCGTGGCCTCGGCGAAAAGCCAGGTCCAGATCAATGGCATCGCGATGACGGCGAGCCCGACAACGCTGGCGGCCGTGATCGGCAGCAGGCTCGCCTTGAAGGCCGGCCAGCCGCCGGAGATCCAGTGCGCCACGACCACCGCAACCAGCACATAGCCGGCGAGCAGCGCGACCTGGTCCGGCTCAAGCACCATCATCCCGGCGGCAAGACCGGCGAAGACACCCGAAAGGATGGACGAACGTTGCAGCATCCGCGCCGTCAGCCAGAAGGCGATGGCGAAGAAGGCATAACTCGCGATCTGCCCGACATGCTGGACGCGCCACGCCGCCGAAGCGCCGAAGGCGAAGACCAGTGCCGCCATCAGGCCGCCGGCGGCATGCCAGCCGCGATCGCGGAAGAACAGGATGAGCGCGAGCCCGCCGGCGAGCAGATGCGCCAGCACATAGGCGTCGACCTCTCGAAAGCTCGGCTCCGGCGAGATCAGCGCCAGCAGGATCGCGGGCGAGAAGATCAGGGATTGCGGATCGGCGATCTGCGGCGAGCCGGCGAAGACGTTGTGGTTCCAGAAGGGCGACTGGCCGGTGTGGATCGCGTTGGCGAGGAACTGCACCTGCGCCTGGAAATGCGCCTTGGCATCGAACGGAATCGTCACCGCCCCCGAAAGCCAGGGCCAGCACAGGATGCCCCATGCCACGACGAAAGCGATGGCCGCCAGCAGGTAGCCGGCGCCCCTTGCATCAACGCGTCTCAACTGGACCCCCACGGTCCTCGGCACGAACGGTCCCGCTTTGGGATCCTGTCTCCAGCCCTGTCAGTGGCCGGGACCATGACGCTGCGTACCTGAACCGAATCTGAACGTGTTCACGCCTCCGTGAACGAGGCTGGTGACAGACTGAAGAAAGCGGAAACGGGATGGGAGAAAGGGCGCCTTAGCCAGAACCTCGACGTCATCCCGGACAAGCTGCGAAGCAGTGCAGATCCGGGATGACGATGTGTTTCCGAGGAAATCGTCGAGCGCTCAGCGCCCCGCGCTGAGCCAGCCCGCGAGCACCTGCCGCTCGGCCGGTGTCATCCCGGAGAGATTGTTCGGCGGCATCGCATGGGTCATCACCGCCTGCGTGCGGATGGCGCGGGCATGGATCGCGATCTGCTCGGGCTCGTGCAGCAGCACGCCCTTCGGCGCAATCTGGATGCCCGGCCAGGACGGCTCCGGCGCATGGCACATGGCGCAGCGCCCGGCGACGATATTCGCGACCTCGATCGGCGGCAGCGTCATCCCCGCCGGCAGGATGGGCTTCGGCACTGCGCTCGCCTTGAGGCCGAGCTGCTCGCGCCCGCCCGGCGAGGACGACATCGCCACCCAGAAGGCGAGCCACAACGCCAGGATCGCCACCGCCCAGCACCACCAGGGCGACTTGGCATGGTCGGCATGGCGGACATTGAAGAAATGACGGATCAGCGCCCCCGCCACGATCACCAGCGCGACAAGCAGCGGGATCACCGCCGAGTTCGCATAGGTGACGGGATAGTGGTTCGACAGCATCAGGAACAGCACCGGCAAGGTGATGTAGTTGTTATGCGTCGAGCGCTGCTTGGCGGCCTTGCCGTATTTCGGATCGGGCTTTTCGCCGGCGGTGAGCGCCGCGATCACCTTCCGCTGGCCGGGCATGATGTTGAAGAAGACATTGGCGGTCATGATCGTCGCCATCAGCGCGCCGGTGTGGATCAGCGCGCCGCGCCCGGAAAACACATGGGCGAAGGCCCAGCTCGCGGCCACGACATAGCCGAAGCCGACAAGGCCGAGCCACACGTCATGCTTGCCGAGCGGCGACTTGCAGAGCAGGTCGTAGATCAGCCAGCCGATCACCAGCGCCGCAATGCCGATCGCCCCCGCCGCGAAGGGCGATAGCTGCATCACCGCCGGGTCGATCAGATAGAGCTCCGACTGGGCGTAATAGACCCAGACAAGCAGGAAGAAGCCGGAAATCCAAGTCCAGTAGCTCTGCCATTTGTGCCAGGTCAGCTCGGCCGGCATCACCGCCGGGGCGACCATGTATTTGCGCATCTCGTAGAAGCCGCCGCCATGCACCTGCCAGGCGCGCCCGCCGGTGCCGGGCGGGATATCGTCGGCCGCCTTCAGCGAGGCGTCGAGATGAATGAAGAAGAAGGAGGCGCCGATCCAGGCGATGGCCGTGATGACATGGAGCCAGCGCAGCATCATGCCGCCCCATTCCATCAGATAGGCTTCGAGCATGATGTTGTGCTCCGCGAGGACTGGTGGCCTTCCCGAATCCGGACGATGCGGCTTCGGCGGCATGAAGCTACCCTGCTTTCGCCGCCGCCGAAATTGGCCGCCAGGCAGCGTCGATTGACATCCGGGAACATGATCTTATCGCAAAAGCCAATATTCACCGGAGCGACCGGCGCTCTACACTGGCCGCGAGCAAGCCGCGCCGGAACCGGGCGCCACAGGAGACCGCATGGGACATCTCTCGACGCATGTGCTCGACACGGTCAACGGCCGCCCCGGCGCCGGCATCGCGGTGACGCTGGACCGGCTCGGAACCGACGGCACCCGCGAGCGAATGGCCGAAACCGTGACCAATGCCGACGGCCGCACCGACGCCCTGCTCCTCGCAGGATCGCTCGTGCCCGGCAGCTATGAATTGACCTTCGCCATCGGCGCCTATTTCCGTGGCCTGGGCACCGCCCTGGCGGAGCCCGCGTTCCTCGATCTCGTCCCCGTCCGTTTCGGCATCGCCGAGCCGGAGGGCCGCTATCACGTCCCGCTCTTGGCCTCGCCCTGGAGCTACTCCACCTATCGCGGCAGCTAATCCTGTCCCTCGGGTGACAACACACCTGTCATTCCGGACAAGCCGCGGAGCGGCGCCGATCCGGAATCCATCGTAAGGCTCCGGCATCCTATGATGGTTTCCGGGTCGAGCCCGGAATGACGGCGCATCTTCCTGGAAGCCGGCGCTTCAAGACTGAACGAAAAGAGCGGTTTCATGAGCCAAACCACCTATCCGCGCGACATGAAGGGCTATGGCCGCGCCGCGCCGCATCCGCATTGGCCGGGCGAAGCCCGCATCGCCGTCCAGTTCGTGATCAATTACGAGGAAGGCGGCGAGAACTGCATCCTCCACGGCGATGCCGCCTCCGAGGCCTTCCTCTCCGAGATCGTCGGCGCCGCCCCATGGCCTGGCCAGCGCCATATGAACATGGAGTCGATCTACGAATACGGCTCCCGCGCCGGCTACTGGCGGCTCTGGCGAATGTTCACCGAGCGGAACATGCCGGTCACCGTCTTCGCCGTTGCGTCGGCGCTTACCCGCTATCCCGAGATCGTCAGCTCGATGCAGGAAGCGGGCTGGGAAATCGCGACCCACGGCCTGAAATGGATCGACTATCGCGATACGCCGAAGGAGCGCGAGCGCGCCGATATCCTGGAAGCCATCCGCATCCAGACCGAACTGACCGGCGAGCGCCCGCTCGGCTGCTACCAGGGCCGCACCTCCGAGAACACGATTCCGCTGACGATGGAGGAAGGCGGCTTCCTCTACACGGCCGACGTCTATGCCGACGAACTGCCCTATTGGCTCGCTGGGCCGAAGGGCCCGCAGCTCGCCGTGCCCTATACGCTCGATGCCAACGACATGCGCTTCGCCACGCCGCAGGGCTTCAACACCGGCGAGCAGTTCTTCACCTATCTCAAGGATTCCTTCGACACGCTCTATGCCGAGGGCGAGACCGCGCCGAAGATGATGTCGATCGGCCTGCATTGCCGCCTCGTCGGCCGGCCGGGCCGCGCCGCCGCGCTCGCCCGCTTCCTCGACTATGTGCAGAGCCATGACAGGGTCTGGGTCGCGACGAGGCTCGACATTGCCCGCCACTGGGTCAGGACGCAGCCGCCCCAGGGCGGCTACGTGCCCTCGAAGCTGCCGAAGGCACTCTTCACAGAGGTCTTCGGCCGCGTCTGGGAGCATTCCCCCTGGATCGCCGACGCGACCCATGACGCAGGCATCGGCGCCGGCCAAGACACGGCGGCAGGCCTGCATACCGCCATGGTCGCTGCCATGCGCAAGGGGTCAGCCGAGCAGCAGAGATCCCTGCTCACCGCCCATCCCGACCTTGCCGGCAAGCTCGCTGCGGCAGGCGAGCTCACGCCGGAATCGACGCAGGAGCAGGCGGGCGCCGGGCTCGACCGCCTGACCAGCGACGAGCGCGTCCGCTTCACCGCCCTGAACGAAGCCTACAAGACCCGCTTCGGCATCCCCTTCATCATGGCGGTGAAGGGGGCGACCAAGGCCCAGATCCTCGCCGCCTTCGACGCGCGCTTGAAGAACACGCCGGAGCAGGAATTCGCGACAGCGCTGGCCGAGGTCGAGAAGATCGCCCTGTTCCGGCTGAAGGAACTACTGCCGGAAGCGTGAGGCCTCGCGTCACAACCTCGTTATGCTCGGGCTTGACCCGAGCATCTTGTAAACCGGTGCCTCTCGTCCTGAGATTCTCGGGTCGAAGCGCAGCTTCGCCCGAGAATGACGGGAGACCCGGAACCTCGCCTCCTACCGCCACGTTGATATGCGTAAAACGTGGAGAGAGTTCGTGTTCCGCCTGCTTCTGATCATCATCGTGCTGGTCGTCGGCTACGACGCGGTCGTCCATCAGGGCGCCTATACGCGCGACGCCTGGAACAGCATCGTCCGCCTGACCGGCTCGTCGGTCGAGGGCGCCAAGGAACTCGGCGAGCGCGCCCGCAACTAACGGGGCCTCAGATTTTCGTCAGGGCGCGCGTCATCCCGGACGTCGCGAAGCGGAGATCCGGGATCCATCAGAGAGAGCAACGCCTTACGATGGATTCCGGGGCAAGCCCGGGATAATGTCTCCTCGCGATGGGCTACGCCGCCGCCCTGCCCTCGACGATCCCGGCGATCGCCTCAAGCATCCGCGTATCGTCCCCCGCGAGCCCTTCCATCGCCGCCATGCGCTGGATCACCGTGCCGGCGATCGCCTCCTCCACCGTATCCTCGGCATAGGCGTAGAAGATCGTCGCGTGCTGGCCGTCGCGATGGCAGCGCCCCTCGATCTGCTGGAGCTGGATTGCGCTATGGCGCATGTCGTGGATGACCAGCGCCCGCTCGCGCTCGCCGCCCGGCATCTCGCCGCGATGCAGCGAGATCGACTCGGTGACCGTGAAGATCACCGCATCGAGCTGCCCGGTCTGAAAGGCGATGCGCGTCTCCTCGTTCTGCGTGCCCGAGCGTTCGCCATTGATCTCCGCCGTGCGCCAGCCGCGCCCCCGGAGCGTTTCAGCCAGCATCGCGCTGGTCTCGAGGAAGGCGACGGAGATCGCGACCTGCTCGTCATTGCCAAGCAGATCCTCGCAGAAATCCGCCGTGCCGGGGATGCGCAGCAGGCTCGCCTTCTGGCGGAAGCGTAGATCGGCGGCCCAACCCTGCGGCTTGCGCGTCGAGCCGCCGGCCAGGCCCAATTCCCTCCGGAACTCGCGCCAGGTCGCGTCATAGAGCTTGCGCGCCCCGGTATCGAGCGCGACCGGCGCCAGTTCGCGCTGCACTTCCGGCCAGCCGGCGATCTCCTCCGGCCGGCGCCGCAGGCCGATGGCGTTGGCGCCGCGATAGAGCAGGTCGGCCATCACTTTGCGGTCGGCCTCGTTCGGCTCCCAGCTCCAGTTCTTCCAGCGCCCCTTGGCACGGCCAATCTTCAATCGCTTCATCAGCACGCGAAAGCCGTCGAGATCGGCCGAGGGCATGCCCGCGGCCTTCGCCAGCAGCCCCGCGAGATAGGACAGCTCGTGCGGCGACTGGCCGGCCGTCGCGCTCATATAGATCGTGAAATCGGCAGCTTCCGCCATCTGCCGGCAGACCAGCCCCTGCTGCGAGTTGGGATTGCGGATGCGATGCGCCTCGTCGATCACGACGAGCGGCCAGACGCGCTTCGGCCGGCCATGCTTGGCGATCTCGTTGTTCTTCGCCCGCGTCGAGCGCTTCTTGCTATCGGCGACTGGCGCGAGCAGCGACTTGGTCTTCTCGAAATTCATCAGCGTCACGCGCTTCGCCGGCAGGCCGGAGAGCGCCATGGTCCGCCGCCATTGCGGGATCGCGCCCTTCGGGCAGATCACCAGCACCTCCTCTTCCGGCATCGCCGAGAGCGCGAGCCAGGCCGAGAGCGTCTTGCCGAGCCCGGTGAGGTCGCCTAGCAGGAAGCCGGTCGCGCCTTTCGCCCGCGCCGCCAGGATGGCATCGCGCGCGACGAGCTGGTGCGGGTGCGGGGTCATTGTCATGCAGAAGGAGAAACCCTGTCGACCGGTAGGACGCCCGCCCTGCCCGACGGGCATGACGCGCCCGGCTCTCTTGGCACTGGCGTTCGCGCGCGTCCACCGGCACTGTGCCGGCCATCGATTGGGGAGACCACAAGACCATGACCCGCGCGCAGGCGATCGCGAAAGCCCAGGACTATTTCGACTCAGGCCGGATGAAGACCGATCTCGGCCGGCTCATCGCGATCCCCACCGAAAGCCAGAATCCCGACCGTGCCCCGGTCCTCGGCGAGTATCTCGACAAGGAGATGCAGCCCTTGCTCGAATCGCTCGGCTTCACCTGCCGCATCCTGACCCATGCCAAGGCGCGCGGCCCCTTCCTCTATGCCGAGCGCATCGAGGACCCCGCCCTGCCGACTATCCTCGGCTACGGCCATGGCGACGTGATCCGCGGCCTCGACGCGCAATGGAGCGAGGGCCTCTCCCCCTGGAAGCTGGTCGAGCGCGACGGCCGCTGGTACGGGCGCGGCGTCGTCGACAACAAGGGCCAGCACCTCATCAACATCAACGGCCTGCGCGCCGTGCTGGAGACGCGCGGCAAGCTTGGCTTCAACGCCAAATACCTGATCGAGATGGGCGAGGAATCCGGTTCTCCGGGCCTGCGCGAGCTCTGCGAGGACGAGGCGGAACTGCTCAAGGCCGACATCCTGATTGCATCGGACGGCCCGCGTCTCAATGCCGAGCGCCCGACCGTGTTTTTGGGTGCCCGCGGCGTCATCACCTTCGACCTGCAGATCACGGCCCGCGAGGGCGGGCATCATTCCGGCAACTGGGGCGGCATCCTCTCCGATCCGGCGATCCAGCTCGCCCATGCCATCGCCTCGATCACCTCGCCCACCGGCCAGATCCGCATCCATGAATGGGTGCCGAAGGAACTGCCCGATGGCGTCCGCCGCGCGCTCGCCGATTGCGAGATCGATGGCGGCCCGGACGGCCCGACCATCGACCCGAACTGGGGCGAGCCCGGTCTTTCCCCGGCCGAGCAGGTCTTCGGCTGGTGCTCCTTCGACGTTCTCGCGATGAAATCCGGCGTGCCGGAGACGCCGGTCAACGCCGTGCCGCCGAGCGCCTGGGCGCGCGTCGCCTTGCGCTTCGTCGTCGGCATCGATCCGCGCGACGTCGCCCCGGCGCTGCGCCGCCATCTCGACCGCCACGGCTTCGACATGGTCGAGATCATCATGCCCGGCACCGAGCGCTTCGGCGCGACGCGGCTCGACCCTGACGATGCCTGGGTCCGCTTCACCATCGATTCGATCGCCGAGAGCACCGGCAAGAAGCCGGCGCTGCTGCCCAATCTCGGCGGATCCCTGCCTAATGACATTTTCGCCGAGATCCTGAAGCTGCGCACGATCTGGGTGCCGCATTCCTATCCGGGCTGCTCCCAGCATGCTCCGGACGAGCACCTGCCGGCTGCCATCGCTCGCGAAGGGCTCGTCGCCATGGCAGGGCTCTACTGGGATATCGGCGCCGGCAACGCCCCTAAACTCTAAGCGGGCTTATTCCTGCGGCTGGCGCGGATCGCGCCCCGGCGGCAGATCGATCGGCGTCGCCGGGGGAGCCTCCGGCGGCGCGTTCGGCGGCAATTCCGGCGGCGGCCCGACCGGGATGCCCTGCGGCTCCTCATCCGGCGGCGATTCGACGGGCGGAGCCGGCGGAACCTCGCCCGGCGTCAGCGGCGGCGCCTCAGGAGGCGGATTCGGGATGGCCGGCGTGTTGCCGGGAGCGGCCGCAAGGCCTTGATCGAATTGCGTCATGCGAAACCTCTCGTTTCGCACAGGAACGCTTGAGCTGCCGAAAGGCTCCCGGCTCGGCGGGAAAGGACCGCAATCTCAAACTGGCAACGGCACGAGGCGGCTGCTTCAGCGAGATACCTGTTCAGCGATGTCAGGAATTTGAGGTCGTGGTGGGTGATGTAGGGCTCGAACCTACGACCCGCTGATTAAGAGTCAGCTGCTCTACCAACTGAGCTAATCACCCATACGCCACGAAGCGCCGCCGGTCAGCGGTGTTGGCCGCGTCAGGCAGGGGGCGTGTAGCAAAGGCCCCGCCCCCTGTCCACCCATCTGTGACAGTTTTTTCAAACGCGGCGGAAAAGGCCCCGCCGCGCTGTGGATTGTCAGGCCGTACGGCGGTTCAGCAGGTGATAGAGCACGATCGCGCCGAAGGTCGCGGTGCCGATTCCGCCGAGCTCATAGCCGAAGATCGGCAGCTTCAGGTCGCCGGCGCCGAGAATCAGCGCGGTCGCGACCGTGATCAGGTTCTTCGGCTCGGAGAAATCGACCTTGTTCTCGACCCAGATCCGGCCCGCCGTCGCAGCGATCAGGCCGAACACCACGACCGCGAGGCCGCCGAGCACCGCGACGGGTATCGTGCCGATCACCGCGCCGAACTTGGGCGAGAAGCCCAGCAGGAGCGCGATGATGCCGGCTGCGACGAAGACCAGCGTCGAATAGACCCGCGTCACCGCCATCACGCCCATGTTCTCGGCATAGGTCGTGACGCCTGTACCGCCGCCCGAACCGGCGATCATGGTGCCGAGACCGTCCGCGAAGAAGCCACGCCCGATCAGGTGGTCGAAATTGCGCCCGGTCATCACCGAGATGCCTTTGATATGGCCGAGATTCTCGGCGACCAGGATGATCGCGACCGGCACGATCAGGGTCATCGCCTTGGCATCGAAGATCGGCGAGACGAAATGCGGCAGGCCGAACCAGGCGGCCTCGCCGACCTTGGCGAAATTCACCGCCGGCGCGCCGAAGCTCGTGGCGGTCAGGGCGTAGAGGATATAGGCCGCGAGCCCGCCGATCAGGATCGGCAGGCGCTGCGGCAGGCCGCGCCCGTAGACCGCGACCAGCGCCACCGCGACGACCGTGAACAGCGCGATCCACTTCGTGTAGGGGCTGGCCGAGATCATGCTGATCGCGACCGAGGTCAGGTTGAGGCCGATCGCTGCGACGACGGCGCCGGTCACGACCGGCGGCAACAGCTTCTCGATCCAGGCCGTGCCGACACCCTGCACGATCAGGCCGATCACCGCATAGACCGCGCCGCAGGCGATGATGCCGCCGAGCGCGACCGCGATATTCGGGTTGGGGCCGGAGCCGGCATAGCCGGTCGCGGCGATGACAACGCCGATGAAGGCGAAGGAGGAGCCGAGATAGCTCGGCAATTGCCCGCGC
Source organism: Allobosea sp. ASV33 (assembly GCF_016428755.1). GTDB lineage: Bacteria > Pseudomonadota > Alphaproteobacteria > Rhizobiales > Beijerinckiaceae > Allobosea. The sequence goes on from NZ_JAELTI010000043.1 coordinate 11,156, forward strand.
GTGATCACGAAGAACAGCAGCGTCGCGATGCCGGAGAAGAAGATCGCGACATTCGGGTCGAAGCCCATCAGCACCGGCGCCAGCACCGTCGAGCCGAACATGGCGACGACATGCTGCAGGCCGGCGACCACCGTCTGGCTGGTCGGCAGCCGCTCATCCGGCATCACCGCGCCGGAGGTTTTCAGGGTCCAGTTCGGAAAATAGCCCATCGGCATCGCGCTCCCCAGGGTCGCCGGGGGAGCGACCGCACCGGAAGCGCAGATGAAAGCAAAAACCGAGCCGGCGCCAGATCGCGCCGGCGTCATCCACCGGAATCGAAGGGCGGTGAGCGCGGCGGCAGCAGCGCTGTCATCCCGTGCGCGCTGCGGCGCGCAGTGCCGCAGCGCAGACACGGGACCGTGTCCAGGAAAGGGCGCCCTTACGGAGGCCGCCAGGGTAGGAGCCTCTAGCGGCGCGCGGTCCCGTGTCAGCGCCGCAGCGTTTCACGCTGCAGCGCGCACGGGAAGACACCCCTTCCCCAAGGGCGCTTCCTTGACTGCGCCTCTTCCCCTTACTCCGCCGCCTGCGCGTGCAGGCGCCCGCCGCGCGCGATCAGCTTGTTGAGCGCCGCCAGATAGGCCTTGGCCGAGGCGACCAGCGTGTCCGGATCGGCGCCCCGGCCGCTGACCGACGAGCCGTCGCGCGCGAGGCGAACCGTCACCTCGGCCTGCGCGTCGGTGCCTTCGGTCACGGCATGGACGTCGTAGAGCTCCAGCGTCACCTCATGCGGCGCGATCGCCTTGATCGCGTTGAAGATGGCGTCGATCGGCCCGTTGCCCTCGACCTCCTCGGTGACGCGTTTGCCCTCGACATTCAGCTTCATGGTCGCGCGCTGCGGCCCGCGCGTGCCGGCGATCACCGTCAGCGATTCCAGCTTGATGCGGTCATGGGCGGTGGCGATGTTCTCGTCGACCAGCGCCTCGATATCCTCGTCGTAGACATGCTTCTTGCGGTCGGCCAGCGCCTTGAACCGGGTGAAGGCGTCCTCGAGCTGGTTGTCGCCCAGATCGTAGCCCATCTCCTTCAGCTTGGAGCGGAAGGCGGCGCGGCCGGAATGCTTGCCCATCACCAGCGAGGTCTTGGTCACGCCGACCGATTCCGGCGTCATGATCTCGTAGGTGGTGTTGTTCTTCAGCATGCCGTCCTGGTGGATGCCGCTTTCATGCGCGAAGGCGTTCCGGCCGACGATCGCCTTGTTGTACTGCACGGGGAAGGAGCAGGCGGAGGAGACCGCCTTCGAGATGCGCATCAATTGCGAGGCGTCGATGCCGGTGTCGTAGGGCAGCACGTCGCCGCGCACCTTCAGCGCCATCACGATCTCTTCCAGCGAGGCATTGCCGGCGCGCTCGCCAATGCCGTTGACCGTGCACTCGACCTGCCGCGCCCCGCCCTCGATGCCGGCCAGCGAATTGGCAACGGCCAGGCCCAGGTCGTTATGGCAATGCACCGAGAAGACCGCCCTGTCGGCGTTCGGCACGCGCTCGCGGATCGACCTGAACATGAAGCGATATTCGTCCGGCGTGGCATAGCCGACCGTATCGGGCAGGTTGATCGTGGTGGCGCCGGCCTTGATCGCGGTCTCGACCGCGCGGCAGAGATAGTCGATCGGCGTGCGGGTGGCGTCCATCGCCGACCACTCGACATCCTCGACCAGGTTGCGCGCCTGCGTCACCGTGGCGGAGATGATCTCCAGCACCTGTTCCTGCGTCTTGCGCATCTGGTGCTCCAGATGGATCGGCGAGGTCGAGACGAAGGTGTGAATGCGCGGCTTCACCGCATGGCGCACCGCTTCGCCGGCCCGGGCGATATCGGCGCTGATGGCGCGGGCCAGGCCCGCAACAGTCGCGCGCTTCAGGCGGCTTGCGATCGCGGACACCGCCTCGAAATCGCCGTCGGACGCGATCGGGAAGCCAGCCTCGATGATGTCGACGCCCATCGCGTCGAGCGCGTCGGCAATCTCCAGCTTCTCCTCGAAGGTCATGGTGGCGCCGGGGCACTGCTCGCCGTCGCGCAAGGTGGTGTCGAAGATCAGGACGCGGTCTTTTGCGGAGCCGGTCTGGGTCGGATTGGCCATGGTTCTGCTTCCGGGTGTCGGCGCGCCGCGGAATTCTGGGAAGGGCGGGCGCTGGGTTCTCTGTCGGCGGTTCTCGTCAGTCCCCTGAGCGCCCAGGCAGCATGCCCGGCCGGCCCTCAGGGGCAGCTAAGGAGAAGCAGGCCGAGAAGCGAGAACGGGGCGCGAGCGAGAGGAGCGAGAGCGCGCATGCCGACGATCTGCGCGGCAGCGCAGTCCTTCGTCTGGTCATGGCGGGCGGTCGAAACCACGGGCGTTCCTCAAATCGACGGACAGGATGTAACCGAAGCACGGGGCGAAGCGCAAGCATGTGTCGCATGCCGATTTGAGCGAAGAACAGACAGCGTCTGTGAATTAGGATGGCGGAGCGCGATTCGGCCGGCGGTCGCGCCAGGATGGAGACCGGCCTGAACTGCCGGAGCGCTGCGCCATGATGCGCTATGACCGCCCTGTCATCGGCCTCGCCTTCTGCCTGTCGGGCCTCGCCGGCTTCGTGGATGCGCTCGGCTTCCTCAGTCTCGGCGGCTTCTTCGTCTCCTTCATGAGCGGCAACACCACCCGTTTCGCCATCGAGCTCGCCGGCCGCCATGCCGGCGGCATCCTGCTTGCCGTCACGATCCTCGGCCTTTTCGTCATCGGCGTGGTCGGCGGTTCGCTCGCGGGCCACTTCGCCGGGCGCCAGCGCAAGGCGGCGGTGCTCGCCTTCGTCACGCTCGCGCTGCTGATCTCGGCCGGCCTGGACATGATCGGCTTCGGCATGGCCGGCGCCGGCGTGCTCGCCATGGCGATGGGCGCTGAGAACAGCGTCTTCCAGCGCGACGGCGAGGTCACGATCGGCCTCACCTACATGACCGGCACGCTGGTGAAGATGGGCCAGCGCATCGCCGGTGCTCTGCTCGGCGGGCCGAAGCTCGCCTTCCTGCGCCATTTCGTGCTCTGGCTCGGCCTGCTCAGCGGCGCGATCGCCGGCGCCATCGCGCATAGCCGCATCGGACTCGATGCGATCTGGCTCGCGGCCGGCGCCGCCGCCGTGTTCACGCTCGTCGCGCTCTTCATGCCCGAGCGCGACTGACCGGAGCTTTGCCGCACCGGAGGAATCGGTCATGTTCCCGGCACGATCAGCCGGAGCTTTCCCGATGCGCGCCTCAACCGTCCTCGTCCCGGCCTTCGCCGCGTTCCTGCTCTCGGCCTGCCAGACACCGTCCGGCAGCGCGCCCCCGGCTCCGCCGCGGTCGCAGGCTGCGCCCGGCGTGACGCCGAACACCTTCCGCATGCCGTCAGGCACCGGCTGTTCCGGCGAGGTCGAGCGCTTCCAGGCGGTGATCGACAACGACCTGGACACCGGCCACACCACCAAGAGCGTGCATGACCGGGTCAGCGGCGAGATTTCGCGCGCTCGCTCGACCTGCTCGGCCGGCAACGACGCGGGCGCCATCGGCCAGCTCAAGGCGACCAAGGCGAAGTTCGGTTATCCCGGCTGAATGAGGCTCGTCATGCTCGGGCTTGACCCGAGCATCTCGGAAACCAGCGCCCTCTCGTCAGGAGGTTCTCGGGTCGAAGCATTGCTTCGCCCGAGAATGACGTAGAGGGCCTACGCCGCCAACCCGCGCTTCTCCAGCAACGCATCCGGCGTCGGCAGCCGCCCGCGGAAGAGCGTATAGGCCTCCGCCGCGTCACGCGTGTCGCCGGCCGAATAGATGTAGCGCTTCAGCTTCTCGGCCACGGCCGGCGAGAACACGTCGCCGGTCTCGGTGAAGGCGTTGAAGGCGTCGGCATCCATCACCTCCGACCAGAGATAGCTGTAATAGCCGGCCGAATAGCCGTCGCCCGAGAAGACATGGGTGAAATGCGGCGTCCGGTGCCGCATCGTGATCTCCGCGGGCATGCCCATGCGGGCGAGCTCCGCCGCCTCGAAGGCAAGCGGATCGACTTCTGCCGGGGCCTCCAGCGAGTGGAAGGCGAGGTCGACCAGCGCCGAGGAGGTGTACTCCACCGTGGCGAAGCCCTGGTTGAAGGTCTGCGCCTTCTCGATCTTCTCGATCAGCGCCTCGGGGATCGTCTCGCCCGTCTCGGCATGGCGGCAGTATTCCCGCATCACCTCGCGCGTCATGAACCAGTGCTCGTAGAGCTGCGAGGGCAGTTCGACGAAATCGCGCGCGACCGAGGTACCGGCGAGCGAGCCATAGGTCACGTCCGAAAGCAGCCCGTGCAAGGCATGGCCGAACTCGTGGAACAGCGTGCGCGCATCGTCGAGCGAGAGCAGCGCCGGCTTGCCCTCGGCTGGCTTGGCGAAGTTGCAGACATTGACGATGATCGGCCGGGTTTCGCCATCAAGCTTGCGCTGGCCGCGGAAGGCGCTCATCCAGGCGCCCGAACGCTTCGAGGCCCGGGCGAAATAATCGCCGACAAACAGGCCGATGTGGCGCCCGCTCGCGCGCTCCGTCACCTCGAAGATGCGCACGTCGGGGTGGTAGCCCTGAAGCTCCGGCCGTTCCGCGAAGGACAGCCCGAACAGCTTGCCGGCGACGTCGAAAGCCGCCTGCCGGACGCGGTCGAGCTGAAGATATTGCTTCAGCACGGCCTCATCGAGCGCAAAGGTCTTCTGCCGGACCTTCTCGGCATAATGGCGCCAGTCCCAGGGGCGGATCGGCCCGTTCTCGCCCTCGCTCTGGGCGAGCGCCGCAAGATCGGCCGCCTCGCGCGCCGCCCGCGCCTTGGCCGGCGTCCAGACCAGTTCGAGCAGCCCGCGCACATGCTCCGGCGTCTTCGCCATGGCGTCGTCGAGCTTGAAATGCGCGAAGGTCGGATAGCCCAGCAGCTTAGCCTTCTCGGCCCGGAGCTTGACCATCTCGGCGACGATCGCGCGGTTGTCGCTTTCGCCGCCGTTCTCGCCGCGCTTGCTCCAGGCGATGAAGGCTTCCTCGCGCAGGTCGCGACGCGTCGAGAAGGTCAGGAAGGGCTCGATGATCGAGCGCGACAGCGTCACGGCGTGCTGGCCGGGCTTGCCGCGATCGGCCGCAGCGCGCGCCATCGCCGCCTTCACGAACTCCGGCAGGCCAGCAAGCCCCGCCTCGTCCGCGATGAAGAGCGCATAGGAGGATTCGTCCTTCAGCACGTTCTGGCTGAACTGCGTGCCGAGCCCGGCCAGCCGCTCGTTGATCGCGGCGAGGCGCTTCTTGTCTTCGGGGTTCAACTGGGCACCCGAGCGGATAAAGCCCTTGTAGGTCCGCTCCAGCAGGCGCGCCTGCTCGGGGTTGAGGCCGAGCGTATCGCGCCTGGCATTGACCGCATCGACGCGGGCAAACAGCCCCTCGTCCATCATGATCGCCGACCAGTGCCGCGAGGTGATCGGCGACAGATCGCGCTCGATCGCCTGCAAGGCCTCGTTCGTGTCGGCGCCGGTGAGGTTGTAGAACACGCCGCCGACGCGGCTGAGCGCGCGGCCTGCCCGCTCCAGCGCCTCGATCGTGTTGGCGAAATCGGGCGCGGCCATGTCCGCCACGATCGCCGCGATCTCATCCTTGTGCTTGGCGAGCGCCGCATCGAAAGCCGGGCGGATATGTTCCGGCTTGATCGCCGCGAAGGGCGGCAGCCGGAACGGCGTCTCCCAGCGCGAGGCGAAGGGGTTTTCGGCCGGCAAAGGCAGGGCTTCCGGATAGGTGGCTTCGGAATGATTGGCCATAATCATGATCCTCGAAATATCGTGAGCCAAAACACGCCGTCATTCCGGACCAGCGGCGAAGCTGCGCCGATCCGGAATCCATCGAAGGGCGTAGCGCTCTATGATGGATTCCGGGTCTGCGTTTCACTTGCCCGGAATGACGGAACCGCGGGGCTGGAGTCCGCCAAAAGGTCAGCCGAACATATGCGCGAGATAGCGGCGCATGAAGGGCGGCATGTCGTGGTTTTCGGTATCGGTAAGATCGCGCACGATGACGATGTCGGAGAGCTCCTCCTCTTCGAGATGCTTCATCCGCTCCAACATCAGCCTCCGTGCCTCGTCGGCGGGAAGATCGATGCGGACCTCCCGCATGAAGGCGATGCGGCCCTGCTCGATCAGCGCCGTCCAGCCCTCGCCGACCGCGAGTTCCTCGACGCGCAGGCCGGTCTCCTCGCCGAGCTCGCGGGTGACGCTGCCGGCAAGATCGAGCGTCCCGTCGGGCCGGGCATCCTCGCGGTCGGGCGTGCCGGCGGCGAAATAGACCTTGCCGGCATTGGCAGTGTGCTCGCCCATCTTGCCGCAGAGAAAGGCGCCGTCATTGGCCCTGAGCGCCGCCATGGCGAAGCCGTTGCGGATGGCCGGGCCGGGATAGCCGGCGTCGCGCCAGGTCATGAAGGCAGCGTAATCCGTCTCGAAATAGCCGGCCTCGAACACGCCGTCGCGGATCGCGGCCTGATGCTGCAGCATGACGCGGCCATTGAACATGGCCGGCTTGCCGGCGCTGATCTCGGCCCAATGCGCCGCGATCTTCTGCGCGTTATCGCGCGCGAAAGCCCAGTCGTAAGGCTCGACCAGCGCATCGACCCGCGACAGCCGGACGATCGTGCCGTTCTCGACGCCGTCACTCACAGCAGCACGCCCTCGCTAACCACGATGGCCGAGCCGCCGATGCGGGCGGAGACCAGCGCGCCGCCGCGCACGCTTAGTTCCAGCGTGATCTGCGACGGTCGCCCCATCTCGTAGCCTTGCTCGATGACGAGGCGGTGGTCGCCATCGCCGGGCTTGTCATAGGCCATGACCGCGCCGGCGAAAGCGGCCGCCGCGCCGCCGGTCGCCGGGTCCTCCTCGATGCCGGCGCCCGGCCAGAACATCCGCGCGTGAAAATCGTGGCCTGGCTCGGCGGTCTCGCGGGTATAGAGGAAAGCCCCGCCATGGCCGAAGGCCGCGGACCAATGCCCGCGTTCGAGCCGCGCACGGCCGATCGCCTCGCCGCTCGCCACCGGAACGCAATGAAACGGCACGCCTCCGCTGAAAAGCGTCGGCACATGCGACCCGTAGCCGATATCGCCGGGCTGGAGCCCGAGCGCCGCCGCAATCGCAGCCGGCGCCCCGGTCTCGCCCGCACGCTCCGGCAAGCGCGGCAAGGTGAAGGTGGCGTGCCCCGCATGGCTGCCCTTGATCGAGACCGCGCAGGAGACCGGCCCAACCTTCTCCTCCAGCACCAGCATGTCGGCTGGCCTGCCCTCCGCCTCGTCGCTGAGCGCGAGCCAGACCGCCGTGCCGACGGTCGGATGGCCGGCAAAGGGCAGTTCGCCACCCGGCGTGAAGATGCGGACGGAGGCGCGATGCTCCGGCTTCTCCGGCGGCGCGACGAAGACCGTCTCGGACAGGTTGAACTCCCTGGCGATGGCCTGCATCGCCTCGGTGTCCAGCCCTTCCGACTGGAGCACCACGGCGAGCGGATTGCCGGCATGGCGGCGCGTGGTGAAGACGTCGAGCGTGACGAAGCGGCGTTTCATCGGGATCACCCCTGGGGTATTTCGAGATCGATGGTGAGCGGGCAATGGTCGGAGGCCTTGGGCCGGTCCCAGCCGACGCGCGGATAGCGATCGTTGCAGGTCGCGAGCTTAGCCATCGAGCGGTCCGGCTCGCGCGGATCGAGCGGCACGCGATAAGGCAGGCCGCGCCGGATCATCTGCATGGCCGGACGGGGATTGGCTGCCGCCAGCGCAGGCGAGAGCAGGATATGGTCGAGCGGCATATGGCTGTCGACCAGCTTTTCCTCGCGCTCCGACCAATAGCGCCGGAAATGCGTCCAGCGCTCATGCGCCGGCAAGGTCTCCATCGGATCGACCGCGAAATCGTCGAGCAGGGGCTCGATGCCGCTGGCGCCCTCGTCGACGATTTCGGCGCGCGGGCCGAGGCCATGGCGATAGCCATTGAGATCGCCCAGTACGATCCAGTTGGTCTCGCGCCAGCCGCCGCCGAAACGCTGCTGGATCAGCCAACGCACCGCCCGCGCCTCGGCCCGGCGCACCGGTAGCGTCGCCGCCCGCCCATCCTCGCGGCCATTGTTCATCGACTTGAAATGGCAGCCGAACAGGCTGAGGCGGCGTCCAGCGAAGGTGAGCTCCACCTCCAGGCAATCGCGCGCGAACACCTTGCCATGCGGCCCGATGCCGAACAGGGCGAGCTCGCGGTCATGCACGCCCGCCTGCGCGAAGGTCAGGTCCTTGTGCGAGCGCACCGTGACCTGTCCCGGCCCGAACAGATCGCGCCGGGCCGCGAAGCCGATATCGATATTGCGGCGATCATTACCGTCGACGAGCGTGAAATGGCCATAGCGATGGTCGGCGATGCGGTGGACATAGTTCGCGAAGAAGGCCTGGAGGCTCGCGAGCGAATCGACCTCTTGCAGCATCCAGAGATCCGCCGCGGACTCGGCGATGGCGAGCGCCGTCATCTGGCGCTTGTCGTCCTCCAGCGCCACCGCGAGCGAGCGCTCCACCGCGTCGCGCTCGTCGGCGCGCGGAAAATGGAACAGCGACATCGCGGCGTCCGTCTCGGCCCGCCCGCCTGCCTCGAAGCGATGGCGCGTCAGCAGGTTCTCGACATTGAAGGTGCCGACGCGCAGCTTCATCGCGATCGGCTCAGATCGCCTGCGGCTCGAAGACCTGCGAAGGCATGACGAACTCGTCCTGCGCCGCGACCGTCAGGATCTCGCGCGAGCCCGCCTCCTTCGTCCGCTTCAGCAGGCCGTAGATCGAGGATGCCGCCTTCGAGAGCGCAGCCGCAGCCGATTCCTCGCGCAGGTAATGGGTGAAGAACAGGGCCGCGATCGCATCGCCCGCACCGTTGACGCTGACATCGAGCTTCGGCGTGCGCACCCGCCAGGTACCCTTCGCATCGGCCGCCATCAGGTCGATCGAGTCGCCCGGCGTCTCTTCCGTCACGAGCGAGGTCACCATCACCACCTTCGGGCCGGCGTCGCGCAGCGCTTCCACCGCGCGATGGGCATCGGCGATGGTCTTGATCTCGACATCGGTCAGCAATTCCAGCTCGAACTGGTTGGGCGTCACGATATCGGCCGCCGGCACCGCCTGCTCGCGCATGAATTCAGGGATGCCCGGCCGCACGAAGACGCCGCGTCCGACGTCGCCGATCACCGGATCGCAGCAGTAGAGTGCCTTGGGATTGGCCGCCCGCACCCGCTCCACCGCCGAGAGGATGGCATGGCCGATATCGGCCGAACCCATATAGCCGGAGATCACGCCGTCGCAGCTCGCCAGCACCCCGCGCTCGGCGATGCCCTCCATCACCTCGTCGATCATGCCGCCATCGAAGACGCGGCCCTTCCAGTTGCCATAACCGGTGTGGTTCGAGAACTGCACCGTATGGATCGGCCAGACCTCGACGCCGAGCCGCTGCATCGGAAAGGTCGCGGAGGCGTTGCCCACATGGCCATAGGCGACATGGGACTGGATCGAGAGAATATTCATGGTCCGAAGCGATACCCCGTTCGCGGTGGGACCGCGAACCTAACGGCTCTCACGCGGGGCGCAAATCGAAAGCGGTGAAGCAATCCATCGCTCGCGCAGAGCGACTATTCCCGCGGCGCGATATTGTCCATCGTTGTGGTCAGGACGTAGCGCAGGCCTTCGGGCCGGTAGTCCAGCGCGACCTCGCCCTGGAATTTCTGGGCCATGACGCGCTCGACTAGCCGCGAGCCGAAGCCCTGCCGCCGCGGCTTGGTCACAGGCGGCCCGCCGCTCTCGATCCATTCGAAGCGGAAGGCATCCTCGCTCTGCGGCCGGCCGACGGACCAGCGGATCGCGACCTCGCCGGTCTCGACCGAGAGCGCACCGTATTTGACCGCGTTGGTGGCGAGTTCGTTGGCGGCAAGCGCCAGCGTCATCGCCTGGTCGGCGGTCAGCTGCAGCGGCGGACCTTCGACGCGGACCATGCCGATATCCGAGCGATGCGGCGCCAGCGCCCCCTCGATCACGGCGCGGATCGGCGCACTGCTCCAGCTCGATTGGGTCAGGATGTTATGCGCCTCGCCCAGCGTCGCGATGCGGTCGCTGAGGATCGACTGTGCCTCCTCCAGCGTCTCGGCCGAGCGGAAGGTCTGGCTGGCGATCGCCGCGATCATCGCCAGCGTGTTCTTCATGCGATGGGCGAGTTCGGCATTGAGCAGGCGGCCGTTTCGCTCCGCCTGCACCTTGCCGGTCGTCTCCATCACCGTGTCGATCATCCCGAGAACCCGGCCGTTCTCGTCCCGAATCGGGCTGTAGCAAAAGGTGAACCAGGCTTCTTCCGGATGGCCATAGCGATCGATCAGAAGCGGCATGTCCTCGGCAAAGGTCGCTTCGCCAGCCAACGCCTTCTCGGCGATCGGCCGCAGCTCGTCCCACACCTCGGACCAGACGTCCCGAAACGGAAGGCCTAACGCAGGAGGCTTCTGACCGAGCAGCGGCTTGTAGGCGTCGTTGTAGATGCTGATGAAATCGGGGCCCCAGAAGATGCATTTGGGGAAATGCGAACCGACCATCATGCCGACAGCGATCTTCAACGCGGCCGGCCACGCTGCGATCGGCCCGATCGGCGTCGAACTCCAGTCATGGTCACGAATGGCAGCGGCCATCTCGCCGCCGCCATCCAGAAAGGCGTACTCGCCGCTCACATGATTCCCCCCGCGCCAAACCAGCGCAGCATGCACCTAACGCAGATCGAGCGCGTTGCCAAAAGCCAGGCCGCGCGCTCGTGCATAAGTCAGGAGCCGGAGGCTGCCTTCTTGGCGAAGCTGTCGATGAATGTCTTCGTCAGGTCGACATTGGAATTGGTCAGTTCGGGATCGAGCAGCTTGAGCGAATCGTACATGCTCTTCATCGCGTCGGGCGTCGCGATGCCGGTGCGCGAATAGCTTTCCTGCGAGTTCTTGACCGCGCGGATATAGAGCGGCTTGTCGCCGAGCAGGAACTCTTCCGGCACGAGGTCCGCCACATCCTCGGGCTTCGCCGTTTCCAGCCATTTCAACGACTTCATGAAGGCGTTGACCAGCTTCTGCGTCGTGACCGGGTTCTTCTCGGCGAAATCATTCTTGAGATAGAGCACGGCCGCCGGGTTCGAGCCGCCGAACAGGGCCTTCGTGCCGGCCTCGGTGCGGGTGTCGATCAGCGAAACGATGTCGCCGTCGGCCTCGAGCTTCGAGGTGACGGGATCGAGATGCGAGATCACGTCGACCTGCTTCTGCTTGATCGCCGCGACCGCGCTCGCGCCAGCGCCGACGCCGATGATCGCGGCATCGGTCGCCTTCAAGCCGGCCTTGACCATGGCATATTGGGCGGTCAGCGCCGTCGACGAGCCGGGCGCGGTGACGCCGATCTTGAGGCCCTTGAAATCGGCGGCGGACTTGACCTTGTCGGCAAGGTCCTTGCGCACGGCGATGGTGATGGCCGGGAAGCGCCCGAGCTCGATCACCGCGCGGACGTCCTGGCCCTTGGCCTGCATGCGGATCGTGTGCTCATAGGCACCGGTCACGACATCGACCGAGCCGCCGACCAGCGCCTGCAGAGACTTGGCGCCGCCGCCGAAATCGTTGATCTCGACATCGAGCCCCTGCTCCTTGAAGAAGCCCTTCTTCTCCGCGACCGTCAGCGGGAGGTAATAGAGGAGCTGCTTGCCGCCGACGCCGAGCGTGAGTTTCGGCTTCTCGGCATTCTGGGCGAGCGCGGCATGCGGCGCGATGCCGAGCGCGGTCGAAAGGGCGAGCGCTGCCAGCGCGCCGCGGCGGTTGAACTTCATGGCGAAACCTCCGGTTGAATGGAAAAGCGCTTCTGCGGGGCGCATTCGGCAGGAAGGATAGGCGAGATCGGTGGAGGCGAGCAACTCCACGCTGTCATCCCTCAAGCGGTGGTCGTCGAGCTCTGTGCCGGCCGCCAGACCAGGAGCCGCTTCTCGACCAGCGTCACCAGCGCATCGATGGCGATGACGAAAATCGCCAGGATCAGCATGCCTGAAAACACGCCGGTGACATCGAAGACGCTCTCCGCCTCGTGGATCTTGTAGCCCAGCCCGGCGGAGGAGCCGAGATACTCGCCCACCACCGCACCGACCAGCGCGAAGCCGACCGAGGTGTGCAAGCTGGAGAACATCCAGGTCAGCGCCGAAGGCCAATAGACATGGCGGAAGAGCTGGCGCTCGTTCATCCCCAACATGCGCGCATTGGCCAGGATCGTCGGCGAGACCTCGCGCACGCCCTGGTAGACGTTGAAGAACACGATGAAGAAGACCAGCGTGAAGCCGAGCGCCACCTTCGACCAGATGCCCAAGCCGAACCAGAGCGCGAAGATCGGCGCCAGCACGACGCGCGGCAGGGCGTTCGCCGCCTTGATATAGGGGTCGAACACCGCCGAGAGCAGCTCGCGCCGCGCGAAGGCGAAGCCGAACAGGATACCGGCGAGCGAGCCGATGACGAAGGCGAGCACCGTCTCGGTCAGCGTGATGCCGAGATGGTAATAGATATCGCCCCCGGTGAGCTGCTTGAAGGTGCGCGCGAGCACGGCCGCTGGCGTCGAGAAGAAGAACTGCATCGTCTTGACGTCGCCGAAGAGGCTCGTGGTCGTCACCACATGCCAGACGCCCAGGAAGACCAGCATCACCAGAATCTGCAGCGAGATGAGCTTTATCCGCTTCATGATGCGTCTCCCCCGACGAGCTCGCGCCCCTCGCCCATCGCATAGGCCTTCTGCACCTCGACGCGCAGCGAGGCCCAGATATCGCGATGGATCTCGTGGAAGGCCTTCTCCAGCCGGATATCGGCGATGTCGCGCGGGCGCGGCAGGTCGACCTTGTAATCGGCGACGATCCCCGCCGCCGGCCCGGCCGACATCACCACGACCCGGTCGGAGAGCGCGATCGCCTCTTCCAGGTCATGGGTCACGAACATCAGCGCCTTGCGGTCGCGCGACCAGAGATCGAGCAGGAGGTTGCCCATGATCTGCCGGGTCTGCGCGTCGAGCGGCCCGAAAGGCTCGTCCATCAGCAGGATCTCGGGATTGCGGATCAGCATCTGCGCCAGGCTGACGCGCTTGCGCTGCCCGCCGGAGAGCATGTGCGGATAGCGGTCGACGAAGGTGCGCAGGCCGACGCGGCCGAGCCATTCGCGCGCACGCTGGTCGGCCTCCTGGTTCGGCACGCCCATCGGTTCCAGCGCGACCTTGACGTTCTCCAGCGCCGTCTTCCATGGCATCAGGGCGTCCTGCTGGAAAAGGTAGCCGGCGCGCCGGTTCAGCCCCGAGAGCGGCTTGCCGAAAATGCCGACCGAGCCGGCCGAAGGCGCGAGCAGGCCGGCTGCCGCGTTCAGCAACGTGGACTTGCCGCAGCCGGTCGGCCCGACGATCGAGACGAACTCGCCGGGATGGACCTTGAGATCGATGCCCTTGACCGCCTGGTAGCGACCGCCATCGGCAAGGTGGAAGGTGATGTCGACGCCGCCGAGCGCCACAGCCGGATCGCCTGACGAAACCGCTCCTGAGCCCGCATGCGCATGCGGGCGATCCTGCAACGCCATGAAATTCGTTTCCTCGCGGGTGCGGGCTTGGCGCCCGGCCGTCAGCTTTTCGCGTTGCCGGAATTAATAGGCGATCGTCCCGGGAAGGCAACGCCCTGCCCTGCGGCGGCCCGCCGCTTGCATCGTGCCGGTGACCCGGCCATATGGCGAGACCGACCCGACCCCGCAGGAGCCGAGCCGAACGCCATGGCCGAACTCGAACAAGCCATGAAGGCGCTCGTCGACTTCATGCAGACCCATCAGCAATGGGCGATCCCGATCGTCTTCGCCGTCGCCTTCGCCGAATGCGTGGCGATTCTCTCCTGGCTTGTGCCGGCCACGGTCTTCTTCACCACATTCGGCGCCGTCGCCGGTGCCTCGGGCCTCAACCTCGTGCCGTTGGCGCTGGCCGCCTCGCTCGGCGCGGGCAGCGGCTTCTGGGTGTCCTATATCGCCGGAATCTACCTGGGGCCCCGCGTCCACGAGTATTGGCCTTTCCGGAACAATCCGCAATTGCTCGATCGCGGCCACGCCTTCTTCGAGAAATGGGGCATCGCCAGCATCCTGATCGGCCATTTCTTCGGGCCGCTGCGGGCCGTCATCGCCATCGTCGCCGGCATCGTCGCGATGCCCTCCTGGCAGTTCCAGATCGCCAACTGGCTGGCTTCCTTCGCCTGGGGCTTCAGTCTGCTTTATGCCGTCGGACGCATCAGCGAATTCCTCGCACGCTGACCGCGCCGGAAACCTGACTGCCCGGTGAACGCGCCATTCGGAGTCCGTTCAAATCGAAAGGCGCCTATTCGCGTCGTCGCATCGCGGCACGTCCCCACGGCGAGCCCGGCGCGACACGCTGAACGGCCCCACGCCGCCAGCGTCGTCCGGCGGAGGGGCCCGGCCCCCGGCGGATGCGACGTTTCCGGGCCGACCCATGAGGTCTTAAGTCATGACGATGTCTCGTTTCCTCATCCCCCTCGTCGCGCTTGCCGCCATGGGCGGCCAGGCCTTCGCCCAGACCGCGACGCCGGCTCCCTCCGCCGCCAAGCCGGCCGCGCCCGTCACCGCGCCTGCAGCACCCGCCACGCAGGCCGCCCCGGCGGTGAAGCCGGCAACCCCGGTCGCGGCGCAGCCCGCCGCCACCCAGGCCAAGAAGATCAACATCAACACCGCCACCGCCGCCGAGCTCGACACGCTCAAGGGCATCGGCGAGGCCCGCTCCAAGAAGATCATCGAGGAGCGCGGCAAGGCGAAGTTCAAGGATTTCGCCGACCTCGTGAAACGCGGCACCCTGCCATCCAATGTCGAGGCCGAGATCAAGGACAAGATCACCTTCTGATCGACGGATCCCGCAGAAAAGCCTCCGGCGCCAGGCGCCGGAGGCTTTGTCAATTCAGGTTCGGAAAGCGGTTGCGTCAGACCAGCCCGACGATCACCGCCAGCATCATCGCCAGCGACAGCGCCATCACCACGCGGATCGCCATGGGCGTTTCAAGAATACGCAGATGTTCCATCACGGCCTCCCCTTTATCGGGCAAACACGAACGGTTTCGCGACACTCAGTAGACCAGCTTCTCCACGGCGAACCACGCGATCGCCACGAGCACGAGCCCACCGATCAGCACCATCAGCACCGGCCGGCCGAGAAAGCCCTGCCGCGCCTCGATCGGCGTCTCGACCGCGGGATCGGCATTGCTGTGATCGTCGGCGCGCATCGGCGGAATCGGATCGCCGCCGCGGGCCTTGTCCAAATCCTCGACCGGCACTCTGGGTCGGGTATCGACCGTCATGACCGTCTCCTTGAGGTCTCGCAAACCTGTTGGGCCTGCACCGCAAGAGGAACGCCTCGCTACCGGACCGGTTCCGATGAGCCTTCTGAAAGAAAGCGGGCGGCGGCCTTTCGACCACCGCCCGCAACCGCAACTATCGTTTGATATCAGATGATTACGTGGAATTCCGGAATCAGATCCGGAACGCCTTGAATCAATCTGGGAAGCCCGTTTCCCTGTCCGTCATTCCCGAGGGCGCTGCCGGGCAGCGACCCGAGAAGGTCTTACCGGAAAGAGCGTTCCTCCGTCACGAGATGCGCGGGCCAAGCCCGAGCCTGACGGCCGAAGGAAGGGCTCAGTTCTTGGTCTTGTCGACCAGGGCCTTGGCCTTGATCCACGGCATCATGTCGCGGAGCTTGGCGCCGACTTCCTCGATCGGGTGAGCGGCGTAGCGGGCGCGGGTCGCCTTGAACGAGGTCTGGTTGACCTTGTTCTCCAGCATCCAGTCGCGGGTGAACTTGCCCGACTGGATGTCGGTCAGCACGCGCTTCATCTCGGCTTTGGTCTCGGGCGTAATGATCCGCGGACCGGTGACGTACTCGCCGTACTCGGCGGTGTTCGAGATCGAGTAGTTCATGTTGGCGATGCCGCCTTCGTAGATCAGGTCCACGATCAGCTTCACCTCGTGGAGGCACTCGAAATAGGCCATCTCGGGAGCGTAGCCGGCCTCGGTCAGCGTCTCGTAGCCGGCCTTGATCAGCTCGACCAGGCCGCCGCAGAGCACGACCTGCTCGCCGAAGAGATCGGTCTCGCACTCTTCCTTGAAGGTGGTCTCGATGATGCCGGCGCGGCCGCCGCCATTGGCCGAGGCATAGGACAGGCCGAGGTCATGGGCGTTGCCGGTCGCGTCCTGGTGGATCGCGATCAGGGTCGGCACGCCACCGCCGCGCTGATACTCGGAACGGACGGTGTGGCCGGGGCCCTTCGGGGCGACCATCAGCACGTCGAGGTCCTTGCGCGGCTCGATCAGGTTGAAATGGACGTTGAGGCCATGCGCGAACAGGAGAGCGGCGCCCTCCTTCATGTTGGCATGCAGCTCGTCGCGATAGATGTCGCCCTGCAGCTCGTCGGGGGTCAGCATCATCATGATGTCCGAGACCTTGGCAGCCTCCGACGGGGTCATCACCTTGAAGCCGGCCTCTTCGGCCTTCTTGCGCGTGGCCGAGCCGGCCTTGAGCGCGATGATGACGTCCTTGACGCCGGAATCGCGCAGGTTGAGCGCGTGCGCATGGCCCTGCGAACCGTAGCCGACGATGCAGACCTTCTTGCCCTTGATCAGGTTGATGTCGGCATCACGATCGTAATAGACGCGCATGGGTGTCTCCTTTGTCACGCGTTGTTCGTCTTCCGGCCCGGATCGTTGTCCGTGCCGTAGAGGGTGAGAAACTGCTCGGTCGCCCGCTCGGAATCGGCGGCGATCTCGGCCCGGCTCAAGGTCAGCGTGTCGCCGAGCAGAAGCCGGATCTGGACGTCGCGGCCGGCGAGGCCGAAGAAGGTGCGGAAGGCCGTCTCGGTATCGTCGAAGGCGAGCAGCCCCGCCTCGCGCCCGGCATCGAGCACGGGCTTCAGGCGCTCCCCGATGGCGAAGCGGCCATTGGCCAGCACGATCGAACCGAGATTGCCGTCGCGCGAGGCCGCCTGGCTGATGCCGATGCGGTTGAGCGCGATCGAGGTCGGCGAGGTGATCACCTCCAGCCAGTTCGCGGCAAAACCCTTCAGGCTCTCGCGCAATGCGCCGGCATCGAGATTCTGCCGGTCGAAATTGCCGGCCCTCACCTTCGAAGCCTGCCACTGCACGGTCGCGGTCAGCAAACCGTCACGGTCCCCGAACCACTTGTAGAGCGTTTCCTTGGAGCAGCTCGCGCGCCGCGCGACCGCGGTCATGGTGAGCCCGCTGCCCTTCTCGACCATCAGGCTCAGCACGGCATCGAGCACGGCCTGCTGGCGCGCTGTCAGCGCCTCGCCTTGCGTCTCTGCGGCAGCCTGCATCATGGGCGGGAGAAATCCAGTACCGTACGTTACGGTTCAGGCATCTATCGCAGCAGCGGACGGCCCGCAAGCGTTATTCGCGACTGGCGGTTGGCCGAAGGAGAATTATCTCTGGGCCATCGGAATTCGAGAAGCGGAGCCTTTCATGACCTTGCCCAGCGCCCATGACGTTGTCAGCTTCTGGCGCGAGGCCGGCCCCGAGAAATGGTTCGTCAAGGACGAGGCCTTCGACGCCGAGATCACGAGCCGCTTCCTCACGGCCCATGAGGCGGCGGCAGCGGGCAAGCTGGCAGAGTGGGAGAAAACCCCGGAAGGCGTCTATGCGCTGCTGATCCTGCTCGACCAGTTCCCGCGCAACATGTTCCGCGGCAGCCCGCGCGCCTTCGCCACCGATGCGCTAGCCGTCGAAGTCGCCGAGCGTGCGATCGCGAAAGGCTTTGACGAGGCCTACCAGCCACCGGAGAAGCGCTTCTTCTACATGCCCTTCATGCATTCGGAGGGGCTCGCCGACCAGGAGCGCTGCATCGAACTCTGCGCCGCCGCCGATGATGCAGACGGTGTGAAATATGCTGAGATCCACCGCGACATCATTCGCGATTTCGGCCGCTTCCCGCATCGCAACCCCGTGCTCGGGCGCGAGACCACGTCGCAGGAGCGCGCCTTCCTCGCAGAGGGCGGCTTCAGCGGCTGAGCCTCAGCCGCCCTGCTGGCTGGCGATGCGCTGCAGGAAGATCGCCGCGATGGTCAGAAGAAAGCCGGCCCACCACAGCGGCGAGCGCAGGCTCTTGCCGCTGCCCAGTTCCTCAGCCCGTCCCTTCCCGGAGAGGCGCATCACGATGGGCCAGGCGAAGCAGCCGAGCCCGACGATGCCAAGGAGAAGTGCGATCTGTTCGAGGCTCGGTGTCGTCATGCCCTCACGCTCGCAAGAGTGGAATTAGCCGGGAAAGCCGGCCCCAGCTTCAAGGCCCGCAAGGGATCGCCATACAGCCCCGCGACGAGCAGGGCCAGCTGCCTGTCGATCCCCGGCAGGCGCGCCAAGGGCGGCACGAGCCGGTCGCGGAGCAAGGGCAGCAGGTAGCTGTCGGACTGGTAGAACGGCGTGAACAGGCGGCTCGCTACCTGATAGAGCCGGACATGGAGGCGCCGCAGCCGCGCATAGCGCTGGAGCGCCCCGGAGATGTCTTCGGCCTCGTTGATGGCACTCGCGAGCGCATAGGCATCCAGCAAACCCATATTGGCGCCCTGCCCCAGTTGCGGGCTGGTCGAATGGGCGGAATCGCCGATAAAGGCGAGCCCGCGTCCGGCCGGTACCGGCAAGGTATGGTGGCGATAGGAGGCCAGCAGCAACTGCTCAGCCGACGTGATCGTCTCCAGCATCGGCGCCGTCTGCGGCCAGTGCCGGAGCACATCGGCCTTCCACGCAGCGAGGCCGCGCGCCTGCCATTGCCCGTGATCGGCCGGCTTCAGGCTCCAGAAGAAGGAAGCGAGCGTCGTCTCATCCTCGTCCCGCCGCCCGATCGGCAGCACGCCGACCATGACGCTCGCCCGCTGATAGCGCTGCTCCAGCGCGTGGGGATCGAAACCATCCGCCAGCGGCGCATTGGCCCAGACCGCGCCATAGGCCAGCGGGCGCTGCCTGACCGGCTTCGACGCCCGGCCGAGCAGCGGCGAGCGCGCGCCAAGCGCGTCGATGGCGAGATCGAACGGCCCGAGCTTTCGGCCATTGTCCAGAACGAGTGAGACACTTCCGCCGCTGCCAGTCTCGACATCCGTGACCTCGCAGCCGGTCTCGACCGCGATGCCGCGTGCCACCACCGCATCGAACAAGCCCTCGAACAGGCTGCCGCGGTGGATGCCGAGACCGAAGGCGTCGGCTCCGAGCGCCTCATAGCGCACATCGAGCACGACAGAGCCATCAGCCGACCCCAGCCCGTAAAGCCGATCGAGCCTGCTGCCCCGCGCGATCAACGCCTCGGCAAGGCCGAGCTCGCGCAGGACGGCGAGCCCGGTCGGCTGCAGGATCAGGCCCGAGCCGAGCGGCTGGGGCATCGCGAAGCGCTCGACCAGCGTGACGCGATGGCCGGCACGCTCTAGCAGCAAGGCAGCGGCCAAGCCCGCCGGTCCGCATCCGGCGACCGCGATGTCGTAGCGGCGTGTCACCGGTGGAACGTGATTACATCGAGTCCGGGCCGCGGCTCATCGCGGCGATGCCGGTGCGCGAGACTTCCGTCAGCCCCACCGCCGTCATCGTCTTGATGAAGCGCTCGATCTCCTCGGTCGCGCCGGTCAGCTCGAAGACGAAGGAGGTCAGCGAGGCATCGAGCACGCGCGCACCGAAGGCCGAGGCAAGGCGCATCGCCTCGACACGGTGGTCGCCCTTGCCGACGACCTTGACCAGCGCGAGCTCGCGCTCGATCGCCTCGCCCTGCTCGGTCAGGTCGACGACGCGATGCACCGGCACCAGCCGGTCGAGATGCGCCTTGATCTGGTCGATGACATTGGCGGTGCCCGAGGTCACCACCGTGATGCGCGAGAGATGCTTCTCATGCTCGGTCTCGGAGACGGTGAGGCTCTCGATATTGTAGCCACGGCCCGAGAACAGCCCGGCGATGCGGGCAAGAACGCCCGGTTCGTTGTCGACGATCACCGCCAGGGTATGGCGCGCGGTCGGCTGGGCCTTCGGGGCATTCGGATAATGGCTGGCGGGCTTCGACATGGCGGACCTGTGAGGCGGGTTGGAGCGGAGAAATCGAGGGAAATGGAATAAGTCAGTGGCTACGGAGATCGACGAGGGCCGGTTCGTCCACCTCGTCATGCGCTACGATCCAGGGCTCCACCAGCGCGGCGGCAAGCCACTCGCGATAGGCGGGCAGCGCGAGCACGGCCTGCATGTAGTCCTGCGAGACCGGGTCAACCGCGATGCCATAGATATCCAGCCGCGTGACGACCGGCGCATACATCGCATCGGCCGCAGAGAATTCGCCATAGAGGAACGGTCCGCCGGCGCCGAAGCGCTCGCGCGCCTGCCGCCACAACCCGGTGACCCGCTCGACGTCACGGGCGACGCCCGGACCGCGATCGCGACCGGCGAAGCGCTTGCCCAGATTCATCGGGCAGCTACTGCGCAGCGCCATGAAGCCCGCATGCATCTCGCTGGAGATGGCACGAGCCTGGGCGCGCGCCGCCTTGTCGCGCGGCCAGATGCCGGCCTGGGGATAGGTGTCATGGAGATATTCGCAGATCGCCAGCGTCTCCCAGACGGCGATATCGCCATCGACGACCAGTGGCAGGGTGCCGCCGCTGCCGGGCGCAGCGGCAAAGACCGCCTCCTTGAAACCGGGCTCATCGAGCGGCACGAGCTGCTCGGTGAAGGCGATGCCGGCCACGCGCATCAGGAGCCACGGCCGGAGCGACCAGGACGAATAGCATTTGTTGCCGATCAACAGCTTCATGCCGCGGCCGCCTTCCATTCATCGACGAAATCGAGCGCCGCTGCGACATGCAGCGCGGTGGTATCGAAAACCGGGACGGAGACATCGTCCTGCGAAAGCAGAAGGCCGATCTCGGTGCAGCCGAGGATGACGCCATCGGCGCCCTCCTCCTTTGCGGCGCGTGCGACGATGGCGCGATAGCGCTCGCGCGATTCCGGCTCGATCCGCCCCCGGCACAGTTCCTCGTAGATGATGCGATGGACATCGTCGCGCTCCCCGGGGGCCGGCACCAGCGCCTCGACGCCGAAGGCCTTCAGCCGGTCGCGATAGAAGCCCTGTTCCATCGTGAAGCGCGTCGCCAGCAGAAGCGGCCGCCGCGAGGGCGAAGCCAGCACCGCCTGCGCCGTGACGTCGGCAAGGTGGAGAAAGGGCAGCTTGGTCGCGGCGATGATCTGGTCCGCGACCTTGTGCATCGTGTTGGTGCAGAGCACGAGGCAGGAGGCCCCGGCCTGTTCGAGGCGGCGCGCGCTCGCGGCCAGCGCCGCGCCGGCCGCGGCCCAGTCACCCTTGGCCTGCATTTCCGCGATCGGTGCGAAATCGACCGAATGCAGCAGCACGTCGGCCGAATGCAGCCCGCCCGCACGGGCGCGCACGCCCTCGTTGAGCAGCCGGTAATAGACCGCAGTCGATTCCCAGCTCATCCCGCCGATCAGACCGATGGTGGCCATGGTGTTTTCCTTCTCGCACCGCTGCCGTCATTCTCGGGCGAAGCAGAGCTTCGACCCGAGAATCTCCCGACGGAAAGGCACGGACTGGCGCCTCGCCCCGCCTGAGATGCTCAGGTCAAGCCCGAGCATGACGATGCTTCGTCAGACGAGCTGCTTGCCCTTGGCGTCGATGATCTGGCCGGTGTCGCCCTCGAAATCGGGCAGGATCATCTCGTTATGGGCCTTGCCCGACGGGATCATCGGGAAGCAGTTCTCTTCCTTGGCGACGAGGCAGTCGAAGATCACCGGGCCGGGCGTCTCGATCATCTCCATGATCGCGGCGTCGAGCTTGGCCGGATCGTCGCAGCGGATGCCGTGGCCGCCATAGGCCTCGGCGAGCTTCACGAAGTCGGGCAGCGACTGCGAATAGCTCTCCGAATAGCGCCCGCCATGCAGCAGCTCCTGCCACTGGCGCACCATGCCCATGTACTCGTTGTTCAGGATGAAGATCTTCACCGGCAAACGGTACTGCACCGCCGTCGACATCTCCTGCATGTTCATCAGGATCGAGGCCTCGCCGGCGACATCGATGACGAGCGCCTTGGGGTGCTTCATCTGCACGCCGATCGCCGCCGGCAGGCCGTAGCCCATGGTGCCGAGGCCGCCCGAGGTCATCCAGCGGTTCGGCTCCTGGAACTGCAGGTACTGCGCCGCCCACATCTGGTGCTGGCCGACCTCGGTCGTGATGTAGGTATCGCGATCCTTGGTCAGCGCATGGAGGCGCTCCAGGGCGTATTGCGGCTTGATGATCGTGTCCGAGCGCTTGTAGGCGAGGCTCTTGCGGCCGCGCCAGCCCTCGATCTGCATCCACCAGGCGGCGAGCGCGGTCTTGTCGACCTGGGCGCCGGTCTCGCGCCAGATCCGGACCATGTCCTCCAGCACATGGGCGCAGTCGCCGACGATGCCGATATCGACCTTGACCGTCTTGTTGATCGAGGACGGGTCGATATCAATATGGATCTTCTTCGAGCGTGGCGAGAAGCCGTCGATGCGCCCGGTGATGCGGTCGTCGAAGCGCGCGCCGATATTGATCATGACGTCGCAGTCATGCATCGCGAGGTTCGCCTCGTAGGTGCCGTGCATGCCGAGCATGCCCAGCCACTGCTTGTCGGCGGCCGGGAAGGCGCCGAGCCCCATCAGCGTCGAGGTGACCGGGAAGCCGGTCAGCCGCGCCAGCTCCCGCAGCAGCGCCGAGGCGTGCGGACCGGAATTGATCACGCCGCCGCCGGTGTAGAAGACCGGCCGCTTGGCGCCAGCGATCAGCTCGACCGCGGCCTTGATCTTGTTCAGGTCGCCCTTGACCACCGGGCGGTAGGTCTTGTGCTGGTTGTCACGCGGCCGGGTGTAGGAGCCCGATGCGAACTGGATGTCCTTGGGGATGTCGATCACGACCGGGCCCGGGCGGCCGTTGGCGGCGACGTAGAACGCCTCGTGCAGAATCCGCGGCAGGTCGTGGATGCTCTTCACCAGGTAGTTGTGCTTGGTGCAGGAGCGGGTGATGCCGACCGTGTCGCATTCCTGGAAGGCGTCGGAGCCGATCAGATGCGTCGGGACCTGGCCGGTGATGACGACGAGCGGGATCGAGTCGAGCAGCGCGTCGGTCAGGCCGGTGACGGCATTGGTCGCGCCCGGGCCGGAGGTGACGAGCACGCAGCCGACCTTGCCCGGGCCGGAGCGGGCATAACCCTCGGCGGCATGGACAGCGCCCTGCTCGTGGCGCACGAGCACATGCTTGACCTTGTCCTGCTGGAAAATCGCGTCGTAGATCGGAAGTACGGCGCCGCCCGGATACCCGAACAGGTGCTCGACACCCTGATCCTGAAGCGCGCGGACGACCATTTCGGCTCCGGTCATCATCTCGCTCATAACGCTCTCCTGCGGCTGGTCTTCTGGTCTGTCTGGAACGCGGGCAATAAAAAAGGCCCTCGGAGGGGCCTGGGCGTGCGCTGGCGTCGGGGACGCCCGGTTCGAAAACCGGCCCCTACCAGCGCACCTCTACGAGAATAAGCTTGCGCATTGCGCACATGTTCCTTGACTAAAGTTGCCGAACGCTAACGAAGGGCGCACGGCCGGTCAAGCGTTAACATGGCTAAAGAGCGGCCGATCGCGCGGTCCCGAAAATGTCATGCCTTTAGGGAACACTTTTTCAATCCGTCGGCCCTAGCGTAAGCGCGCTCGAACCGGGACGGCTATGTATTACGAGGTTCACTCCGAGAATATTGCGGCGCGCGCGCATGCGCCGGAGATCGCAAAGATCCTGGGTCGCTTCGCGCTCCATCGCAGCGAAGGCCAGGCCGTGGCCTATGAGGCTCTCGCGGCCGCGCTGCTGCCGGATTTCGGCGATGACCTGATGATCCTGGAGCCGACTGGGGAAGACGACTTTCGCTGGCTACATTTCGGACGCGAGATCGTGCGCTATTCCGGGGCCACCCGCTTGGGCCAGCAGCTCTCGAGCATGCGTGAGCGCGTCGCCCGCTTCACGATCGATAGCTTCAACCAGGCCCTGGCCGAAAACCGGCCGCTCTACACCGTGCATCGCTCGACCCAGGCCGTGCGCGTCGCCTTGTGGGAACGCCTGGTCCTGCCGACCGTCACGCGCGACGGCCGCCGCTTCATCATCGCCTTCAGCCGCCCCCTGCAGTTCCGCGAGGACCTGCTCAATGCCGTCCTCGAAAGCTCCCCCAGCGGCATCGTTGCTTTGCGCTTCATTCGAGACGGCGCCAATCGGATCGAGCAGGCCGTCGTTGTCACCGCCAACCGGCGCGCCGCCGAACTGAGCGGGCGCGCGGACGTCAATCTGCTCGACACCGACGGCCGCGAGAGCCTGCCTTTCCTGTCGGATACCTCGATCTGGCGCCGCTGCCTCTACGCGATCGACCTACAGCGCCCGGACACCCTCGAAGCCTCTTTTACGCGCGACGGCACGACGACCTGGCTCAGGATCGCGATTTCCCCGCTCGGCGACGGGCTCCTGCTGACCCTGACCGACATCACCGATCTGACCGTCGCCAACCAGACCCTGCAGATGCGCGCCGCAACCCTGGCGCTGGAGATCGGACGCGAGCGGGCCACCCGCCGCGCCCTCTCCGAGGAGATCGGCCTGCGCGAGGAGCGCGAGACCGAACTGCGCCGCCTCGCCGAGACCGATCCGCTGACCGCGCTGCTCAACCGCCGCTCTTTCACCGACAAGGCCAATGCCGCCATCGCCGCCAGCGAAGCTGAGGGCAGCGACCTCGCCCTCATCATCGTCGACCTCGACCATTTCAAGCAGGTCAACGATACCTATGGCCATCCGGCCGGCGATGCGGTGATCCGCGCCTTCGCCGACCTGCTGCTCGGCCAGTTCCGCAACGATCGCAATCTGGTCGGCCGCTTCGGTGGCGAGGAATTCGGCATCCTCCTGCAGGGCTGCGACCAGGCTTCCGCGGCGGCATGCGCGCGCCAGATCCAGGACGCGCTCCTGACCCGCTCCATGCCGGTATCGGAAACCCTGGCATTGAAGGTGACTGCGAGCCTCGGCATCGCCGCGCGGCATCCCGGCGAAGCGCTGGCATCGCTGACCGCGCGCGCCGACCAGGCGCTCTATCGCGCCAAGAACGAGGGCCGCAATCGCCTCGGCCTGGCCGAGCCCCCATCCGTTGCCGCAGCGGCCTGACGCTCAGAGCTCCAGGCGTCGAGCAGCCAGTTCCAGCGCGGCCTCGGGCGCGACCGCCTCCCAACCCGCCATCTGGTGGCGGAACCACGTCACCTGCCTTTTGGCATAGGCGCGCGTATCGGCCTGGCCACGCAGGATCGCCTCCTCCAGGGTGATCTCGCCGTCGAGATGGGCGATCAGGCCGGGCACGCCATGGGCCCTCATGATCGGCAATAGCGGATCGAGCCCGCGCTGCTTCAAGCGTGCGACCTCGTCGAGCGCGCCCTCGCACATCATCGCCTCGAAGCGCCGGTCGATCCGCTCCCTCACCGTCTCGCGCTCCGGATGCACGAACAGCCGCAGCGTCGGCACACCGCCGAGAGGCCCCGGCTCGCGCTCGCCCTGGAAGCTCGCCAGCGAACGCCCGGTCGCCCGGAAGACCTCCAGCGCCCGCATGATCCGCATCCGGTCGGTCGGCCGCAATCGCTCCGCCATGGCAGGGTCGCAGGCCGCAAGCTCGGCATGCAGCGCCGTGGTCTCGCTCCCTTCGGCATGGACGCGGAATGCGGCTCGCACCGTCTCGGGAACCGGCGGCATCGCCGAAAAGCCTTCCGTGACGGCCTTGAAATAGAGCCCGGTGCCGCCTACCAGGATCGGCAGCGAGCCCGCCGCGCGCAGCTCTTGCAACAGCGTCGCCACATCGGCGGCGTAGCGCATCGCCGAATAGTTCAATGCCCCATCGACATGTCCGTAAAGGCGATGCGGCACCATCGCCTCCTCCGCCGCGCTCGGCCGGGCCGATAGGACGCGCAGGTCGCCATAGACCTGCATGGAATCGGCGTTGACGACGGTGCCGCCGGTCCGACGCGCGATCTCGATCGCCAGCGCGGACTTGCCGCTCGCAGTCGGACCTGCGATGAGCACCGCGCCGAATTGCCCTGCCGCCTTCACCCGGTTCCTCACATGCTCGTCGCCACACTCGTATCCGCCCACGGCCAGGCGCTCGTCGGCGACGCCCTGCTCGCCCGCCTCGCCCGCGCCGTGCCCGGCATCGCCCGCACCGCCGTGCTCGATGGCGCGATCGCCGCCGACCTCTTCGCGGAAGCGGCCGACACGCGCAAGCTCGAAGCCGATA
This sequence comes from Allobosea sp. ASV33, assembly GCF_016428755.1. GTDB lineage: Bacteria > Pseudomonadota > Alphaproteobacteria > Rhizobiales > Beijerinckiaceae > Allobosea. Next base: position 37,537 of record NZ_JAELTI010000043.1, read on the forward strand.
TCCGGGCCGCTCTGGACGGCGCGCCAATCGACGTCATCGTCCAGCCGGCGGCGACGCGCCGCAAGGCGCTCTTCCTCGCCGACATGGATTCGACGATGATCGGCCAGGAATGCATCGACGAACTCGCTGCCGTCGTGGGCCTGAAGGAGCATGTCGCAGAAATCACCGAGCGCGCCATGCGCGGCGAGATCGAGTTCGAGCCGGCTTTGCGCGAGCGCGTCGCCCTGCTGAAAGGCGTGCCGCTTGCCGTTGTCGGCGAGATCATCCGCGACCGCATCACGCTGACGCCGGGTGGGCGCGAACTCGTCAGGACCATGCGGGCCAATGGTGCCTATACCGCTCTCGTCTCTGGCGGCTTCACCGTCTTCACCGGGCCGATCGGAGCGACCATCGGCTTCGACGAGCATCGCTCCAACACGCTGCTCGCCGATGGCGGCATCCTGAACGGCGAAGTAGCCGACCCGATCCTCGGCAAGCAGGCCAAGCTCGATGCCCTCGTCGAATTGCGCGCCCGCTTCAAGCTGACGCCGGAGCAGACGATGGCCGTCGGCGACGGCGCGAACGACCTTGCGATGCTTGGCGAGGCGGGGCTCGGCGCAGCCTTCCGGGCCAAGCCGGCTGTGGCGGCGGCAGCCGACGCCCGGCTCGACCATGCCGATCTCACCGCGCTTCTTTATGCCCAGGGCTATACGGGCAGCGAGATCGTGCGGAACTGATCCTACCCGCCTAACGCGGGTCATCCCGGGCGACCGAAGGGAGACCCGGATCCATGCCCGAGCACTCCCGACGAAGGTTCAGGAATGGATCCCGAATCTCCGCTTCGCTGCGTCCGGAATGACCCCGCTTATGTTTGATAAGCAGCCGATCAATCGACGATGAAGAGCTTCGCGCCGGTCTTCGTCGCGGAGCGATGGGCCTCGGCATTGTCCGCGACCTGATAGCTCATGCCGGCACGGAGCGGCAGCACGCGCCCGTCGGCGAGCGTGGTCTCCATCTCGCCTTCGAGGCACAGGATAATGTGCCCCTTCGAGCACCAGTGATCGGCGACATAGCCCGGCGAATACTCGACCATCCGCACCCGGATGCGGTTCTCTTCCGGGCCGAAATGCTGGACGCGCCAGGTCGCCTCGCCGCTGTCGCCGGCATGGCGCTCCACCGGGATCGTCGACCAGTCGGTGGTGACGAAGGGGATTTCGCTGATCTTCATCTTGGTCTCTCCGGGCGCGCTTCCCTCATCGGGAAACCGCAGCCCCTGTTTAGAGCGCGCCTCTCCCGGATGGAATCGCACCATCGCGGATCAGGCAACACACCCGTCATGGTCGGGCTTGTCCCGAAAATCCACGTCTTCAGGGGTCGAGCGTCCCGTTCAAGGCGTGGATGCTCGCCACAGGGGCGAGCATGACGATTCAATCTCGCGCGACATCGGCGAAGAAACGAAAAAGGGCGGCCCACTGGGCCGCCCTTCGCGTTCCCTGGATGGCGCTAGGCTCAGTTCATCGACACCGCGACGAAGCGCACTTCGCCCTGGCCGTTCGAGACGAGCAGGAGGGCCGACTTCTTGCCTTCCTTCTTCAGCACGTCGAGCCGCTTGGTCACGTCCTGCGGCGCGTTGACCGGCTCCTGGCCGACCTCGACGATCAGTTCGCCGACGAGGATGCGCTTGTCGGCCGCGTTCGAGTTCGCATCGACCTTGGTGATGACCACGCCCTTGAGGCCGTCCTTGATCGTGTAGCGTTTGCGCAGTTCATCGGTCTGAGGCGAGAACTCGAGGCCGAGCGCGCTGGTCACGGCGGGCTTGGTCGGCTCGGTCGTCGGCTTGCTCGCCGCAGCCGTCTGGACCTTCTCGCCGTCTTCGAGGCGGCCGAGCTTGACCGTCTTGGTCTCTTCCTTGCCCTTGCGGATCACCAGGATCGGCACGTCCTTGCCGACCGGCGTCGCCGCGACGATCCGCGGCAGGTCGCGCGAATCCTTCACGTCCTTGCCGTCGAACTTGACGATCACGTCGCCGGTCTCCAGTCCGGCCGGCTTGGCCGGTCCCTTCTCGTCGATGCCGGCGACGAGCGCGCCGCGCGCCGTGCCAAGGCCAAGCGCCTCGGCCGTGGCGTCGTCGACGGTCTGGATGCGCACGCCTAGCCAGCCGCGCCGGGTCTCGCCGAACTCCTTGAGCTGGTCGACGACATTCGTCGCCAGCGTCGAGGGCACGGCGAAGCCGATGCCGACCGAGCCACCCGTCGGCGACAGGATCGCCGTGTTGATGCCGATGACCTCACCGGCCATGTTGAACAGCGGGCCGCCGGAGTTGCCCTTGTTGATGGCCGCGTCGGTCTGGATATAGGTGTCGTACGGGCCCTGGCTGATGTCGCGGTTGCGGGCCGAGACGATGCCCGAGGAGACCGAGCCGCCAAGGCCGAACGGGTTGCCGATCGCCATCACGGGATCGCCGATCCGCATCTTGTCGGAATCGCCGAACTTGACGGAAGGCAGCGGCTTGTCGTGCTTCACGCGCAGCACGGCGAGATCGACCTTGCTGTCCTTGCCGATAACCTCGGCCTTGAGCCTGAGGCCGTCATTGAAGATCACGGTGATCTCGTTGGCGTCGCCGATGACGTGGTTGTTGGTGACCACGATGCCGGAGGGATCGACCACGAAGCCGGAGCCGGCCGATTGCGAGCGGCGCTGCTGCGGCGCCTGGCGCTCGCCCTGCTGGTTGCGGCGGTTGAAGAATTCCTCGAACAGGTCGCCGAAAGGCGTGTCGGGGCCGAGCTGCGGCAATTGCGGCAGGTTGCGGCCCTTCGTGTCATTGGTGGTGACCGCCGCGATGTTGACCACCGCCGGCATGACCTTGTCGACGAGATCGGCAAGCGAGGTCTGCCCCTGCAGGAGCGGCGTGTTGGCCTGCGCATGCCCCGGCGCCAGCACCGGCGAGGCCAGCAGCGCGAGGCCGGCGACGCCGGCAGCGAGAGCGATGCGGACAGGCCGGGCTGCGGAAAGGGTGTTCGATGCCATAGGGGTCCTCATGTCGGAAAAATGCGGGCCAATCGATGCAGGCATGCACGCCTGGTGCGGCAAGGCAAGCAGGCGCGCCCGATGATTGAACTCCGAAATGCGGCGGAAGGGCGACGCACGATCATGTCATCGAACACGATCATGTGCCTGCGCGCCCCCGTCTACCAGACGCCGCGCGCGAGCCAGACCAGGATCACGCCCAGAACCGCCGAGCCGATGCCGATGAGCCGCATCCGGTCCACCGGCGTTTCGGCCGCGCTACGGAGGGCATCCTTCGCCAGATGCGGAATCGCGGCGAAGAGGATGCCCTCGATAGCGAAGACCAGGCCGAGCGCCGCGACGAAATCAAGCATCCGCGTCGCTCGCCATGATCAGGGCCGGGCAGGCGCAGGCTGGGCAGGCGTCGCCGGAGCGCCCGCCTGGCCGTCCTGACGC
>NZ_JAELTI010000298.1 GCF_016428755.1 Allobosea sp. ASV33
CTGCCTCGACCGGCGAACAGAGCAGTCCGGTCACGCCATCCTCGATAATCTCGGGCAAGGCGCCGACGGCGAACGCCACGATCGGCTTGTGCGCCCGCATCGCTTCGAGCGCGACGAAACCGAAGCCCTGTCTCTTATACACATCTGACGCTGCCGACGATTAACCTTCGGTGTAGATCTCGGTGGGCGCCGGATCATTAAAAAGGGGGGGGGGGGGGGGGGGGGGGGGGGGGGGGGGGGGGGGGGGGGGGGGGGGGGGGGGGGGGGGGGGGGGGGGGGGGGGGGGGGGGGGGGGGGGGGGGGGGGGGGGGGGG
>NZ_JAELTI010000299.1 GCF_016428755.1 Allobosea sp. ASV33
CCATGTCGAACATGCTCGGCCATTCCCACACGGCGATCGCGGTGTGGATCGTGTTGTTCATGCCGGAAACCGCCATCATCTCGGAGCCGCGCCAGGCGACCGGGCGCAGATAGGCGTCCTTCAGGCCTGTCTCTTATACACATCTCCGAGCCCACGAGACTCTAGGCGCGATCTCGTATGCCGTCTGCTGCTTGAAAAGGGGGGGGGGGGGGGGGGGGGGGGGGGGGGGGGGGGGGGGGGGGGGGGGGGGGGGGGGGGGGGGGGGGGGGGGGGGGGGGGGGGGGGGGGGGGGGGGGGGGGGGGGGGGGGGGGGG
>NZ_JAELTI010000300.1 GCF_016428755.1 Allobosea sp. ASV33
GCGCCGGAGGCGTGAACCCGGAACCCACGACCGGGTGAGACATCCTGTGGTCCGTCGCGGGCTGCTCGCCCAGTCGTGGATTCCGGGTTCTTCGCTGCGCGAAGCCCCGGAATGACAACTAGGCCTGTCTCTTATACACATCTCCGAGCCCACGAGACTCTAGGCGCGATCTCGTATGCCGTCTTCGGCTTGAAAAAAGGGGGGGGGGGGGGGGGGGGGGGGGGGGGGGGGGGGGGGGGGGGGGGGGGGGGGGGGGGGGGGGGGGGGGGGGGGGGGGGGGGGGGGGGGGGGGGGGGGGGGGGGGGGGGGGGGGG
>NZ_JAELTI010000301.1 GCF_016428755.1 Allobosea sp. ASV33
GCTGGCCAGCCGCGCCTTGGCCAGCACGACATAATCGGCCGAGACGCGGGCGGCGTTGCGCAGCGCCGCCTCGCCATTCTCCCGGAACAGGAAGCGCTCGGTGCGCAGGCGATGGTCGTCCTTGCTCCTGTCTCTTATACACATCTGACGCTGCCGACGATTAACCTTCGGTGTAGATCTCGGTGGGCGCCGGAGCATTAAAAAGGGGGGGGGGGGGGGGGGGGGGGGGGGGGGGGGGGGGGGGGGGGGGGGGGGGGGGGGGGGGGGGGGGGGGGGGGGGGGGGGGGGGGGGGGGGGGGGGGGGGGGGGGGGGG
>NZ_JAELTI010000302.1 GCF_016428755.1 Allobosea sp. ASV33
CCAGCCCGAGGTGAAATGGCGGCTGACGTCGAGCTTCCCGAAGTCGCTCGACACGATCTACGGCACGGCCCAGCAATTCTCGAAATACGTCTCCGAGGCGACCGACGGCAAGTTCGAGATCCAGGTCCTGTCTCTTATACACATCTGACGCTGCCGACGATTAACCTTCGGTGTAGATCTCGGTGGGCGCCGTAGCATTAAAAAGGGGGGGGGGGGGGGGGGGGGGGGGGGGGGGGGGGGGGGGGGGGGGGGGGGGGGGGGGGGGGGGGGGGGGGGGGGGGGGGGGGGGGGGGGGGGGGGGGGGGGGGGGGGGG
>NZ_JAELTI010000303.1 GCF_016428755.1 Allobosea sp. ASV33
CCCCCCCCCCCCCCCCCCCCCCCCCCCCCCCCCCCCCCCCCCCCCCCCCCCCCCCCCCCCCCCCCCCCCCCCCCCCCCCCCCCCCCCCCCCCCCCCCCCCCCCCCCCCCCTTTTTCATGATCCGGCGCCCACCGAGATCTACACCGAAGGTTAATCGTCGGCAGCGTCAGATGTGTATAAGAGACAGGTGCTGAACGTGCAGGGCCACGACCTCGTCCTGCCGCAGGCGGCCGGCAGCGTGGCGCGGGCGAGCTTCGCCGATCTCTGCGCCCAGGCCTATGGCGCGTCTGACTATATCGCCCTGGCGCAGCGCT
>NZ_JAELTI010000044.1 GCF_016428755.1 Allobosea sp. ASV33
CGTCGGCGGCATGGCCTCCTCCTTCAAGGATGCCGAGGGTTACACCTACGATTTCGGCGCGCATTTCGTCAGCAACCGCCTGGCCGATGCGATGGGGGCGAGCGCGATCTCGCGGACGGTCCGGCACTATGGCGAGGCGGTCGCGCTGGGGCAAAAAAGCTACAGCTACCCGTTCGGCCTCGCGCTTTCGCCGCGCTACGCCACGAGCGCCGTCGCCGCCCGCCTGAAGCCCCGGCCGGTCGGGAACGCGGCCGACTGGTTCCGCAACGCCTATGGCGAGGCGCTGGCCGAGGATGTCGCGATCCCGCTCGCCGAAGCCTGGTCGGGCGCGCCGGCAGACCAGCTCTCGCCCGCCGTCGGCAACAAGCTCGCCGCCGGCGTCATGAAGACCTTCATGCTCAAGGCGGCGTCGCGCCTCTCGGGCCGGGCGGTCTGCAACGGCTATTCGCACGAGATGCCGGAAAGCCCGCGCGTCTACCATGTCTATCCGGAAGGCGGCGTCGCCAAGCTGCTTGAGCCGACGGTCGCCCGCCTCGGCGACAGCATCGCGCTCGAGTCGAAGGTCGAGCGCGTCTATGTCGAGAACGGCAGGGTCGCTGCTGTGAAGGTCAACGGCCGCGAGATCGGCGTGTCCGCCGTGATCAGCACGGCGCCGGTCCATGTCCTGCCCAGGCTCGTCGAGGGCACCGGTGCGCTCGATGAACTCGGCGGCTTCCGCTACCGCCCGATGATCTTCGTCAACCTGCGCTTCGAAGGCCGCAATCTCCTGCCCGACACCATGCTCTGGGTGCCGGATCGCACGCAGCCCTTCTTCCGGGTTACCGAGGCACCGTTCTCCATGCCCTGGCTTGCGCCGGAAGGACGGACGCAACTGACCTTCGACATCGGCTGCGAGGTCGGCGATTCCTGGTGGACGATGTCGGACGAGAAGCTGGCCGAGGCCTGCCTGGACGGTCTCTGCCGCATCTACCCGCATCTGCGCGAGCGCTATATCGGCGCCGGCGGCTTGCTGAAGACGCCCTTGGCCTACCCGGTCTATCTCGCGCGCTACGAGGAGCGCCGCCGGAATTTCGCCGAGAGCACCGGCGTTGACGGCCTTTACAGCATCGGCCGCAACGGCGAGTTCGCCCATCTCCTGATGGAGGACATCTACTGGCGCACGCGGAAGCGGATGGACGACGTCGCCGATTATGTCGGCCGGGACGTCGAAGCAGCCGCCGTCAGGTCGGCCGCGTAGCGCCGTTCGTATGCGTCATGACCGAATACAGCGAGGTCGTGCCGCAAATGAACAGGCGGTTGAGCCTCAGTCCGCCCCAGCAGACATTCGCGACGATCTCCGGGATCGCGAGCTTGCCGATCAGCGTGCCGTCCGGGTGGTAGATGTGGACGCCGTCGGCGGCGCTGGTCCAGATCCTGCCCTCGATATCGAGGCGGAAGCCGTCGAACAGCCCGGCCGTGCAGGTCGCGAACACCTTTGACGCGCCGAGCGTTTCGCCATCGGCCTCGATCGTGACGGCCCGGATATGCCGCGGCCCGTTCTCGGGGTCGTGGCTCGCGCCGGTATCGGCGATGTAGAGGATGCTCTCGTCCGGCGAGAAGGCGAGGCCGTTGGGCTTGACGAAATCATCGGCGACGACTGCGATCTCGCCGGTTCGCCCATCGATCCGGTAGACATGGCAGGCGCCGATCTCGCTGGGAGACTTGTCGCCCTCATAGTCGCTGAGGATGCCGTAATCGGGATCGGTGAACCAGATCGAGCCGTCCGACTTCACCACCACGTCGTTCGGCGAGTTCAGTCGCTTGCCGCCGAAATGGCTGGCGAGGACGGTGATCGAGCCGTCATGCTCGGTGCGCGTCACTTGCCGCCCGCCATGCTCGCAGGTGACGAGCCGGCCTTGCGCGTCGACCGTGTTGCCGTTGGAGTTGCGCGCCGGCTGGCGGAAGGTCCCAACCTGGCCGGTCAAGGCGTCGTAGCGCAGCATACGGTCGTTCGGGATATCCGACCAGACCAGCGTGTTATGGGCCGGGAACCAGGCCGGCCCCTCCGACCAGCGCGCGCCCGTCCAGAGCCGCTCGACCCGGGCCGAGCCCGGAATGACGCGATGGAACCGCGGATCGAGGACCGTAACCCCCGTGCCTTCGAGCACGCCGAACATGCCATATCTCCCTGAGGTTTTGCAGGAGCATCCCTGTTCGAGTTGAGAAGGGCAATGCCCTACAGGGCAAGCCCCGCATCCCAATAAGGCGTGGCGCCGTAGAGCTCGCCGAGATAGTCGACGAAGGCGCGCACCTTCTGCTCCATGTGCCGGCGGCTCGGATAGACCGCATAGATCGCGACGCGCGAGCCGACCGCATAGGCCGGCAGGACCCGCTGCAGCGCGCCGGACTTGAGTTCCGGCCCGACATCCCAGGTCGAGCGCAAGGCGATGCCGACGCCGCCGAGCAGCGCCTCGCGCACGACCTCGCTCGAATTGGTGCGCAACGGGCCGTTGACCCGCACCGAGACCGGCCCCTCCGGCCCATCGAGCCGCCAATGGTCGGCATTATGGGCGATCAAGGTATGGCGGGAGAGCTCGGCGATATCGGCCGGCGTGCCGTGCTCCGCCAGATAGCCCGGCGAGGCACAGAGAACCCGGTGGTTGCGGGCAAGCCGCTTGGCGACGAGGCTCGAATCCTGCAGGTCGGCGATCCGGATCGCCAGGTCGAAGCCCTCGCCGACGACATCGACGAAGGCGTCGCTGAGCACGAGCTCGACCGTCACCAGCGGGTTGGCGTCGAGAAAGCGCTTGAGATGCGGCGCGACATGCATCCGGCCGAAGGAGGTCGGCGCCGAGACGCGCAGCGTGCCGCGCACCTGCCCGGCACCGCTCGACACCCAGGATTCGGCCTCCTCGATCGAAGAGAGGATCGAGACGACGCGCTCGTAGAAACCCTGTCCGGCCTCGGTGAGGGCGAGCTGCCGCGTCGTGCGCTGGAGCAGGCGCACGCCGAGGCGCTCCTCCAGCCGGCGGATGCGCTTCGAGATCACGGCCGGCGACAGGTTGAGCTGCCGTCCGGCCGCCGACATGCTCTTGGTCGTCACCACATGGGCGAACACATCGAGATCGCCGAACCGGTCCATCGCCACGCCACCTTTTCCAATCTGGAAATAATGGCTGGCTTTGGCCGCACTGCAAGTGCCATTGAATTGATCTAATCTGCCGCGCAGAGAGAATGCCGTGCATGGCGTGTTGCGAGTCGTTGAAAGCGGAGGGGAGAGATGAGCGCGATAGCTTTTCCGGTGCCGGATGCCGGCATCCTCGCCCGCCGCGAATCGATCATCGCCGGCCTCGCGCGTCTCGTTCCGCCGCAGGCGCTGATCACCAGCGACGACGAGCGCCGCCCCTATGAGACCGATGCGCTGACCGCCTATCGCCGCATGCCGCTCGCCGTCGTCCTGCCCTCGACCACGCAGGAGGTTGCGGCCGTTCTGCGCTATTGCCGGGACGAGGGCGTGCCGGTGGTGCCGCGCGGCTCCGGCACCTCGCTCGCGGGTGGCGCGATCCCGCAGGAGGACGCGGTCGTTATCGGCGTGTCCAAGATGAACCGCATCCTTGAGATCGACTATGCCAACCGCGTCGCGCGGGTCGAGGCCGGTGTCACCAACCTCGCCGTCACCGGCGCGGTCTCGGCCGAGGGCTTTTTCTACGCGCCCGATCCGTCCTCGCAGCTCGCCTGCTCGATCGGCGGCAATATCGGCATGAACTCGGGCGGTGCCCACTGCCTGAAATACGGCGTCACCACCAACAACGTGCTCGGCGTGACCATGGTCATGCTCGACGGCTCGATCGTCGAGATCGGCGGCGCCCATCTCGATTCGCCGGGCTATGACCTGCTCGGCCTGATCAACGGCTCGGAAGGCCAGCTCGGCATCGTCACCGAGGCGACGGTGCGCATCCTGCGCGCGGCCGAGGGCGCGCGCCCCGTGCTGTTCGGCTTCCCGACCAGCGAGCAGGCGGGCTCGGCCGTGGCTGCGATCATCGGCGCCGGCATCATCCCGGTCGCGATGGAGTTCATGGACAAGCCGGCGATCGAGATCTGCGAGGCCTTCGCCAAGGCCGGCTACCCGATGGATGTCGAGGCGCTGCTGATCATCGAGGTCGAAGGCTCGGACGACGAGATGGACGCCCAGCTCGCCCTCATCGTCGCGATCGCCAGGGAGCACGGCGTCTCGACCGTCAAGGAATCGAAATCGGCGATGGAGGCGGCGGCGATCTGGAAGGGCCGCAAGTCGGCCTTCGGCGCCACCGGCCGCATCGCCGACTATATCTGCATGGACGGCACGATCCCGACTGGGCAGTTGCCCTATGTGCTCCGGCGCATGGACGAGATCGTGAAGGGCTATGGGCTTCGCGTCGCCAATGTCTTCCACGCCGGCGACGGCAATCTCCATCCGCTGATCCTCTATAACTGCAACGATCCGGTCGAGGCGCAGAAGGCGGAGGATGCCGGCATGGACATCCTCAAGCTCTGCGTCGAGGTCGGCGGCTGCCTCACCGGCGAGCACGGCGTCGGCATCGAGAAGCGCGACCTGATGACCTTCCAGTTCAATCCCGAGGATCTCGCCCAGCAGATGCGGGTGAGGGCGGTGTTCGACGAGCGCTGGCTGCTCAACCCGGCGAAGGTGTTCCCGCTGGAAGGCCGGGTGGCGGCGTGATCATCCACACCCCCACCACCGAGGCGCAGGCCTGCGCCGTCGTGAAATCGGTTGTCGACAGCGCCGTGCCGCTCACCCTGCGCGGCGGCGGCACGCGTTCCGCGCTCGGCCGCCCGGCCCAGGCCGCGAGCACGCTCTCCAGCGCCGGTCTCACCGGCATAACCCTCTACGAACCTGCCGAGATGGTCATCGCCGCCCGCGCCGGGACGCCGCTCGCGCTCGTTCAGGAAACCCTCGCCGAGCGCAGCCAGATGCTGCCCTTCGAGCCGATGGACCATCGCGCCCTCTATGGCAGCGAGGGCGAGCCGACGATCGGCGCCGTCGCCGCCTGCAACATCTCCGGCCCGCGCCGCATCAATGCCGGTGCCGCGCGCGATTCCCTGATCGGCGTCCGGCTGGTCAACGGCCGCGGCGAGATGATCAAGTCCGGCGGGCGGGTGATGAAGAACGTCACCGGCCTCGATCTGGTGAAGCTGCTCAGCGGCAGCCACGGCACGCTCGGCTTCCTCACCGAAGTCACCTTCCGCGTGCTGCCGCGGCCGGAGCGCATCGCGACGCTGCAATGGCGCGGCCTCTCCGACGAAGTGGGAGTTGCGCTGCTGGCGAAAGCGCTCGGCTCGCCCTTCGAGCCGATGGCGGCGGCGCATCTCCCGGCCCGGATCGCTGGCGAGGAGGCGCTGACCCTGCTGCGCCTGGAGAATTTTTCGGACTCGATCGATTACCGTGCCGCTGAACTCGCGCTGCTGCTCGGCGACTATGGCACGCCCGATCTGCTGGAAGGAACGGCCCCGGCCGAACTCTGGGTCGACATCCGCGACGCGACCTTCTTCGCCGGCAGCGATGAGGCGGTCTGGCGGCTCTCGCTCGCCCCCACCAGCGGCCCGGAGGCCGCCGCTGCGATCACGCAGATGATCCCGGCTGCACGCTGCTTCTACGACTGGGGCGGCGGACTGGTCTGGCTCGCGGTTCCCGCCTATGGCGATGCCGCCGCCGCTGTGATCCGCACCGCGCTGAAGCCCCTCGGCGGCCATGCCACGCTGGTCCGGGCGCCCGACGCGATCCGCGCCGGCGTCGACGTGTTCCAGCCGCTGGCCGAGCCGCTGATGCGGGTCACCGCCGGCATCAAGCAAAGTTTCGATCCCGCCGGCATCTTCGAGCCCGGCCGGATCTATGCGGGGATCTGATGACGCTCGCCGATACGCTTTCCGCCGAAACCGGCGATCGCCGCGCAAGCTGGGCGCCTAACCGCCTGGGCCCCGTCGCGCTCGTGCTGGTCGCCGCGCTGCTGATCGCCGGCGTCGCCGCGATCCTGCTCTGGATGGGCCGCGAGCCGATCTGCAAATGCGGGACGATCAAGCTCTGGCAGGGCACGGTGATGTCCTCCGAGAACTCCCAGCATATCGCCGACTGGTACAGCTTCTCGCATATCATCCACGGCTTCCTGTTCTACGGCCTGTTCTGGCTGATCCGTCGCATCACCGGCCTGCCGATTTCGTTCGGCCTGGCGTTGCTGCTCGCCATCATGATCGAGGGCGCCTGGGAGATCACAGAGAACTCGCCGGCCGTGATCGAGCATTACCGCTCGGCGACGATCTCGCTCGACTACTACGGCGATAGCGTCCTGAACTCGGTCTGCGACACCCTCTCGATGGTACTGGGCTTCCTGATCGCCCGCCTCGTGCCGGTCTGGCTGACGGTGACTAGCGCATTGGCGATGGAGCTGATCGTCGGCTGGCTGATCCGCGACAACCTCACCCTCAACGTCATCATGCTGCTCTGGCCGATGGATTGGATCAAAGCCTGGCAGGGCGGGGCCTGAACGATGCAGACCAACTTCACCCCCGAGCGCCTCGCCTCCGATCCGCGCATGCCGGCCTCGGAGAAGATCCTGCGCACCTGCGTGCATTGCGGCTTCTGCACCGCGACCTGCCCGACCTATTTGCTGCTCGGCGACGAACTCGATTCCCCGCGCGGGCGGATCTACCTGATCAAGGACATGCTGGAGAACGGCAAGCCGGCCACACCGGAGGTCGTGATCCATATCGACCGCTGCCTCTCCTGCCTCTCCTGCATGTCGACCTGCCCGTCCGGCGTGAACTACATGCACCTCGTCGACCACGCCCGCGCGCATATCGAGGAAACCTACACCCGCTCCTGGCATGACCGTTTGCTGCGCAAGGTGCTGGCGGCGGTCCTGCCCTATCCCGGCCGCTTCCGCGCGGCGATGCTGATGGCGCTGGTCGCCAAGCCGCTCGCACCGGTCCTCGGGGTCATCCCGGTCGTCGGTTCGCGCCTGAAGGCGATGCTGGCGCTGGCCCCGGCGCGTTTGCCGACCCGTTCCGCCATGGAAGGCCCGCAGAACTTTCCGCCGCCGGCCGAGCGCAAGCGGCGCGTCGCCTTGCTTTCCGGTTGCGCCCAGCCGGTGCTCGATCCCGCCATCAACGAGGCGACGATCCGCCTGCTCAACCGGCACGGCGTCGAGGTGGTGCTGCCGAAGGGGGAGGGCTGCTGCGGCGCGCTGGTCCATCATATGGGCCAGGAGCATGATGCCCTATCCTTCGCCCGGACCAATATCGACGCCTGGATGGCGGAGATCGACGGCGAAGGGCTCGACGCCATCCTGATCACCGCCTCCGGCTGTGGCACGACGATCAAGGATTACGGCTTTATGTTCCGCAACGAGCCTGCCTATGCCGAGAAGGCGGCGACGGTCTCCGCGCTGGCGAAGGACGTCACCGAATTCCTGGAGACCTTGGAGTTGTCGGCGGTGCGCGATGTCGCGATGCCGATCGCCTATCACTCGGCCTGCTCGATGCAGCACGGCCAGCAGTTGAAGGACGGGCCGAAGCGGCTGTTGTCGGGCGCCGGCTTCAAGGTCAAGGAGGTGCCGGAAGGCCATATCTGCTGTGGCTCGGCCGGCGTCTACAACATCCTCCAGCCCGAGATCGCGGGGAAGCTGCGCGAGCGCAAGATCGGCAATATCGAGCGCACGAAGCCGATGCTGGTCGCGACCGGCAATATCGGCTGCATGACCCAGCTCGCGAAGGGCTTTGCGGACAAGGGCTCAGGCGTGCCGGTGGTGCACACCGCTGAGCTGCTGGACTGGGCGACCGGCGGGCCACTGCCGGAGAAGCTCGCGCGGGCGGGGATCGAGGATCGGCCGCTGCGCGTTGCGACACTCGCGGCGGCCGAATAGCCAACAAGCGCATCATGCTCGGGCTTGACCCGAGCATCTCCTGCCGAAGGGGGCGTAGGCGCCTTCTCGTCGCGAGATTCTCGGGTCTGCGCTTCGCTCCGCCCGAGAATGACGCCCCGTGACTTGCTCCCTGCGTCGCGGCGGTCTAACCCGCCTCGTACGTTTGTACCGCACGCCCCAATCCGAGTTCGTCCCATGTCCGCCGACAAGACCGCCCCTGCCAAGCTGAAGGCCCGCCAGCCGCGCGGCTTCGTCGATCGCGGCCCGGCCGATGTCGCCGCCACCGAGCGCATGCTCTCCGTCATCCGCGAGAGCTTCTCGGTCTATGGCTTCGATCCCGTCGAGACGCCCTTCGTCGAGTACACCGACGCGCTCGGCAAATTCCTGCCGGATCAGGACCGGCCGAACGAGGGCGTCTTCTCCTTCCAGGATGATGACGAGCAGTGGCTCTCGCTGCGCTACGACCTGACGGCGCCGCTCGCCCGTTATGTCGCCGAGAATTTCGACGCGCTGCCGAAGCCCTATCGCAGCTATCGCGTCGGCTATGTCTTCCGCAACGAGAAGCCGGGGCCGGGCCGCTTCCGCCAGTTCATGCAGTTCGATGCCGATATCGTGGGCTCCGGCACCGTCGCGGGCGATGCCGAGATCTGCATGCTCGCCGCCGACACGATGGAGAAGCTCGGCATCAAGCGCGGCGACTATGTCGTGAAGGTCAACAACCGCAAGGTGCTCGACGGCGTGATGGAGGCCATTGGGCTGGGCGGCGAGGAGAATGCCGGGCGCAAATTGACGGTCCTGCGGGCCATCGACAAGGCAGATAAATTTCCCAGAGCTGAAATTGCGAAGCTGCTCGGCGAAGGCCGATTGGACGAGAGTGGCGACTTCACCAAGGGAGCCGGTCTATCGGAAGCCAACGTAACAGCGATATTCGGCTTAATGGACCTGAAGGGGTTTCACGGCCTTTTCGAGGATGGCACTTTTTCTATGAAGGCCGCCGAGAAGTTGCCATTTTCGGTCAATGAACGCTTCGTCGCAGGCATTGAAGAGCTTAAGCAGATTGGCGATTTAGTTGCTGCTGCGGGGTATGGTTCTGACAAGATTCTGATCGACCCCTCCGTCGTCCGCGGCCTCGAATACTACACCGGCCCGGTCTACGAGGTGGAACTGACCTTCCCGGTCACCAACGATGACGGGCAGGTGGTGCGCTTCGGCTCGGTCGCGGGTGGCGGGCGCTATGACGGTCTCGTCGGCCGCTTCCGGCCCGAGCCGGTGCCGGCGACCGGTTTCTCGATCGGCGTTTCCCGCCTTTTCTCGGCGCTGAAGGCGGTGAAGTCTCCGATCGTCGACAGCCGCAACGAACTCCCGCTCGTCGTCGTCACCGCGATGGACAACAAGTCGCCGGAATTCATGCCGGGCTATCAGGCGATGGTCTCGGCTCTCCGGCAGGCGAGGGATGAGAACGGCAAGCCTTTGCTGCGCGCCGATCTCTATCTCGGGGCCTCCGGTTTCAACGCCCAGATGAAATATGCCGACCGGCGCGGCGCCATCTGCGCGATCATCCAGGGCTCGTCGGAGCGCGAGGCCGGCACGGTCGTCATCAAGGACCTGATCCTCGGCGCCGAGCTCGCCGCCGCCAGCCGCGACGTCAAGGATTCCGCCGAGCACAAGGCCAAGCAGGCTGACGCCCAGTTCGCCGTGCCGGTCGCCGAGCTGGTCGAGGGCGTGAAGCGGGTGCTAGTGCGACATTCGTAAAGGGCGCCGCCGTAATGCTCGCCCTTGGGGCGAGCATCCACGTCTTGAGTGCAGCCTCAGTCGGGCGAAGACGTGGATGGTCGGGACGAGCCCGACCATGACGAGGGCGGCTCCCTTCGATTCCCGTTCACCCATTTCCCTCAAATCCCTCGAAAATGCGTCGCATCGCTGCTAGGACGGCGCTCGCAACAGGACAGGACGAGCCGTGCCCGCAAGCCGCGCCAGCATCGAGACCGTGATCGCGCTCTTCGCCGGCGAGGGCTATGCCCATGCCGAGCCGGCGATCCTGCAGCCGGCCGACGTCTTCCTCGATCTCTCGGGCGAGGATATCCGCCGCCGCATCTTCATGACGCAGGATGCCGATGGCCGCGACTGGTGTCTGCGCCCGGAATACACCATCCCCGTCGCGCTCGATCACATCGCCTCGGGCAAGACCGAGCCGGCGGCCTATGCCTATGCCGGCCCGGTCTTCCGCATGCGCTCGGGCGAGCCCGGCGAGTTCCTGCAGGCAGGGCTTGAATCCTTCGGCCGCGACGACTTCACCGCCACTGACGCCGAGATCATGGCGCTGGCCATCGATGCGACGGCCATGCTCGGCCTCGCCGAACCCCGCATCGTCATGGGGGATGTCGCCGTGCTCGGCGCGCTGCTCGACGGACTGAATGTTCCGCAGGGCGCTCGCCGCCGGCTGGTCCGCGCAGTGGTGCAGGGCCAGGGTGCGGACGCCGTCGACGCGCTCGACCCGCCCGCTGCCGAGGGCGAGGCCGCCCATGCCGGCCTGCTCAAGGCGCTGGAAGGGCAGGATCCCAAGGCCGCCCGCGCCTTCGTCGAGGACGTGCTCTCGATCGCCGGCATCTCGACCGTGGGCGGGCGCTCCGCCGCCGATATCGCCGAACGCTTCCTGGCGCGCGCCGCCGAGCGCGAGAACCCGGTCAATGGCGACGTCAAGGCGCTGCTGGCGCAGGTGCTCGCCGTCTCCGGCGATCCCGACGCGGCCTCAGCCTCGCTGCGCGCGCTCGCCGACCAGGCTTCGCTGGATATCGGCCGCCAGCTCGACGCTTTCGATGAGCGCACCGGCTTCCTCGCCGCGCGCGGCGTCGATATCGGCGCGATCCGCTTCTCGGCCGGCTTCGCCCGCAATCTCGACTACTATACCGGCTTCATCTTCGAGCTTCACGACACCGCCCGCGGCGACGGCAAGCCCGTGGCCGGCGGCGGCCGCTATGACAACGTCCTCGGGCGTCTCGGCGCCAGCCGGCCGATCCCGGCGGTGGGCGCCTCGCTCTGGCTCGACCGCCTGACGGGAGACGCCGCATGAGCCAATTGCCGGATAACGACGCCCCGCTCGTCCTCGCCGTGCCCTCGAAGGGCCGGCTGCAGGAGAACGCGACCGCCTTCTTCGGCCGCGCCGGTCTGAAATTCGTCAAGTCGCGCGGCGAGCGCGACTATCGCGGCGCCATCGCCGGCGTCGATGGGGCCGAGGTCGCCTTCCTCTCGGCCTCCGAGATCGTGGCGCAGCTCTCCTCCGGCGCCGCCCATATCGGCATCACCGGCGAGGACCTCGTCCGCGAGCAGCTTTCCGATGCCGATGCCGCGGTCGAGATGCTGACCCCGCTCGGCTTCGGCCAGGCCAATGTCGTCGTCGCCGTGCCGCAGGCCTGGATCGACGTGCGCAACATGGCCGATCTCGATGATGTCGCCTCCGCCATGCGCGCGCGCCACGGCAAGAAGCTGCGCGTCGCCACCAAATACGTGAACCTGACCCGCCGCTTCTTCGCGCAGCACGGGCTCGCCGATTATCGCATCGTCGAAAGCCTCGGCGCGACCGAGGGCGCGCCGGCCGCCGGCACGGCCGAGATCGTGGTCGACATCACCACGACCGGCGCGACGCTCTCTGCCAATGCGCTCAAGGTGCTCGACGATGGCGTGATGCTGGCCTCCGAGGCCAATCTCGTCGCCTCGATGCAGGCGCCCTGGGGTGCGCGGGCGAAGGCCGCGGCCAAGACCATCCTGTCGCGCATCGCGGCGGAGGAGGACGGGCGCACGCTCCGCGAGGTTCGCGCCCGGCTCGATCTCGCCGCGGATGCGCTGGCCACGCTGGAAGAGCGCTTCGGCGCCCGCCTGCCGTTCGGCGCGCCGGCGGCCGGCACGCCATTGACGCTGCATTGTCCCGACAAGGTGGTCTTCGCGCTGGTCGAGCATCTCGACGGGCTCGGCGCCGACGATGTGACGGTCAGCGCCCCGGCCTATGTCTTCCGCCGTGCCAACCGACTGCTGGAGCGGCTGAACGCCCGCATCTGATGCTGCATGGCAGCAACGGAATGACGGGATCGCGCAAGGTTCAGCCTTGATCCTGAACGAATTGGATTCTAGGCGTTAACCGGTTTGGCAGCCCGGCGCGCTGCCGTGCGAGTGAATGCAGGTAAGACGATCATGATCCGACGCCTTGGCCTTGCGGCCGTTCTTGCTAGCCTGATGGTGCCGATGTTGGTTCCGGGCGAAGCCGCTGCTCAGCGTCGCGGCGGCAAGGAAGGCCAGCCGACGCGCGAACAGATGGAGGCGATGGGCACGCCGATCTCGCAGCAGGAGAAGACCTTCCCGCTTGGTGCGAGTTGGAGTGTCGTGGCGCTGAACGGCAAGCCCGTCCAGGACCGTCGCGCGACCCTCATCGTCGATATGAACCTGCGCGGCACCGGCTTCGGCGGCTGCAACACCTTCTCGGCCGCCGCCTACCCGCTGCGCCAGCAAGGCTTTGCCGTCGGGCCGATCGCCCTGACCAAGCGCACCTGCGACAAGGGCCTGCTCGAGTTCGAGAAGGCTTTCCTGCTGGCGCTGCGCGCGACCAGCAAGTGGGATCTCGTCGAGGGCCGCCTCGTCCTGAAGGGCGGCGCCGGCGAAGTGACGCTCAGCCGCTCGCTCTGACGGGCTGGCTGCGCCTTCCGGAGAGCGCAAAAAGCCGGATCGAATAAAAAAGGGTCGCGCAAGCGACCCTTTTGTTTTGGCGAGCAGCACTCGCGATGTCTGTGGTGCCGGCAGCCTCAGGCAGCCGGCGCTTTCGCGGTGGGGGTCGGCGTGAAGGTGCCGTCCGCATTCGGCTCCATCGTCACGATGGAATCGTGCATGGCGCGCAGGGTCGCGCGATGGCCGATCGAGACGATGCGGGTCAGCGGCAATTCGCGATCTATCGTCCCGTAGATTTCGCCTTCCAGCTTCTCGTCGAGCGAGGCGGTCGCCTCGTCCAGGAAGAGCCAGTCCGGCTTGTTCAGCAGAGCGCGCGCGACGGCCAACCGCTGCTGCTCGCCGCCCGAAAGACGCTGCCCCCAGAGATCGACCTCGTCGAGCCTGTCCGCGAGATGGCCGAGCTTGACCTTCTCCATCGCGGCGCGCGTGGCGGCGTCGTCATAGGCGCCTTCCTCGGCCGGATAGGCGAGCGCCGCCCTGAGCGAGCCCTGCGGCAGATAGGGGCGCTGCGGCAGCAGCATGATCCGCGCCTCCGCGGGAATGCCGACCTTGCCGTCGCCGAAGGGCCAGATGCCGGCGATGGCGCGGAACAGGGTCGACTTGCCCGAGCCCGAGGGGCCGATGACCAGCGTCGAGCGGGCGGTGCCGAGATCGAGCGCGCCGAGCTTCACGATCGCCTTGCCGTTCGGCAGGAGCAGCGTGGCGTCGCGGATATGCAGGCTCTCGTCGCGCGAGGTCTCGCGGCCGAGTGCCTCTTCGCTGATCGAGCCATGCTGCGCATCGGCAATCGCCGCCTCGAAGGTGGTCAGACGGCTGATGGCGGCAAGATACTGTGCGATCGAGGAGTAGCTGTTGATGATGAAGGACAGCGCCGTCTGCACGCGGTCGAACGCGCCCGAGACCTGCTGCAGGATGCCGAGCGTGATCGTGCCCGCGAAGAAATACGGCGCCAGGATGATGGTCGGGACGACGACGCTCGCCTGGTTGTATGAGAAGGTGAAGGCGGTGAGCTTCAGCCGGCGCCAGACCAGGCGGTAGAAGTTCTCGACGATGTCGCGGAAGCGCTGGGCTAGATGGCTGCGCTCGGTCGGCTCGCCCACCATCAAGGCTATCTGCTCGGAATATTCGCGCAGGCGGGCCAGGGAGAAGCGGAAATTCGCCTCCCGCTTCTCCTGCTCGAATTCGAGGCGGATCAGGGGGCGGCCGATGATATGCGTCAGCCAGGTCGCCGCCGCCGCGTAGAAGAACGCCACCCAGAAGATGTAGCCGGGCACGGCGAAGGAGGTGCCCGGGAAGGTGAAGGCGACGGGGAGGTTCCACAGGATGATCGAGAACGAGACCAGCGTGGAGACCTGCGAGAGCAGGGGCAGCGCGAAGTTATAGGTCGAGTTGACGAAGGAGCGCGTGTCTTCGGCGATACGCTGGTCGGGGTTGTCGACGCTGCCGGCCAGCGCGATCCGGTAATGCGTCGCATGGTCGAGCCAGCGCTGCGTGTATTCGTTCGCCATGAACTGCCGCCAGCGGATCAGGATCGTGTAGTTGGCGAACAGCTCGACCAGGTTCGAGACGACCCAGATCGTCGCCCACGGCACGAAGACCCAGAAGATCTGGTACCAGAAGGTCGGCGCATCCTTGTTCTGCAGCGAATCGAACATGTCGCGGCTGAAGAACGATATCCTGAGCGAGATGCCGACCTGAAGCTGGTTGATCACGATCAGGAAGACGAAGAGCGAAACCGCGAGCACGCCGAGCCGGATCTTGAACGGACCGATCGGCCAGAGATTGGCGGTCGTGACCTCGTTGGACTCGAAATACGGCGACGCGAGGCGGGCGATCTTCGCGATCACCGGCACGAAGGAGATCGCGTAGATCAGGATCGCGAAGACGCCGACCGTCGTCGGCAGGCTGGTCGGCACGGGCGGGATGCCGAGAGCCGCAGGCCACCAGCCGATCAGGGCTGTGATCGCGGCGGCGCCGAACAGCAGGTATTCGATCGCGAAGACGCCGGAGAATATCCGCAGGAAGAAGGGCAGGGCCGGCGAGCGGAAGGTCACCACCGCCAGAAGCAGGCCGATGACGCCCATGCCGATCACGCTGGCCGATCCGGCCTGCTGGCCGAAGACCAGCGTGGCAGCCGCCAGCGCGGCGACGAGAATGCTCAACAGGCGCATAGGCGGGAATCCTGGCGGAAGACGATGAGAGCCACGATTCGGACCATGTCGCAGCGCGAACGCCCTTTCAATGGCGCCGCGCCCGGATGAGCAAATTGTCATCTGGTGGAGAGGTGGCAGCGAGCCACGAAACGACACCGCGGGTCGACTTCCAGCGAAACGCGCGGTCATCCCGGGCGACCGCAGGGAGACCCGGGATCCATGCCGGAACCTCTACCGGAAAGGCTCCGGCATGGATTCCGGATCGGCGCTGCTCCGCAGCTTGTCCGGGATGACCCGCGCCACGGCCAAATGCGGCACCAGGGTAATGAATCGAGACGCCCCGGGCGAGCGGGGCTCGTCCGGGGCGCAAAAGCTGGCGGGGACAGGCGGTGCGACCGCCGGTCGACTACTGCGCGGCGACGATCTTGCCGGCGTCCCACTTGTACATCGAGAAGCTCGGCGAGCTCAGGTCGCCGGTCTTGCCATAGGTCAGCGTGCCGATCGCGGTCTTGACCGGCATGCCCGACTGAAGCGCTTTGGCGGCGCCGTTCGCATCGCCCGGCTTGCCGGCCTTCTCGATCGCGGCCTTGAGCACCTCGACGGCGGCATAGGCGTTGAGCGTGAAGGCTTCCGGCGGGATGCCCTTGTCCTTCAGCGCCGCGACGGCCTGGGCCGAGTCGGGGTTCTTCAGCGCGTCGGTCGCGTTGGTGAAGAGCGTACCGGTGGCGTGGTCGCCGCCGATAGCCGCGTATTCGGTATTGGACAGGCCCTCGCCGCCGATGATCGTCGCCTTGAGCCCGGCATCGGCGAGCTGGCGCGCGAGCAGGCCGCCCTCGGGATGGTAGCCGCCGAAATAGATCACCTCGACATTGGCGGCCTTCAGGCGCGTCACCACGGCCGAGAGGTCCTTGTCGCCAGGATTGACGGTGAGCGCCGCGACTTCCTTGAGCCCGCCGGCATTGATGCCCTTCTGGAAGGCATCGGCCAGGCCCTTGCCATAGGTGCCCTTGTCGTGGACGATCGCTATCTTCTTATCCTTCAGGTTCTTCAGGACATAAGAAGCGGCGATATCCGCCTGCTGGTCGTCGCGTCCGCAGGTGCGGAAGACGTTGGTCAGGCCGCGCGTCGTCAGCGCCGGCGAGGTCGCGGTCGGCGTCACCATCAGCACGCCGCTCTCCGAGAACACGTCCGAAACCGCCATGGCGACGCCGGAAGTCACCGGCCCGACAACGAACTTGACCCTCTCACCGACCAGGAGGTTGGCCGAGGATACGCCCTGCTTGGGGTCGCCGGCATCGTCGGCAAGCTTGAGCACGAGCTTCTCGCCGAGCACGCCGCCCGCCTTGTTGATGGCCTCGACCGCGGTCTGGGCGCCGTTCTTGACCTGGTCGCCATAGGCCGCGACAGGGCCGGTCAGCGGTGCGACGAGGCCGATGGTGATGTCGGCCTGCGCGACCTGCGAGGCGAGCAGCGTGGCGGCGAAAGCGACGCCGGTAAGGAATGCGGAGGTTTTCATGGGCCTCTCCCGATGATTGCCGATCGGCGCGCCAGAAATCGGCGCGCTTGCCGTTTTTATAGGCGAAGAGACATGGCGGCGGCATGGCGGACGCGGTCGAACGGGGCGCCGTGAACGCATGGCGCGCTCGCCTCGCTCCCAGCCGTGTTCCGATGAAGCGCTCGGTCATCCCGGACGACCGGAGGCAGACCCGGGATCCATGCCTGAACTCTCATCGGAAAGGCCCAGGCATGGATCCCGGATCGGCGCCGCTTCGCGGCTTGTCCGGGATGACGGCGAAACGAGTGTCCAAAAGAAAGAAGGCCCGGCTTGCGCCGGGCCTTCCTGTCTTTTCGCTGGGAGCGGTGGATCAGAAGTCCATGCCGCCCATACCGCCGCCGCCCATCGGGGGCATCGGGGCGTCCTTCTTCGGCAGATCGGCGACCATCGCCTCGGTGGTGATCAGCAGGCCCGCGATCGAAGCCGCGTCCTGGATCGCCGTGCGGACGACCTTGGTCGGGTCGATGATGCCGGCCTTGACCAGATCGCCGTACTCGCCGGTCTGGGCGTTGTAGCCGTAGGTGTAGTCCTTCGACTCGAGCAGCTTGCCGATCACGACCGCGCCGTCATCGCCGGCGTTGTCGACGATCTGACGGGCCGGAGCCATGATCGCCTTGCGGACGATCTCGACGCCGGTCTTCTGGTCGTCGTTCTGGGTCTTGATCGACTTGACGGCCTGGAGCGAACGCAGCAGGGCGACGCCGCCGCCCGGCAGGATGCCTTCTTCCACCGCAGCGCGGGTGGCGTTCAGGGCATCGTCGACGCGGTCCTTCTTCTCCTTGACCTCGACCTCGGTCGCGCCGCCGACGCGGATGACCGCGACGCCGCCGGCGAGCTTGGCCAGACGCTCCTGGAGCTTCTCACGGTCGTAGTCCGAGGAGGTCTCCTCGATCTGGGCCTTGATCTGGCCGACGCGAGCCTCGATGTCCTTCTTCTTGCCGGCGCCGTCGATGATCGTGGTGTTCTCCTTCTCGATGCGCACGCGCTTGGCGCGGCCGAGCATGTTGAGCGTCACGGTCTCGAGCTTGATGCCGAGGTCTTCCGAGATCATCTGGCCGGCGGTCAGGATCGAGATGTCCTCGAGCATGGCCTTGCGGCGATCACCGAAGCCCGGAGCCTTGACGGCCGCGACCTTCAGGCCGCCACGGAGCTTGTTGACGACGAGCGTGGCCAGGGCCTCGCCCTCGACGTCCTCGGCGATGATGAGCAGCGGCTTGCCGGTCTGCACGACGGCCTCGAGGATCGGCAGCATCGCCTGGAGCGACGAGAGCTTCTTCTCGAAGACGAGGATGTAGGGGTCGTCGAGCTCGGCGACCATCTTCTCGGAGTTGGTGATGAAGTACGGCGAAAGGTAGCCGCGGTCGAACTGCATGCCCTCGACGACGTCGAGCTCGGTCTCGGCGGTCTTGGCTTCCTCGACGGTGATGACACCCTCGTTGCCGACCTTCTGCATGGCCTTCGAGATCATCTCGCCGACCGACGAGTCGCCGTTGGCCGAGATGGTGCCGACCTGCGCGACTTCCGCGTTCGAGGTGACCTTCTTCGAGTTCTTCTTAAGGTCCGAAACGATCGCCTCGACGGCGAGGTCGATGCCGCGCTTCAGGTCCATCGGGTTCATGCCGGCCGCAACCGACTTGGCGCCTTCACGGACGATCGCCTGGGCGAGGACGGTGGCGGTGGTGGTGCCGTCGCCGGCATGGTCGTTCTGGCGCGAAGCGACTTCGCGGACCATCTGGGCGCCCATGTTCTCGAACTTGTCGGAAAGCTCGATCTCCTTGGCGACGGTGACGCCGTCCTTGGTGATGCGCGGAGCGCCGAACGACTTCTCGATCACGACGTTGCGGCCCTTCGGACCCAGCGTGACCTTCACGGCATTGGCGAGGATATCCACGCCGCGCAGCATCTTGTCGCGGGCTTCCGTGCCGAATTTGACGTCTTTGGCAGCCATGAGAGCTACTCCTTGGACTGAAATTGAATGGTTGAGAAAGCGGTCAGGCGGCTATCAGCCGACGACGCCCATGATGTCGGATTCCTTCATGATCAGGAGGTCCTGACCATCGATCTTGACCTCGGTGCCCGACCACTTGCCGAACAGGACGCGGTCGCCCTTCTTGACGTCGAGGGCAACGAGCTTGCCGGCCTCGTCGCGCGCGCCGGAGCCGACGGCGATGACCTCGCCCTCCTGGGGCTTTTCCTTGGCGGTCTCGGGGATGATGATGCCGCCCTTGGTCTTCTCTTCGCTGTCAAGGCGGCGGACCACGACGCGGTCATGCAACGGACGGAACTTCATGGTTCTGTCTTCCTCTCGATCTTATTCGGTTCGGGCGCCGCTGACGGGCACCCGGGGGATGCTGTTAGCAGTCACCAAGCAAGAGTGCTAACAGATGCAGCCGGAGATAGGCGCGGGGGTCCGGAGAGTCAAGGAAGCACCCCGCGATAAAGTGAACGTCGGCGGATGCGGTGTCGCAGGACGCTTCAGGCCGGCTGGCAGCAGCGCTTGAACACGCTAACATGGCGGAATGACGACGCCCGCGCCCGACCCCCGTCTCGACGCCATCGCACGCTCCTGCGTCGCGCTGCATGTGCGCATGACCGCGCGGGCCGTGACTCGCGCCTATGACGAGGCGATGCGCCCGAGCGGCCTCAAGATCACCCAGTTCGTGCTGCTCTCGGCGCTCTCGACCGGGCAGTGGAAATCGGTCACGGAACTGGCCGAACGCTTCGCGCTGGAGCGAACCTCGCTGACGCGCAATCTCCAGCTTCTGGCGGCCGAGGGCATGGTCGAGCCCGTGGAATGCCGGGGCCGGGCCTCGGTCTATGCGGTGACCGAGAAGGGCAGGGCCGCGATCGAGGCCGCGATTCCATACTGGCGCGCGGCGCAGGATAAGATCGAGGGCGGCTTCGGCGAGGAGCGCTGGCGCGAGACCCGCGACGGCCTCAAGGCGTTGCGCCGGGCCGCGCGCGGCGAGCGCTGAAGCCGGGTTCGCCGGTTGACCATAGCGCGATCTTGTCCCTATCGTGCAGATACACGAATGGAGATCGGCATGAAGCGCGCGGTTGGGGTGGTGACTCGCGAGGAGCTGGTCGCGGGCGATGGCTTGAGCTTCCTGCGCGGGATCATCGCCGGCACGAATCCGGCGCCGCCCTTCGCCGACGCCATGGATTTCGAATTGGTGGAAGCTGACGAGGGCCGGGTGGTCTTCGTCGGCCAACCCTCGCCGCGCTTCTTCAACCCGCTCGGCACTATCCACGGCGGCTGGACCGCGACGATCCTCGATTCCGCCATGGCCTGCGCTGCGCACGCCACGCTGAAGCCGGGCGAGGGCTACACGACGCTGGAGATGAAACTGAACTATGTCCGGCCGGTGATGCCGGACAGCGGGCCGGTGCGTTGCGAGGGCAAGCTGATCCATCGCGGCAGCTCGGTCATCACGACGGAGGGTAGGCTGGTCGACGCGCGCGGCAAGCTGCTCGCGCACGGCACCGAGACTTGCCTGGTGTTTCCGGCGAAGCCTAAAGCTTGATCTGAGCCGGTTGAATCAAGCTGGCCACGCTGGCCTCTAAGTTACTGCAGGAAAAAGAATTTGCTAACGCCGGCTGACGGCGACGGCCCCTGCCACGATCAGCAGCGCGCCGAGATAGGTCGTATAGAGCGGCACCTCGTCGAACAGGAAGAAGCCGAGCAGGCTTGCCCAGACCAGCGCCGTGTATTCGATCGGCGCAAGGCGCGAGGCGGCGGCCCGGGCATAGGCCGAGGTCAGGGTGAGATGCCCGGCCACGCCCAGCGCCCCCGCCAAGAGATAGATGGCGAGATCGCCAAGGCTCATCGGCACGAAGGCGTACCAGGCCGGTACCGCAAGGCAGAGCGCCGGCCCGACAGTCTGGAAGGCGACGATGACGGTCGGATGCTCCCTAACCGCGATGCGCCGGAGCATGATCAGGTTGAAAGCGTAGCTGACCGCCGAGAACAGCGCCGCCGCGACGCCGAGCCCGGCGCCGCTGACATGGCCCTGCAGCCGCGGCCAGACCATCACCAGCATGCCGGCGAGCCCGAAGCCGAGCGCCTGCAGGATGCGCCTGTCGATCTTCTCCTTGAGCAGCAAGCCGCCGAGCAGGGCGACGAAAACCGGCGCGAGGAAGGAGAGGGTCAAAGCCTCCGCCAGCGGCAGCACCGAGATCGAGTAGAAGAAGCTGCCGGCGGTCAGCACGACGAGCGGCACGCGCGCGGTGTTGCCGATCAGGCTCTCCCGCATCGGCCGGGCGGGGCGCGCGATCGCCAGCACCGCAAGCGCGCAAAGCCCGCCCATCGCGAAGCGCATGAACAGCGCGACGATGAAGGGATGGTGGTGTATCTGGCCCTTGACCACCGCGTCCATGACGGTGAGCAGGGCGATACCGAACGCGGCCCGGAAGGCGACGGCCGCGTTCATGACTTGCGAGGCAGCGGCTTGCGGAAATGGTATTCCCAGCTTTCCGAGACGTCGCCGAGGTAGCGTTCGCCCGGCCAGCGCGCGAAGCCGAGCTTCTCGTAGAAGCGATGGCCGCGCGTGAAGCGCGTATCCGACCAGAGCGTCATCTCGGCGAAGCCGCCCTGTGCCGCGAAGTCGATCGCCCTCGCGAAGAGGGCTTGCGCCAGCCCGGCACCTCGGAAGGCGGGGTCGACATAGACCTTGGCGAGTTCCACGGCGTTCTGCCCGGGTACCGGCAGGACGCCGAGCGAGCCGGCGATGCGGCCGTTCTCCCCATCCGCGATCCAGAGCACGCCGCCCTTAGCCGCGAAATAGGATGCCGGCCGGCGCAGTTCCGGCAGTTCCTCCTCGACGAAGATACAGCCCGGATACTCGGCGAAGCTCGCCGCGATGAGGGCGGAGAGCGGGCCGGAATCGTCGTCGCGGGCAGGCCGGATGGGCAGGGTCATGATATTGGCCTTAGGATCAAATCCGGCCGCCGGGAAGAGGCGGGAACGGCGCCGGGCAATGCCATGGCAGCAGAGCGGCGCTGGGGGCTCTTTCAACAGCCCCTTGGAAAACGTGCCCTGCGCGGCTACGCCCAAGCTGAATGCGGCGCGGCCGGTTGAGTCGCTGGCGTCGGTCGTGGCAGGGCGGAGATCGGGACGAAGTGGGCAGGGCACGATGACCGTTCTTCTGCCCTTCATCGTCAATGCCGGGCTGAATTTCGTCCTCGGACTGCTCGTCGCCCTGTTCCTTGGCCCGGAGGCCTTCGGGCTCTACGCCATTGGCGCCGCGACCATCGTGCTCATCAACACGGCGCTGCTCGACTGGCTGAAACTCTCCGTCGTCCGCTTCTATTCCCTGCAAAGCCGCGAGAGCGACCCCGGCATCCGGGCGACGCTCGACCTGCTTTTCGCCGGCGTCAGCCTGTCGCTTTGCGCGCTTCTCGCGGCGGCGCTGCTCGCGGGGATCGATGCCGGGCTGCCGGCGGCGCTCTTGATGGTATCGGTCGCGGGCGGCATCGCCGCCGGCTGGTTCGACTATCACGCGGCCATCGCCCGCGCCCGCTTCCTCGATGCGGCTTATGCCCGGCTCGTCCTCGTCCGCAGTGTCGCGGCGCTGCTGCTGATGGTCGGCGGAGCCTGGTGGTTCCATGATCCGGTTATCGTCCTGCTCGGCGGCGTGGTGAGTGCGGTCACTGCCGTTCTGGCTATTCGCGGGCGTTTGGCTGATGCCAAGCCGGCATCCGGTGTCTTGCGCATCGACCTGATGCGCAATTTCGCGCGCTATGCCCTGCCGCTGGTCGCGGGCAACGCGGTCTATGCCGCGATCCCGCTTCTGAACCGTGCGATCCTGGCCGAGAGCCATGGCTTCGCCGAGGCCGGCTACTTCTCGCTGGCATCCGATATCGGCTTGCGGCTCTTTCCGGTGTTGGCTTCGATGCTCGAGATCGTGCTGCTGCGCGAGGTCATCCGCCTCGACGAGACGCGCGGCCGTGTCGCCGCGCAGAAGCGCATCGCCCGCAACATGGTCCCGGTGCTCGCTTGCGTGCTCCCGGTCGCGCTCGGGTTCTGGCTGATCCTGCCGGCCTTCGAGCGGCTTTTCGTGCCCGCAAGCTTCCGCGGCCATTTCGCCGCTCATATGGCGCTGCTGCTGCCGGGCTTCGCGGCGATCGCGCTGTTCCAGGCGGCGCTCGCGCCCGTCTTCCTGCTGGCGAAGCGCACGCTCGTGGCGATTCTGGCGTCCCTGATCGGGCTTGCCATCAATCTCGCCGTCATCTTCGCCCAGCCCGGAACGCTGGCGCCGATGACGGTCTCGATCGCGCAGAGCGCCGCCTATCTCGCCGCGCTGCTGGTCATGGCGGTGATCGCCTTGCGGGCGTTGCCGGTCCGGCCGCCGCTGCGCGATCTCGCCTGCATCCTGGCGGCGGGCGCTGCGATGGGGCTCGCGATCTGGCCGTTGCGCGGCACGCTTCCGGCCGGGCTCGAATTGCCGCTTCAGGTCGGGCTCGGTGGGCTGATCTATGCGGCGGTCATCCTGGGCTGGGATGTCGGCCGCTGGCGCACGGGCCTGAAGCTGCGCTGGCTCGCCCGGCGCGCCGCGCGCCGGTGAGGGGCAAGGTTTCCTTCACCTTGTCGCTTGACGGCTCGCTAAGGTTAATTCCGCGAATTGCGTGATTTAAGGCTGGTTTTAGCGCCTGAGAGTCAACGATTCACCATTCCTTTGAGCGCGCCCCGCAGGCTTCCCGGCAGTCGATGTCGAGAGTGTTTGCGTCATGCGTCGAAAGATCCTTCTTCCGCTCCTGGCCGTTGCCGGAGCCCTGGCTGCGGCCGGGCCGGCCGTCGCGCAGGGCTATCGCCAGAATTACGGCTATGCCGCGCCGAACGATCCGATGGCGTCCGGCGGCGGACGCGGCACCTATGGCGGCGGCTTCATCGAGATGCTGATGACCGGCCGCGACCCGACGCCTTATGGCCGCGGCGGCGCGGTCTATAACCGCCCCGGCGGCTATGCCTATGGCCAGCGCATGCAGCCGCAGGGCGGTTACGAGCCCGATCCGTTCGAGGCCGCGCGCCAGCCCCGCGCCACGCGGCGCATGGCGGCGCTGGGCGAGCCTGTCGAGCCGCAGCAGGGCATCCAGCAGATCGTCGATCCGCGCTTCCGCAAGCAGGAGGTGGCCTATGACGGCCCGCACAAGCCCGGCACGATCATCATCGACACGCCCCAGCGCTTCCTTTTCCTGGTGCAGCCGGGCGGTCGGGCCCTGCGCTACGGCATCGGCGTCGGCCGGCCGGGCTTCTCCTGGGCCGGCATGAAGACGATCACCCGCAAGGCGGAATGGCCGAGCTGGACGCCTCCGGGCGAGATGCTGAAGCGCCGGCCGGACCTGCCGCGCTTCATGGCCGGCGGCCCCGACAACCCGATGGGCGCGCGCGCTATGTATCTGGGCTCGACGCTCTATCGCATCCACGGCACCAACGAGCCGAACACGATCGGGCAGGCGGTCTCCTCGGGCTGCATCCGCATGACCAATGACGACGTCACCGATCTCTACGAGCGCGTCCGCGTCGGGGCGAAGGTGCTGGTGATCTGAGGTTCGGCGGTCTGCGGAACCACCACCGTCATTCCGGGGCTTCGCGTTGCGAAGAGCCCAGAATCCAGAACCGACGTAACTTCCTCCAAGGGCTCGGTTGGCGGCCTCCCCAAATCCACGACGGTATCGGTTCTGGATTCCGGGCGCGGCCCAAGGGCCGCCCCGGAATGACAGCGGTTGTTTCAACGCTTCGTTGAGGCTCTACGAGCTCCCGATCAGGATGCCGACGGCGAGCACCGCCAGGCCGCCGATGACGATCTGCACGATCGCCGAGGCGAAGGGCGTTTCCATATAGCGCCAGCGCACCCAGGCGATCACCACCAGCTCGCAGGCGACGATCATGCCGGCGATGGCCGTCGCCATCCAGAAATCGGGGATGAGATAGGGCAGGGTGTGGCCGAGCCCGCCGATCGTGGTGGCAAAGCCGCAGGCGGCGCCGCGCACCCAGGGGTGGCCGCGCCCCGTCACCACTCCGTCGTCGGAGAGGGCTTCGGTCAGGCCCATGCTGATGCCGGCGCCGATCGAGGCGGCGAGGCCGACGACGAAGGCATTCCAGGAATCATGGGTCGCGAAGGCGGCGGCGAAGATCGGCGCCAGCGTCGAGACCGAGCCGTCGATCAGCCCGGCCAGCGCCGGCTGGACGATCTGGAGGACGAAGAGCCGCTTGCGCGTCTCCTCTTCCTCGTCGGCCGCGCCGGAGGTCTTGAGCTCCTCGCCGAGCCGTTCGGCCATGCTCTCATGCGCACGCTCTGCTTCCGCGAGGTCGGCGAGCAGCTTGCGCGTGCCGGTGTCGAAGGCCCGCTCCGCCGCACCGGCATAGAAGCGGCTCGCTTCGAGCTCCATCACGGCCGCATGCTTGCGTGCCGCGTCGAGCTGCAGGTCCTCATGCAGCCAGACCGGGTTGCGCTTCAGGAAGCCCTTCACGTCCTGGCGCGTGATATGCGGCAGCTCCTTGCCGAAACGGCTCTCATAGAGCGTGAGCAGGCTGTGGCGATGGCCCTGCTCCTCGACGGCCATGTCCTCGAACATCCCCGCCGAATGGGGATAGTTCGCGCGCAATCGCTGCGCGAAGGAGAGGTAGATGCGCGCGTCCTCCTCCTCGTTGGAGATGGCGAGGGCCAGGATTTCGGCTTCGGTGAGATCGGCGACGCGTTTCATGTGCGGAACCATAGATTAGAATAATTCTAAATCAAGACCCTCTCGGTGACAGGATGGCGCAGACAGCAAAAAGCCCGCCTCGGAGAGGCGGGCTGATAGGGGTGATCGATTCCTCGAAGGGCAGGCGCGGCCGGGTCAGACCCAGCTGTCGTCGTCCCCGCCGCCATCGTCGAAGCCGGGATCGTTGTCGTCGTCCTGGCTCGCGTTCTGGTAATTGGCCTCGCCGTCATAGCCCTGGCCGTAGCCACGGTCCTGCTGTGCCTGGTCGGAGGAGCCCTTGTCATAGGCCGCCTGATCGTTGGCGCCCTGCTCGTAGGCGGCCTGCTGCGGCGTAGCCCCTGCCGGGTTGGTCGCGCTGGTATCGCTCGCGGTCTGAGCCGCAGGCTTGCTGCCGCCGCCGAAGGCGTTGGTCAGGACATTGCCGAGCATCAGGCCGCCGGCGACGCCGGCTGCGGTGGTCAGCGCGCTCGCCATGAAGCCGCCGCCGCGGGACGGCTGCTGCGGCTGGTTGCTCCACGGGCCGGGCTGCGGCGCTTGTGGCTGCATCGGCATGCCCTGGGCGGGGGCTGCAGCTTGAGCCTGCGGCTGGGTATTCCAGGCGGAGGAGGGGGCTGCGGCATCGGCGCGCGGCGGCACGGGCGGAACCGAGCCGGTGCGCGGCACGGACGCACCGCCGAAGATGCCGGACAGGAAGCCGCCGGCCTGCGGCTGAGCCGGCTCGCTGGCGCGGCTCTGCGCCTCGCGAAGCTGCGCCTGCAGGCTCTCGACCTGCTGATGCAGATTGGTGATCGCCTGCTCCTGCACATAGACCGCCTGGGCCATGGCATAGGGCGCATAAGGGCTGCTCGCGCAGGCGTTCTGCGATGAAATTCTCAGCCTCGGGGTCGCGGGGCTGATTGGCCGCCTGCTTCAGGCGGTCGAAAATCCCGGCGATCACGTCGCGTTCTTGCGGCGTCATCGTCATCTCCTCTCGTTGGGCGGCACGGTTGCGCCGCGCTCAAGAGGTGGGATCGCCCTGTGACGGTATCAAGGCGTCGCTGCGACAACCGTAGGCTGGCGTCAGATGTTGCCGAAATCGTCGTCCGGCGGCGGCATCTCGTCGGCGTCGGACGGCGCCTGCAGCGTGCCGCGATTCAGCACCACGACGGTCGTGCCGGTCGGGACGCGGCTGAAGAGGTCGATGATGTCCTGGTTGAACAGGCGGATGCAGCCCGACGAGACCGACTGGCCGATCGACCACGGCTCGGTGGTGCCGTGGATGCGGTACATCGTGTCGCGGTTGCCCTGGTAGAGATAGAGTGCACGGGCGCCGAGCGGGTTCTCGAGGCCGCCGGCCATGCCGCCGGCCCATGGCCGATTGCGCTCCGGCTCGCGCGCGATCATCGCCGCCGTGGGGGTCCAGCGCGGCCACTGCGCCTTGCGGGCGACCGTGGCGCGGCCGCGCCAGGACATGCCCTGCTTGCCGACGCCGATGCCGTAGCGGATCGCCTTGCCGCCTTCCTGGACGAGATAGAGGAAGCGGTTGTCGGTATCGACGACGATCGTGCCGGGCTGCTCGCGGGTCGGGTAGGAGACGATGCGGCGCAGGAACTGGGGATCGACCTCGGAAAGGTCCGTCGCCGGCAGCGGGTGCAGCTCATCGGGCCGCTCGCCATACATCGAGAGATATTCGGCGCTGATCTGCCGCCCCCGGTTCGGCACCTCGAACGGCTCCTGGCGTTGCGTCGCGACGCAGGCCGCAAGGAACAGCGGGCTCAGCGCGGCGAAGACGCGGCGTGTCGGCCGGGCGAGGGGGGAGGCGGACGGCTGGACGGGGGACATCGACGGGAAACTCGGCGTTGCAGGCGACAATGAACGGCGGGACGGCGCCAGAGTTCCATGCGCCGTTGACGACCTCCGTTCAAGGTTGCCGAGATGGCCGTGGGGTGAACAGGAGATGGCCAAATTGTGTCCGTGCAACGCTGTTGCCGTTCGGCAACAGGCCGGATCGCGGCCTTTCGGCTCAGGCCGCCTCGTGCAGCCCCCATTTGAGCAGCCCCAGCCGTTCCCGGGCCCGCCAGCGCCACAGCATCATCACGGCGACGACCGAGAGCCCGATCACCAGCCCGATCCAGATCCCGCTGCCCGCGAGCGGGGTCAGGAAGCCGAGCCCAGCCGAGAGCGGCAGGCCGATGCCCCAGTAGCCGATACCCGCGAGGATCATCGGCAGGCGCGTATCGCCGAGGCCGCGCAGGATCGAGGAGCCGATAACCTGCGCCCCGTCGGCGATCTGGAAGACGGCGGCATAGAACAGGAAGATCGCCGCGATCTGCGCCACCGCCTCCGCGCCGGGCTTCGACCGGTCGAGGAAGGGCGCGATCAGCCAATCCGGCACGGTCGCCATCAAGAGCGCCGTGAAG
Source organism: Allobosea sp. ASV33 (assembly GCF_016428755.1). Lineage (GTDB taxonomy): Bacteria > Pseudomonadota > Alphaproteobacteria > Rhizobiales > Beijerinckiaceae > Allobosea. Next base: position 27,416 of record NZ_JAELTI010000044.1, read on the forward strand.
CACATGAAGCTCAGTGCCAGGATCAGCGCCATCATGCCGGCGCGCCGGATGCCCTCCTTGTCGCCGGAGCCGAAGGCGCGCCCGACCCGCACCGTCCCGGCTTGGCCGATTCCGAGCGGCACCATGAAGGCGAGCGAGGCGATCTGGATCGCGATGGCATGGGCGGCGAGCGCGGTCGACCCGAGCAGCCCCATCATGAAGGCCGCGCCGTAGAAGATCAGCGATTCGAAGGCGAGCGTCAGCGCGATCGGCAGGCCCATGCGCCAGAAGGCGCGGTAGCGCGGCCAGTCCGGCACCCAGAAGCGACCGAACACCCGGTAGCGCCGGAACCGCCGGTCCAGCATGACCACCAGCGCGAGGCCGAGGAACATCAGGGCCGAGGAGAGCGCCGTCGCCATGCCCGATCCCGGAAGGCCGAGCGCCGGGAAGCCAAGCCGCCCGAACATCAGGCACCAGTTGGCGAAAGCGTTGAACGCCACCGCGAAGAGCACGACGATGAAGGCCCAGCGCGGCCGCTGCAGCGCGGCCACGAAGCCGCGCAGGCAGAGATAGAGGAAGAAGGGCAGCAGGCCCCATTGCAGCGTGTGGATATAGGACGCCGCGGCCCTCGACAGGGCGGGGTCCTGGCCCATCGCCCTCAGGATGAACTCGGCCTGCCAGAGGAAGAGCCACATCGGCCCGACCATGGTGGCCGCGGCCCAGAAACCTTGGCGGACCGTGCGGCGCAAATCCCGCACCGCGTGCCTGTTGCGGCCGAGCTCGATCGCGATCATCGGCGAGACCGCGCCCATCGCGCCGATCCCGAAGATCAGCGCTGCATTGTAGAGATTGGTGCCGAGCGCGCCCGCCGCCAGCGCGTCCGGGCTGAGATGGCCCATCATGATGACGTCGGTCGCCGTCATCGCGGTCTGAGCGACATTGGTCAGCACCATCGGCCAGCTCAGGGCCAGCATGGCGCGGGCTTCCGCAAGCCAGGGACGATGCGGACGGGACTCGGCGATTGCGGACATGGGGTGCCGCTTCTACCGCCGATCGGGGCATAGAAATAGCCGCGGCCACGCGCTCCGCCGCCCTGAGCCGATGCGCTGGACGCGGGTCGACAACCGCTGCCGCGGTCTGCATCTTGCCTTGCCGACTGCGGAGGAGCGTAAGCCGATGAGCACCAATCTGAGGATCGACGGCGCGAGACTGACTTCGCGCCTTGCCGAGCTTTCGAAGATCGGTGCGACGCCGGAAGGCGGCTGCCGCCGCCTCGCCCTGACTGATGAAGACAAGCAGGGGCGCGACTGGCTGGTCGGCCAGATGAAGGCGCTCGGCCTCGATACCCGTGTGGATGCGATCGGCAATATCGTCGGCATCCTGAGGGGACAGCAGGACGGCCCGGCCGTCATCATGGGCTCGCATATCGACACGGTCGGTACCGGCGGGCGCTTCGATGGTGCGCTCGGTGTCGTCGCCGGCGTCGAGGTTCTCGCCGCCTTGCGCGATGCTGGGCTGACGCCGAAGCGCGACATGGCGGTGATCGCCTTCACCAACGAGGAGGGCGCGCGCTTCCACCCGGACATGCTCGGCTCCTATGTCTGGGCCGGCGGCATGAGCGTCGAGGCGGCGCACCGGGAAGTCGATTCCGAAGGCATCGGGCTGGGCGCCGAGCTGAAGCGCATCGGCTACGAGGGCGCGGAGAAGCCGGGCTTCCTGCCGGCCCATGCCTATCTGGAGATGCATATCGAGCAGGGGCCGGTGCTGGAGAACGAGGGCGGCGGGCTTGGCGCCGTCACCGGCATCCAGGCGATCTGCTGGCTCGAACTCACCGTGAAGGGCCGCCCGAGCCATGCCGGCACGACGCCGATGGCCTATCGCAAGGACCCGGGGCTTGCCGCCGCGCGCATCAATATCTTCGCCAATGAACTGACCAAGACCATTCCCAACCAGCTCGCCAATAGCGGCGTCATCCGCGTCCAGCCCGGCAACGTCAATGTCGTGCCCGAGACCGTGGTGATGACGCTCGACCTGCGCAATCCGCTCGATCAGCCGCTGGCCCAGGCCGAGGCCGCGGTGCGCGCCTTCGGCGCCGAGTTGGCCGCGCGCGACGGCATCGAGATCTCCTTTCGCGACCTCGCGCGCTTCCCAGCGACGCCCTTCGCCGAAGAGCTGATCGCCGAGGTCGAGCGCAGCGCGGGCGAATTCGGTCTGCCGATCCGCCGCATGATCTCCGGCGCCGGCCACGATGCCCAGATGATGGCGCGGCTCTGCCCGACGGCGATGGTGTTCATTCCCTCGATCGGCGGTCTCTCGCACAACCCGGCCGAGTTCAGCACCGACGACGACATGGTCGCCGGCGCGAATATCCTGCTCACCACGGCCTGGCGCGTCGCCAACGCCTGAGAGGTCCCCTCATGACGACGATCGCCACGCTTTCCGCCGCCGAGCTCGGCCCGCTCTATGCGAGCAAGCAGCTCTCCCCCGTCGAGGTGGCGAAGGACACGCTCGCCCGCATCGAGCGCTTCGAGCCTGCGGTGAACGCCTTCGCCGTCCGCGACGAGGCGGTCACGCTCGCCATGGCCGAAGCCTCGCAGGCGCGCTGGCTGAAGGGCGAGGCGATCGGCCCGCTCGACGGCGTGCCCGTCACCATCAAGGACAATCTCGGCGTCGCCGGCTGGTCGATGCAGCGCGGCTCGGCCATCGCCTCCGACGCGCCCTTTCCCGAGGATTCTCCGGTCACGGCACGATTGCGCGAGGCCGGCACCGTCTTTCTCGGCAAGACCACGATGCCGGAATATGGCTGGAAGGGTGTCGGCGATTCGCCGCTCACCGGCATCACCCGCAATCCCTGGAACACCGGCACCGGGCCGGGTGGCTCTTCGTCGGGCGCGGCGGTCTGCGCCGCGCTCAATCTCGGCTGCATCCATATCGGCACGGATGGCGCGGGCTCCGTGCGCATTCCCGCCGCCTTCACCGGCGTCGTTGGGCTGAAGCCGAGCTATGGCCGCGTGCCGGCCTGGCCGATCTCGGTCATGGGCTTCCTTGCCCATCTCGGGCCGTTGGCGCGCACCGTCACCGATACCGCGCTCGCCATGAAGGTGATCGGCCAGCCCGACGCGCGCGACATGACCGCGCTCACGGATCGCCCGCCGGATTATGTCGACGGGCTCAAGGGCAGCATGAGAGGCCTGCGCGTCGCCTGGTCGCCGCGCCTCGGCCAGAACGTCGCTGTCGATCCCGAGATCGCCGCGCTGACGGCTGCGGCCGCACAGGTCTTCGCCGAGCTCGGCGCGACTGTGGAGGAGGTCGATCCCGGTTTCGACGATCCCATCGAGATCCTGATGACGCTCTGGTCCTCGGGCGCGGCGCTGGCGCTGAAGAGCATCGATGCCGCCGGGCGCAAGCGGATGGACCCGGGCCTCGTCGCTGTAGCGGAGCAAGGAGAGCGGGTCCCGGCTTCGGCCTATGTCGATGCGCTCCTGAACCAGCGCAATGCGCTGGCTTACCGGATGGCGCAGTTCCACCAGAAATACGACCTGCTGCTGACGCCGACCTTGCCGTTGCCGGCCTTCGCCGTCGGGCGCGATACGCCCGAGCACGGCGCCTATGGCGAGGACTGGACGCGCTGGACGCCTTTCACCTACCCGTTCAACATCACCGAGCAGCCCGCGGTCTCCGTGCCTTGCGGCCTGACCAAGGCAGGCCTGCCGGCCGGGCTCCAGATCGTCGGCGCCTTCGGCAAGGATGCGCTCGTTTTGCGGGCGGCCGCGGCCTTCGAGCAGGCGCGTCCGTTTGCCCGTGTGGATGAACCGGTCAAACCGATTTAATCGCGGATTTTTTCGCTTTTCCCGGAACGGGCCGAAAAAGCCCCTTCGGGCGCCCAAACCCTGCGTTCCCCCTGCAGAAGTTCCGTCTGGCACGAACCGTGCAGGCGGTTGGCGGGCTCTAGCGGGTGCTGCTGCGTGTTGTCAGGCGGATTTTTTCTGCTCAAACTTGCGGCAAGGCAGCCCGTTCAGAGGCGCCGCTTCAGGGGAGAGCATGATGGATCGCAGGACGTTTCTGAAATCCGCGACGGGCGCCGGCATGGCCGCCGCGACAGGCGGGCTGGCGATGCCCGCCCTGGCGCAAAGCCCAGCCAAGACGCTACGCTTCGTACCGCAGGCCAATCTCGCGAATTTCGACCCGATCTGGGGAACGCAATACGTCGTCCGCAACGCCGCTGCGCTGGTCTGGGACACGCTTTACGGCATCGATTCGAAGTTCCAGCCGCAGCGCCAGATGGTCGAGACGGAGGAGGTCTCCTCCGACGGCTTGACCTGGACCTTCAAGCTGCGCTCCGGCCTCAAGTTCCATGACGGCACGCCGGTCACCTCCAAGGACGTGGTCGCCAGCCTCGTGCGCTGGTCGGCGCGCGATCCGATGGGCCTGATGCTGCGCGCCATCCAGGTCGAGCTCGCGCCCGTCGACGAACTGACCTGGAAATGGTCGCTGAAGCAGCCCTTCCCGAAGATGCTGCTGGCGCTGGCCAAGAACAACGCGCCCTGTTCCTTCGTGATGCCCGAGCGCATCGCCAAGACCGACCCCTTCACGCAGATCACCGAATATATCGGCTCCGGCCCGATGAAGTTCCTGCGTAACGACTGGGTGCCCGGCGCCAAGGCGGTGTTCGAGAAATTCGCGGACTACAAGCCGCGCTCCGAAAAGGCGGACTGGCTCGCCGGCGGCAAGAACATCCTGGTCGACCGCGTCGAATGGGTGATCATGCCGGACGCCGCGACCGCTGCTGCCGCGCTCCAGAACGGCGAGGTCGACTGGTGGGAGACCCCGCTCGCCGATCTCGTGCCGGTGCTCAAGGGCCACAAGGACATCAATGTCGATATCGGCGATCCGCTGGGCAATGTCGGCGCCTTCCGCATGAACCACCTGTTCCCGCCCTTCAACAACCTGAAGGTGCGCCAGGCGGTGCTCACGGCGCTGAACCAGGAAGACTACATGCGCGCCGTCGTCGGCGACGACGACAAGCTCTGGAAGCCGCTGCCGGGCTTCTTCACCCCGGGCACGCCGCTCTACACCGAGGAAGGCGGCGACATCCTCAAGAAGCGCAATGTTGCCGAAGCCAAGAAGCTCCTCGCGGAATCCGGCTACAAGGGCGAGCCTGTGGTCTGCGTCGTCGCGCAGGACATGGCCGCGACCAAGTCGATGGGCGACGTCACCGCCTCGCTGCTCAAGAGCATCGGCATGAACGTCGATTTCGTCGCCACCGACTGGGGCACGGTCGGCTCCCGCCGCGCCCAGAAGACGCCTCCGGGACAGGGCGGCTGGAGCATGTTCCACACCTGGCATGCCGGCGCCGACTGCATCAATCCGGCCGCCTATACCGCGATCCGCGCCAATGGCGACAAGGCCTGGTTCGGCTGGCCGGACGTGCCCGCGGTCGAGACCGAGGTCACCAACTGGTTCAATGCCAAGGATCTGGCCGAGGAAAAGGCGGCGATGGGCCGCCTCAACAAGGCCGCCGTCGAGAACGTCGTCTTCGCGCCGACCGGCTTCTATCTCGGCTACCAGGCCTGGCGGAAGAACGTCACCGGCGTGGTCAGCGGGCCGCTGCCGTTCTTCTGGGACGTCAAGAAGGGCTGATCGCCCGCGCGGAGCAGCAAGGCGCTCCGCGCTCCCGGAGCTGCTCCGGCTCCGTTGCCTCGCTTCGTCGCGACCCGGAAGAAATCCGGGCCGCGGCCCCTGCTATCGCTTTGAACGAGGTCCCCCGGCCCCATGCTTAGTTTCGTCGTCAGGCGCATCATCACGACCATCCCGGTGATGGCCTTCGTGGCGTTGTTCGTCTTTTCGCTGCTCTATATCGCGCCGGGCGATCCCGCCGCCATCATCGCCGGTGACCAGGCCTCGCCCGCCGATGTCGAGCGCATCCGCGCCAGCCTGGGCCTTGACCGGCCTTATCTGGTGCGCTTCGCCGAATGGTCGTTCCGGGTGATCCAGGGCGATCTCGGCACCTCGATCTTCACCAACCTCCCGGTGACGCAGCTCATCGCGCAGCGCATCGAGCCGACGTTGTCGCTGATGGTCCTGACGCTGATCTTCGCTGTCGTGGTCGCCGTACCGATGGGCGTGGTGGCGGCCTGGAAGGCCGGCAGCTGGGTCGACAAGGCGGCGATGGGCTTCGCCGTGCTCGGCTTCTCCGTGCCGGTCTTCGTCGTCGGCTATCTGCTCGCCTATCTTTTCGCGCTCAAGCTCGATTGGCTGCCGGTGCAGGGCTACACGCCGATAGCGCAAGGCTTCTGGCCCTGGCTCAGGAACCTGATCCTGCCGGCCGTCACGCTCGGCCTCGTCTATATCGCGCTGATCGCCCGCATCACCCGCGCCACCATGCTCGAAGTGCTGCAGCAGGATTATGTCCGCACCGCCCAGGCCAAGGGCGTGGCGCAGAAGGACGTGCTCTTCCTGCATTCGCTCAAGAACGCGGCGGTGCCGATCGTCACGATCATCGGCATCGGCATCGCGCTGCTGATCGGCGGCGCGGTCGTCACCGAGAGCGTCTTCGCCATTCCCGGCCTCGGCCGGCTCACCGTCGATGCGATCCTGCGCCGAGACTACCCCGTCATCCAGGGCGTCGTGCTCATGTTCAGCCTGGTCTACGTGCTCGTGAACCTGCTGATCGACCTGACCTATACCCTCGTCGACCCGAGGATCCGCTATTGACCGCTCAATCGACCCCCGCGACCGTCGCAGCTCCCGCCACCGAGCCGGTGAAGGCCGAACTGAGCCGCGCCGCCCGCTTCCGCCGCTATCTGCGCCGGCACCCGTCCGTCGCCGTCGGCGGCGGGCTCCTCATCCTGATGGCGCTGATCGGCATCTTCGCGCCGCTGCTCTGGACCACCGATCCGACCGCGATCTCGCCATCGCGCCGCACCCGCGTGCCCTCCGAGCTCTACTGGTTCGGCACCGACATGCTGGGCCGCGACGTCTATTCGCGCGTGATCTATGGCGCCCGCGTCTCGCTGCTCGTCGGCTTCAGCGTGGCGGTCCTGGCCTCGGTCATCGGCCTGGCGATCGGCCTCTTCGCCGGCTTCATCCGCTGGGCCGACGGCATCATCATGCGCATCATCGACGGCATGATGTCGATCCCCCCGATCCTGCTCGCCATCGCCCTGATGGCGCTGACGCGCGGCTCGATCCAGAACGTCATCATCGCCATCACCGTCGCGGAGATTCCCCGCGTGGCGCGCCTCGTGCGTGGCGTCGTGCTCAGCTTGCGCGAGCAACCCTATGTCGAGGCTGCCGTGGCGAATGGTGCGCGCGTGCCGCGCATCATCTTCCGCCACATCCTGCCCAACACCTTCGCGCCGATGAGCGTGCAGGCGACCTATATCTGCGCCAGCGCCATGATCGTCGAGGCGATCCTGTCCTTCATCGGCGCGGGCGTGCCGCCGGCGACGCCGTCCTGGGGCAACATCATGGCCGAGGGCAGGGCGCTTTGGCAGGTCCGGCCGCACATCATCCTGTTCCCGGCGGTGTTCCTCTCGATCACCGTGCTGGCCGTCAACCTGCTCGGCGACGGCCTGAGAGACTCCCTCGATCCGCGCCTGGCCAAGACGCTCTGAGGGCCCGCCCCGCAGCTGGGACAACCCACGCCCCGCATTGCCGGCGCTTGACGCGCCGGCTCGGCACATCGAAGCCTTCCCCTCAGGGTGATCCTCATCCGGAGTCTATGCCGTGACCCGTATCCTGACCGTCGCCGCCGCCCAGCTCGGCCCCATCCAGCGTGATGAAAGCCGGGCTTCGGCCGTCGCCCGCCTGATCGAACTGATGCGGCAGGCGAAGAGTCACGGCGCCGATCTCGTGGTCTATCCGGAGGCCGCGCTCACCGCCTTCTTCCCGCATTGGTGGATCGACGACGAAGCCGAGATCGATAGCTGGTTCGAGAGCGCCATGCCCTCGAACGAGACCGCGCCGCTCTTCGAGGAGAGCAAGCGCCTCGGCATCGGCTTCCACCTCGGCTACTGCGAACTCGCCTTCGAACAGGGCCGCAAGCGCCGCTTCAACACCGCGATCCTCGTCGACAAGGCGGGCTCGATCGTCGGCAAGTACCGCAAGATCCATCTGCCGGGGCATCCCGAGCATCGCCCCGCGGCGCCCTTCCAGAATCTGGAGAAGCGCTATTTCGAGACGGGCGAACTCGGCTGGCCGGTCTGGCGGACGATGGATGCCAATATCGGCATGATGATCTGCAACGACCGCCGCTGGCCGGAAAGCTATCGCTCGATGGGCCTGCAGGACGTGGAGCTCATCGTGCTCGGCTACAACACGCCCAAGCACAATCCGCCCGCTCCGGACCATGACCGGCTCGGCAATTTCCACAACCAGCTCGTGATGCAGGCCGGCGCCTATCAGAACGCCACCTGGGTCGTCGGCGTCGCCAAGGCGGGGCTGGAGGCCGGCGTCGATCAGATTGGCGGCTCCTGCATCATCGCGCCGACCGGCGAGGTCGTGGCGCAGGCCGTAACCGAGGGCGACGAACTCGTCGTCGCCCGTTGCGACATGGATCTCGGGAAGAGCTATAAGGCCTCGACCTTCAACTTCGCCAAGCATCGCGAGCCCCAGGCCTATGGCCTGATCGTCGAGCGCAAGGGCGCTATTTCAATTTAGTGTACAATAAAATAAAAACCAATAATTGAGGCATATAATGGATATAATCGTAAATTCTTGGAATGAATTGAATGATGAATTGTTCAAAGATACGTTTAATCCAAGTATAAGTAGATTTAGATCAAATTTTGCTTATAGGGGATTGAATAAAAGCTCGTATAAACTTGAAAATGGAATAATCAGGATGGGAAAACCCTATCCGAACATGGAAAAGAATCTAATTAAGCAGTTTAAGAAATACGCTCATGACCGTGTTGTTGAGCGAGATACTGAGTGGCATTGGCTAAGTATTGCTCAGCATCACGGGCTGCCGACAAGGTTGTTGGATTGGACTTATTCGCCTTTTATAGCGCTTCATTTTGCCACGAGTTCTATGGCCGATTTTGGCCATGATTCTGCGGTTTGGAAGGTGAATTTTGCAGAAGTTCACGAGCTTCTTCAGGAGGAGCATAAGCAAAAATTAAATGCACTCGGATCGCAGATATTTTCTGCAGATGTTCTTGCTGATACGATAAGAGATATTGATGTTCTAAGTTCAAAGCATTCAAGTAATTTCGATATTGCTGTATTCTTTGAACCTCCTGCGATTGATGATAGAATAGTAAATCAATTTGCATATTTTTCGGCTTTGAGTGATCCGTATTTAGCGATGGATGATTGGTTAAATAAGCAATATGTATCCGGAAAGGTTACGATAAGCCGAATAATAATACCATCAGGTCTTAAGTGGGAAGTGAGAGATAAGCTTGATCAGTCAAATATTAACGAGCGTGTCCTTATGCCCGGGTTGGATGGTCTATGTCAGTGGTTGCAGCGTCACTATAAGCCAGTATAGAATTCAAGGATAATACAATGACTCATGATCTCATCCTGAAGGGCGGCCGCGTCATCGACCCCTCCCAGAAGCATGACGGCATCCTCGATGTCGCCTTCACGGACGGCAAGGTCTCCGGCTTCGGCAAAGACCTGAAGGGCGCCAAGGAAATCCGCGACGTCTCCGGCTACATCGTCTCGCCCGGCCTGATCGACCTGCACACCCATGTCTATTGGGGCGGCACCTCGCTCGGCATCGACGCCGACGAGTTCTGCCGCGTCTCCGGCGTCACCACCTCGGTCGATACCGGCTCGGCCGGCCCCGGCAACTGGCCGGGCTTCCGCAAGCACGTCATCGAGCCGAGCCAGGCGCGCATCCTCGCCTATCTCCATGTCTCCCATGCCGGCATCTACGGCTTCGACCACCGCGTCATGGTCGGCGAGAGCGGCGACCTGCGCCTGATGAACCCGATCGACTGCGCCAGGGTCGCCGACGAGAACCGCGACTACATCGTCGGCATCAAGGTCCGCGTCGGCCTGCACGCTTCGGGCGACCAGGGCACCAAGCCGCTGAACATCGCGCTGCAGGTCGCCGACGAGGTCGGCATGCCCCTGATGTGCCATATCGACCATCCGCCGCCGTCCTATGAGGAAGTCATCGCCATGCTCCGGCCGGGCGACGTGCTGACCCACGCCTTCCGTCCCTTCCCGAACGCGCCGGCCACCGCGCAGGGCACGGTGAAGCCTGAGGTTCTGGCGGCCCGCAAGCGCGGCGTCATCTTCGATATCGGCCACGGCAAGGGCTCGTTTTCCTTCAAGACCACGCGCGCCATGCTCGCCAACGGCTTCGAGCCGGACGTGATCTCGTCCGACGTGCACAAGCTCTGCATCGACGGCCCGGCCTATGACCAGGTCACGACGATGTCGAAATTCCTCTGCATGGGCATGAGCCTGAACAACGTCATCGCGGCTTCGACCGTGAACGCGGCGATGGCGCTGAAGCGCCCGGAATACGGTTCGCTCAAGGTCGGCTCGCTCGGCGACGCGACGATCCTCACCGTCAAGGAAGGCAAGTTCGCCTATGAGGACGTCGTCGGCGAGATCCTGACCGGCGACCGCAAGATCGTATCCGAGGGCGTCGTGCTCAAGGGCAAGTGGTGGCACCCGAAGCGGACCAGCAAGTTCCCGAAGGTCGCGGCGTAAGCGTTCATGGCCAACGAAACGAGCTGGCGCCGCATGGCGCCGGCCGACCTGCCGGCCGTGATGGCGATCGCGGCCGTCGTGCATCCCGACTATCCCGAGGATGAGGCAATCTTCGCCGAACGCCTGCGCCTGGCGCCCGAAGGTTGCCATGTCCTGGCCGGCGGCGATGGAGCGCTTCAGGGCTATCTCGTTAGCCATCCCTGGCCGGCGGGCGCGGTTCCTGCCTTGAACTCCCTGCTCGGCGGCATCCCGGTCGGCATCGCGAACTGGTACCTGCACGACCTCGCCTTGCTACCTGCCGGGCGCGGCAGTGGCGCGGCCGCGGCGATCGTCGCCGCAATCGTCCGCCAGGCAGCCGAGACCGGCTATACGAGCCTGGCGCTGGTTGCGGTCAACGATTCGACCGGCTTCTGGCGGCGGCAGGGTTTTCGCGAGGTGCATGACCCCGCGCTTGATCGCAAGCTTGCAAGCTATGACGATGCGGCCCGCTATATGCGCCGCGATATGAACGGCTGATGCCGCGGGCATCGGCAGGGCAAGATTGAAGTGAGGAGAGAAACGCCATGAGCGCCGAGGACAAGCTGAAGGAGCTGGGGCTGACCCTGCCGGACGTGCCGACGCCGGTCGCGACCTATGTCAGCTTCAAGCAGGTCGGCGACATGATCTATCTCTCCGGCCAGGGTCCCAAGCGCGCCGACGGCACCTATCCGACCGGCAAGGTCGGCGCCGATGTCACGATCGAGCAGGCCTATGAACATGCCAAGCAGACGGGCCTCGGCTTGCTCGCGGCGATGAAGAAGGCTGTCGGCTCGCTCGACAAGGTCGAGGTGGTCAAGCTGCTCGGCATGGTCAATGCCGCCCCCGATTTCTCGGACCATCCCAAGGTCATCAACGGCTGCTCCGACCTCTTCGTCGCCGTGCTCGGCGACCGGGGCCGCCATGCCCGCTCGGCCGTCGGCATGGGCTCGCTGCCGAACCGCATGACCGTCGAGATCGAAGTCATCGTCAAGGTGCACCCATGAGCGTGACCGCAACCACCTCCAAATCAGTCGACGAGCCGGCCGCGACCCCGCTCGCTGCCGAGATCGCCCGCGTCTACGGCACGCCCGCCGTGGTCATCGATCTCGACAAGGTCGATGCCAATATCGCTCGCCTCCAGGCTGCCTGCGATGCCGCCGGCGTCGCCAACCGCCCGCATATCAAGACGCATAAGTCGCCAGAGCTGGCGCGGCTCCAGATCGAGGCCGGCGCGCGCGGCATCACCTGTCAGAAGCTCGGCGAGGCCGAGATCATGGCCGATGGCGGCATCGACGACATCCTGATCAGCTACAACATCCTCGGCGAGGAAAAGCTCGGCCGTCTCGGTGCGCTCCAGCGCCGCGTCAGGATGATCGTCGCCGCCGACAACCCCGTCACCATCTCCGGCCTGCCGCGCGCCGGCGAGATCGCCGGGCGCGACCTTGAGGTCGTCATCGAATGCGACACCGGCCGCAAGCGTGCCGGCGTCGAGACCCCCGGCGAGGCGGTCGAGCTTGCGAAGATGGTCGCGGCCTCGCCCGGCCTGCGCTTCGCCGGCTTCCTGATGTACCCGCCCGAGGATGGCTGGGAGCGTACGCAGGTGTTCCTCGACACGGCCAATGCCGGCCTGCGCGATGCTGGCCTCAAGGCCGACATCGTCTCGACCGGCGGCTCGCCCAACATCCCCAACATGGGCAAGCTGAAGGGCTCGACCGAGCATCGTTCGGGCACCTCGATCTTCAACGATCGCATGCAGATCGCGGCGGGCGTCGCGACGCTCGAGGATTGCGCGCTGACCGTCTACGCCACGGTGGTGAGCCGTGCGGGGCCGGAGCGCGGCATCCTCGATTCAGGCTCGAAGACGCTGACCAGCGACAAGGGCAATCTCGACGGCCACGGCTATATCCTCGAATATCCGGCGGCGCGGATCGCGCAATTCGCCGAGGAACACGGCTTCCTTGACCTCTCCGCTTCGAACAAGCGTCCGCTTGTCGGCGAGGTCGTGCGGGTCGTGCCGAACCATGTCTGCGTCGTCGTCAACATGGTCGATCGCCTGGTTACCGTGCGCGGCGACAAGCTGATCGGCGAATTGCCGGTCGCGGCGCGCGGCAAGCTGACCTGAGTCGGGCTTAGAGCTCGTTTGGCTCAGCCCTCATCCTGAGGAGCCATTCCTTTTCGAATGGCGTCTCGAGGGATGTTTCAGGAGGCTCCGGAACCATCCGGACCATTCTTCGAGACGCCGCTGACGCGGCTCCTCAGGACGAGGGCTGAGCAGAGAGCGGCCTCTAATTTTTGCAGGCTCAATTCTGCAGGATCTTCGATCCTTTGATCGTAACATTGCCGGACGCCTTGGCTTCGAGGCGTCCGGAAGCCCTGATCG
>NZ_JAELTI010000304.1 GCF_016428755.1 Allobosea sp. ASV33
TTGCTATCTGCCCGAATAAGGCGCTCGATGTGAGCAATGCTGCCTTTGCGCGCTTTCCGGCCGACGGAGCATTTCGGCGGCAATCACGATCGAGGCCATCGCGGAACCCGGCCAGGCAGTCTGATCCCTGTCTCTTATACACATCTGACGCTGCCGACGATTAACCTTCGGTGTAGATCTCGGTGGGCGCCGGAGCATTAAAAGGGGGGGGGGGGGGGGGGGGGGGGGGGGGGGGGGGGGGGGGGGGGGGGGGGGGGGGGGGGGGGGGGGGGGGGGGGGGGGGGGGGGGGGGGGGGGGGGGGGGGGGGGGGGGG
>NZ_JAELTI010000305.1 GCF_016428755.1 Allobosea sp. ASV33
CCTCTTTCGATTTTCATTATTGCCCAAAATGAGGCGGACCGGATCGGCCGGGCGATCGAGGCCGCGCGCGCGCTGAGCGACGATATCGTGGTCGTCGATTCCGGCTCGACCGACGGCACGCAGGCGCCTGTCTCTTATACACATCTGACGCTGCCGACGATTAACCTTCGGTGTAGATCTCGGTGGGCGCCGGATCATTAAAAAAGGGGGGGGGGGGGGGGGGGGGGGGGGGGGGGGGGGGGGGGGGGGGGGGGGGGGGGGGGGGGGGGGGGGGGGGGGGGGGGGGGGGGGGGGGGGGGGGGGGGGGGGGGGGG
>NZ_JAELTI010000306.1 GCF_016428755.1 Allobosea sp. ASV33
GACGACCTTCGTGCCGGCATCGCAGCTTTCGGACAGGGCATCGAGATGCGCGACGAGGGTCGCCGGGTCGGCGACCGCCTCGAGCACGATGATGTTGGGCGTCGGCGAGGCGCGGAAGGCCTCGACCTGTCTCTTATACACATCTGACGCTGCCGACGATTAACCTTCGGTGTAGATCTCGGTGGTCGCCGGATCATGAAAAAGGGGGGGGGGGGGGGGGGGGGGGGGGGGGGGGGGGGGGGGGGGGGGGGGGGGGGGGGGGGGGGGGGGGGGGGGGGGGGGGGGGGGGGGGGGGGGGGGGGGGGGGGGGGGG
>NZ_JAELTI010000307.1 GCF_016428755.1 Allobosea sp. ASV33
AGACGGGTGACGGCAACGCCGCCGGCACCGGCTCCTTCACCGTCGCGCTGGTTCACGCCGCTGCGCTGCGCAGCCTCGCCGTCGAGCGCGGCGGCACGCCGGCCGCGATCGAGACCCGCTTCGGCCCTGTCTCTTATACACATCTGACGCTGCCGACGATTAACCTTCGGTGTAGATCTCGGTGGGCGCCGGATCATTAAAAGGGGGGGGGGGGGGGGGGGGGGGGGGGGGGGGGGGGGGGGGGGGGGGGGGGGGGGGGGGGGGGGGGGGGGGGGGGGGGGGGGGGGGGGGGGGGGGGGGGGGGGGGGGGGGG
>NZ_JAELTI010000308.1 GCF_016428755.1 Allobosea sp. ASV33
GGCAAGACCGCCGAGCAGGTTCCAGCCTTGCGCGGCGAGCGCGATGATCAGCGCGAAGACGACGAAGTTCAGCACCGTGTTCGCCTGGACGGCGAAAGGCACGAGCGCGGCGAGCGCGATCAGCGCCCTGTCTCTTATACACATCTCCGAGCCCACGAGACTCTAGGCGCGATCTCGTATGCCGGCTTCTGCGTGAAAAGGGGGGGGGGGGGGGGGGGGGGGGGGGGGGGGGGGGGGGGGGGGGGGGGGGGGGGGGGGGGGGGGGGGGGGGGGGGGGGGGGGGGGGGGGGGGGGGGGGGGGGGGGGGGGGGG
>NZ_JAELTI010000309.1 GCF_016428755.1 Allobosea sp. ASV33
CCCCCCCCCCCCCCCCCCCCCCCCCCCCCCCCCCCCCCCCCCCCCCCCCCCCCCCCCCCCCCCCCCCCCCCCCCCCCCCCCCCCCCCCCCCCCCCCCCCCCCCCCCCCCCCCCTTTACAAGCAGAAGCCGGCATACGAGATCGCGCCTAGAGTCTCGTGGGCTCGGAGATGTGTATAAGAGACAGGGATTACATCTCGACTCCGAAGCAGAACGACTATCGGTCGATTCATACGACCGTCGTCGGCCCCGGCCATAGCCGCGTCGAATTGCAGATCCGCACCGACAACATGGACCGCATCGCCGAATACGGC
>NZ_JAELTI010000310.1 GCF_016428755.1 Allobosea sp. ASV33
CATCGAAGGCACGAACGGCGACAGCCTGCCGATCCCGGCGGATTCGCCGACGATCCGATTGGAGCCGCAGGGCGAGCACACCGCCATCCTGCCGGCCGACAACGCTGCGCCGGCGATCGCGCCGGTCCTGTCTCTTATACACATCTCCGAGCCCACGAGACTCTAGGCGCGATCTCGTATGCCGGCGTCTGCTTGAAAAAGGGGGGGGGGGGGGGGGGGGGGGGGGGGGGGGGGGGGGGGGGGGGGGGGGGGGGGGGGGGGGGGGGGGGGGGGGGGGGGGGGGGGGGGGGGGGGGGGGGGGGGGGGGGGGGG
>NZ_JAELTI010000045.1 GCF_016428755.1 Allobosea sp. ASV33
TGAAGGAGCGCATCCGCGTCGGCCGTGGTATCGGCTCCGGCAAGGGCAAGACCGGTGGTCGCGGCGTGAAGGGTCAGACCTCGCGCGCCGGCGTCGCCATCAAGGGCTTCGAAGGCGGCCAGATGCCGCTATATCGTCGCCTGCCGAAGCGCGGCTTCAACAACCTCTTCGCGAAGGATCTGAACGAGGTGAACCTCGGCCGGATCCAGCAGGCGGTGGAAGCCGGCAAGCTCGACGCCAAGGGCACCGTGACCATCGAGGCGCTCGTCGCCGCCGGTGTCATCACCCGCCAGGCCAAGGACGGCGTCAAGATCCTCGGCGTCGGCGAGCTCAAGACCAAGCTTGCTTTCGAAGTCTACGGCGCGTCCAAGTCGGCCGTCGCTGCGATCGAGAAGGCCGGCGGTTCGGTCAAGATTCTGGCTGCCGCTTCACAGGCGTGATCCGAACGCCTACATGACGTTTGCGAACGGCGGCCGGGCCCAGCGCCTTGGCCGCCGTTCGACTGTTTGACGCAAGGCGCGAATCCGCAGACAGCACCTCGCGTGCGTTGGCAGACGTGCTTCCAGAGCATCGGACCGAAAGGTGGAATCCACGTTTCGGGACAATCCGATGCTCCGACTATGAGATAGATCATCGTACGCATCCGATAGGACGCGCGATGATCTGGGACCAGTTTGAGACCCAGGGACCGGACGCATGGCATCGGCGGCTGAACAGCTTGCGGCGAACCTCAATTTCGGGGCCTTCGCCAAGGCGGATGAACTGAAGAAGCGAATCTGGTTCACGCTGGGCGCGCTCGTCATCTATCGGCTCGGCACCTATATCCCGCTGCCCGGCATGAACCCGGATGCGGTGGCCGATCTCTTCCGCCAGACCCAGTCCGGTATGCTCGGCATGTTCAACATGTTCTCGGGCGGCGCGGTCGGGCGTCTCGCGATCTTCGCGCTGGCGATCATGCCGTACATCTCGGCCTCGATCATCGTGCAGCTTCTCTCCAGCGTCATCCCGAGCTTCGAGGCGCTGAAGAAGGAAGGCGAGCAGGGCCGCAAGACCCTGAACCAGTATACCCGCTACCTGACCCTCGTGCTGGCCGTGTTCCAGGCCTATGCGATCGGCGTGGGCCTGCAGGGCTCGGGCAACCTCGTGCTCGAACCCGGGCCGTTCTTCCTGCTCTCGACCACGATCACGCTGGTCGGCGGCACGATGTTCCTGCTCTGGCTGGGTGAGCAGATCACCAGCCGCGGCATCGGCAACGGCACCTCGATGATCATCTTCTCAGGCATCATCGCCGAATTTCCCTCGCAGCTCGCCCAGACCTTCGAGCTCGGCCGCCAGGGCGCGATCTCGACGGGCCTGCTGCTCGGCGTGCTCGTCATGGCGATCTGCGTCATCGCCTTCTGCGTGTTCATGGAGCGCGCCCAGCGCCGTTTGCTGATCAACTATCCCAAGCGCCAGGTCGGCAACCGCATGTATGAGGGCCAGACCTCGTTCCTGCCGCTGAAGCTCAACACCGCCGGCGTCATCCCGCCGATCTTCGCCTCGTCGCTGCTGCTGCTGCCGACCACCGTCGCCAGCTTCTCGCAGGCTTCGGGCGGCACCGGCTTCCTGTCGGTGATGGCGACCTATCTCGCGCATGGCCGGCCGCTGTTCATGGTGCTCTATGCGGCGCTGATCATCTTCTTCTGCTTCTTCTACACCGCGATCGTGTTCAATCCGGTCGAGACGGCCGACAATCTCAAGAAGCATGGCGGCTTCATGCCGGGCATCCGCCCCGGCGAGCGGACCGCCGAGCATATCGATCGCATCCTCACGCGCATCACCGTTCTCGGCGCAGGATATTTGACGATCGTCTGCCTTATCCCCGAGTTCATGATCACCTATGCTCAGATCCCGATCATCCTGCTGGGCGGCACTTCGCTCCTCATCGTGGTGACGACGACGATGGACACCGTGGCGCAAGTTCACGGGCACCTGCTGGCCCATCAGTACGAAGGGCTGGTCAAGAAGGCCAAGTTGCGAGGAGCGAGGCGCTAAATGCGGTTGATTTTCCTGGGGCCGCCGGGGGCGGGTAAGGGCACTCAGGCGGCGCGCATCGTCGCGAAGCACGGCATTCCGCAACTCTCCACCGGCGACATGCTGCGCGCAGCCGTTGCCGCTGGCACGCCGGTCGGCCAGAAGGCCAAGGCCGTGATGGACGCCGGCGGGCTGGTCTCGGACGAGATCGTCATCGGCATCGTCGCCGACCGCATCGAAGAGGCGGATGCCAAGAAGGGCTTCATCCTCGACGGCTTCCCGCGGACGCTGGCGCAGGCCGAGGCGCTCGACGCGATGCTCGACGGCAAGGGGCTGAAGCTCGATGCCGTCCTCGAGCTCAAGGTCGACCAGACTAAGCTCGTCGACCGCATCGTCCGCCGCGCCGAGGAGGCGAGGGCGGCCGGGCAGCCGGTGCGCAAGGATGACGATCCGGAGGTCTTCAAGACCCGGCTCGAGGCCTATAACCGCGATACGGCGGTGGTCGCTCCTTACTACGAGAAGCGCGGCCAGCTAACCGCGATCGACGGCATGCAGCCGATCGACAGCGTCTCGCAGGCGATCAACGAGGCGCTTTCGGTGGCGGCGCAGGGCTGACCGGCTTTCCAGCGCTAGACATTCGAACCCGGGCGGACCTCACGGTCCGGCCGGGTTCTTCGTTTCTACGGTGCGCTTTTGCGCTGATGCCTTTGCCTTTTCTCGGCCTGGCCGTGCGTTGACAGGCCCGAGGACGGCAGATGTCCTGTGGGCCAATCCGCGCGAAGCGGTGGCAAGCATCCGGAGACGGGGAGGCGAAGCGGCTTTCCGCGGTTCGGAGGCAGGACAGGGAGCAGGCGCATGACGAGGTTTGGTGCATTGCTGGTCGCGAGCACGCTGGCTCTGATGCCGGCGGCGGCGCGGGCACAGGATGCGGTGAAGATCGGCGTCCTCAACGACCAGTCGGGCAATTATGCGGAGTTCGGCGGCCTCGGCTCGGTCGAGGCGGCGAAGATGGCGATCGAGGATTTCGGCGGTTCGGTGCTGGGAAAGCCGATCGAGATCGTGTCGGCCGATCATCAGAACAAGCCGGACATCGCCGTCGGTTTGGCGCGGCGCTGGTACGATGTCGATGGCGTCACCGCGATCGCCGACCTCACCAACTCCGCCGTTGCGCTGGGCGTGGCCGGCATCGCCAAGGAAAAGCAGAAGATCGCGCTCTATAACGGTCCGGCGACGACGCGCCTCTTCAACGAGGATTGCGCGGCGACCGGCTTCATGTGGACCTTCGACACGGCGACCTCGGCCAAGGGCACGGCGATTTCGGTCCTGCGCGAGGGCGGCGACAGCTGGTACATCATCGCCGCCGACTATGCCTTCGGCCATCAGCTCACGGCGGATATCGAGTCGATCGTGAAGGCCAATGGCGGCAAGACGCTGGGCGCGGTGCGCGCGCCGCTGGGCACGCCGGATTTCTCGTCCTTCCTGCTGCAGGCGCAGGCCTCCAAGGCCAAGATCGTCGCCTTCGCCAATGCCGGCACGGACACGATCAACTCGATCAAGCAGGCCGGCGAGTTCGGTCTGGTCGATGGCGGCCAGAAACTCGCGGCGATGGTCGTGGTGCTCAGCGACGTGCACGGCCTCGGCCTCGACAAGGCCAAGGGTCTGATCACCACCACCGCCTATTACCACGACGCCGACAAGCCGAGCCGGGACTTCGCGGATCGCTACATGGCGCGGACCAAGAAGATGCCCGGCATGATCCAGGCCAGCGTCTATTCCTCGGTGCTGCATTATCTCAAGGCCGTGAAGGCTGCCGGCACGGCGGCCGGCCCCGCTGTCGCCGCGAAGATGAAGGAGCTGCCGGTCGACGATTTCTACGCGCCGGGCGCGAAGATCCGCGAGGACGGCCGGTTGATGAACGACATGCTGCTGGTCGAGGTGAAGAAGCCCGCCGAATCGAAGGCGCCGTGGGATTACTTCAAGGTCGTCCGCAAAATCCCGGCGGCCGAGATCATCGCGCCGCTCTCGGAGAGCAAGTGCAACCTGGTGAAGAAGTAGGGGGTACCGGAGGGAGCAGGGCAGGGCCGTCATTCTCGGGCGAAGCGAAGCGCAGACCCGAGAATCTCTTGCAGGACATTCTAAAACCTCATCCGGCCTGAGATGCTCGGGTCAAGCCCGAGCATGACGGCGAATACGCGGTCTGGCCTTGGCCTTCTCTGCCTTGGCATGGTTCTTGGTTGCGGCGGGGTTGACTCGTTGCGGCCGACGCGTTAACGACCCGCCATCCGGTTTCATGGGAGCGATGCCGTTGCCTTCGCGAGAAGGGACGACGTCGCATTACCGCGTGGAGCCGTTCAACGTCCTGCATGAGCCGGCCTCCACCGGACGCGGGATTTTTCCCACCGCCGGGGTGCCATCGGGTGCTTCGGCCGACATGGAGATGAGACCATGGCTCGTATCGCGGGCGTCAACATTCCCACCGGCAAGCGCGTCGTCATCGGCCTGCAGTACATCCACGGCATTGGCGCGGCCAAGGCCCAGGAGATCGTCGAGAAGGTCGGCATCGCGCCGGAGCGCCGCGTCAACCAGCTGACCGACGCCGAGGTCCTGCAGATCCGCGAGACGATCGACCGCGACTACCTCGTCGAGGGCGACCTGCGCCGTGAAGTCTCGATGAACATCAAGCGCCTGATGGACCTCGGCTGCTATCGCGGCCTGCGTCATCGCCGCTCGCTGCCGGTCCGCGGCCAGCGCACGCACACCAACGCCCGTACCCGCAAGGGCAAGGCGAAGCCGATCGCCGGCAAGAAGAAGTGATTTCGGCGGGCCGCTAGTCGGTCCGCTGTCTATACGCCGGCCGGTCCGCTCACGGGCCGCCGGCATCCCCAGCGCCTGGCATGACGGGCGCGCCTGAAGGATGGAAGAAGAGTTATGGCCAAGGAAGCCCAGCGCGTCCGTCGTCGCGAACGCAAGAACATCGTCTCCGGCGTCGCGCATGTGAACGCCTCGTTCAACAACACCATGATCACCATCACCGACGCGCAGGGCAACACGATCTCGTGGTCGTCGGCCGGCACGATGGGCTTCAAGGGTTCGCGCAAGTCGACCCCCTACGCCGCCCAGGTCGCCGCCGAGGACGCTGCCCGCAAGGCTGCCGAGCATGGCATGCGCACCCTCGAGGTCGAGGTGACCGGTCCGGGTTCGGGTCGCGAGTCGGCTCTTCGCGCTCTCCAGGCCGCGGGCTTCACCGTGACCTCGATTCGCGACGTGACGCCGATCCCGCACAATGGCTGCCGTCCGCGCAAGCGCCGTCGCGTCTGACGCCTGACGTGGTTAGCCCAAGGCGCCCGCAGGGGCGGGCGCCTGTCCGGGGCGGCGGTGGCCGCCAGATGAATTCAGCACCAGGAGTGCGGTCGTGATCAGCAAGAACTGGCAGGATCTTTCCAAGCCGAACAAGCTCGAAGTGAAGGTCGGAGACGACCCGAAGCGTCAGGCCACCGTGATCGCGCGTCCGCTCGAGCGCGGCTTCGGCATGACGCTCGGCAATGCGCTCCGTCGCGTGCTGCTGTCGTCGCTCCAGGGCGCGGCCGTGACCGCCGTCCAGATCGACGGCGTCCTTCACGAGTTCTCCTCGATTCCGGGCGTCCGTGAGGACGTCACCGACATCGTCCTCAACATCAAGGCCGTCGCGGTCAAGATGCAGGGCGAGGGCCCGAAGCGCATGACCCTGCGCAAGTCCGGCCCGGGCACCGTCACCGCCGGTGACATCAACACCATCGGCGACGTCTCGATCCTCAACCCCGACCTCGTGCTCTGCACGCTGGACGACGGGGCCGAGATCCGCATGGAGTTCACGGTCAACACCGGCAAGGGTTATGTCCCGGCCGAGCAGAACCGCCCCGAAGATGCGCCGATCGGCCTGATCCCGGTCGACAGCCTCTATTCGCCGGTCAAGAAGGTCTCCTACCGCGTCGAGAACACCCGCGAGGGCCAGAACCTCGACAAGGACTCGCTGACGCTGGCGATCGAGACCAACGGCTCGGTCACCCCCGAGGACGCGCTGGCGCTCGCCGCCCGCATCCTGCAGGACCAGCTCGCGGTGTTCATCACCTTCGAGGAGCCGCGCAAGGAAGAGGCCGTCTCGACCGCTCCGCAGCTGCCCTTCAACCCGGCGCTGCTCAAGAAGGTCGACGAGCTCGAGCTTTCGGTCCGCTCGGCCAACTGCCTCAAGAACGACAACATCGTCTATATCGGCGACCTCATCCAGAAGTCCGAGGGTGAGATGCTGCGCACCCCGAACTTCGGCCGCAAGTCGCTGAACGAGATCAAGGAAGTGCTCGCCACCATGGGCCTGCACCTGGGCATGGACGTCCAGGGCTGGCCGCCGGAGAACATCGAAGAGCTCGCGAAGCGCTTCGAAGAGCACTACTGAGCTTCAACCGGCGCGGGAGGCATCCCGCGCCAACCCCGCCCGGTTCATCCCGAGCCGGAGCATAAGGAACGGCCGTACCGTGGCACGGCGGCCGTAAGCAACGAAGGAGCCAAACAATGCGTCACGGTTTCCGCGGTCGTCGTTTCAACCGCTCGGCCGAGCATCGCCAGGCGATGTTCGCCAACATGGCCCAGGCCCTGATCAAGCACGAGCAGATCACCACCACCCTGCCGAAGGCCAAGGACCTGCGTCCGGTCGTCGAGAAGCTGATCACGCTGGGCAAGCGCGGCGACCTGCACGCCCGCCGTCAGGCGATCGCGCAGATCAAGGATGTCGAGCTCGTCGGCAAGCTCTTCGCGGTCCTCGGCCCGCGCTACAAGGAGCGCAACGGCGGCTATCTCCGCATCATGAAGGCGGGCTTCCGCTTCGGCGACAACGCTCCGATGGCGATCATCGAGTTCGTCGATCGCGACGTCGACGCCAAGGGCAAGGATTCCGGCCCGGTCTTCACGGCGGAAGACGAAGCCGCCTGATCGGCGCCTAGCAGCATGACTTGTCGAAAGGCGGCCGGAAGGCCGCCTTTCTTTATTTCGGCCCGGCTGTCGCGCCGATAGGAGGGCAGGAACCACCATCGCTATCCAGTGGTTTACATCGTCCGGGTCAAACGCCGCGAGCTTTCATGATTAAGCAGCTCTGCTATCACAGTCGCATCAAGCCGGGAGCTGGGGGGCGTGTCCTCTCGGTCTTCCGCGACATCCTCAAGACCTCGCAGCGCAACAACCAAGCGCAGGGGCTGAGCGGTTATCTTCTGTTCGACAAGACGTATTTTGCCCAGGTTCTCGAAGGTCCTGCGGCGAAGGTCGACGAGACCTTCGCGCGCATCAAGGCCGATCCCCGTCATTCGGAGGTGACCCCGATAGGCACCCGGGACAGGTCCAGCCGACAGTTCGGGGGCTGGACCATGGGAGGCGCGACACTGGAGGTCCTGCAGGACCGAGAAATCCTGCTGCGACACGGTCTCGACATCCAGGGCTGGCAGCTCAAGCTCGACTGCCGGGGGCTGATCGACGTCGCCCTGGACTTTGCGCATAAGCGTGCCGCGAACGGCTGAGCTTGCTGGCATTACAGCCGACGCTGGCCTATCTCTGCAAAGACTCGATCCTTCGGAGACAATGCATGGCCGCCCGTTTTCCCTTTGCCGCCGCAGTGGCTCTCGTCGTGGCCTGCGCGGGTCCCGTGGCCGCACAGGCGCCGGCGCGGCAGGTGCCCGAGACGCGCGAGCAGGTGACGCTCTCCTTCGCGCCGTTGGTCAAGCAGACGCAGGCTGCGGTCGTGAACGTCTATGGCGCGCGCGTCGAGAAGCGTCCGCAGAATCCCTTCATGGACGATCCGTTCTTCCGCCGCTTCTTCGGCGATGGCGGCTTCGGCGTGCCGCGCGAGCGGGTGCAGCGCTCGCTCGGCTCCGGCGTGATCGTCGATGCCGGCGCCGGTCTCGTGGTGACGAACAACCACGTCATCGAGAACATGAGCGAAGTGAAGGTCGCCTTCGCCGACAAGCGCGAGGTCGAGGCCACGATCCTGCTGCGCGATCCGCGCACCGATCTCGCCGTGCTCAAGCTTGCCGATGCCAAGAACCTGACCGCGATCGAGCTGGCCGATACCGACGAGCTGCAGGTCGGCGACATCGTGCTGGCCATGGGCAATCCCTTCGGCGTCGGCCAGACGGTGACGCAGGGCATCGTCTCGGCGCTGGCGCGCACGCAGATCGGCGTCGGCGACGCGCAGTCCTTCATCCAGACCGATGCGGCGATCAATCCGGGCAATTCGGGCGGCGCGCTGATCGACATGAAGGGCCGCGTGGTCGGCATCAACACCGCGATCTATTCCCGCTCCGGCGGCAGCGTCGGCATCGGCTTCGCCATTCCCTCGGCGATGGTGCGCCTCGTCGTCGACAGCGCCAAGGCCGGCGCCAAGACGGTGAAGCGCCCCTGGTTCGGCGCGCGCTTGCAGAGCCTGACGGCAGAGGTCGCCGACGGGCTCGGTCTCGACCGGCCGGCCGGCTCGGTCGTTGCCAGCGTCGTCGATAAGGGCCCGGCCGACCAGTCCGGCCTGAAGCGCTCGGACGTCATCCTCTCGGTCGACGGCGTCAACGTCGACGATCCCGAATCCTTCGGCTACCGCTTCGCGACCCGGCCGATCGGCGGCACGACGATGCTGAGCGTGCTGCGCGGCGGCAAGCGCATCTCGATCCCGGTGAAGCTCG
The DNA here is from genome assembly GCF_016428755.1 of Allobosea sp. ASV33. GTDB lineage: Bacteria > Pseudomonadota > Alphaproteobacteria > Rhizobiales > Beijerinckiaceae > Allobosea. Next base: position 8,706 of record NZ_JAELTI010000045.1, read on the forward strand.
TCGCGGCGCCCGAGACCCGGCCGCGCGACATGGTGAAGCTCACCAGCCGCTCGCCGCTCGCCGGCCTGACCGTCGGGAACATGTCGCCGGCGCTGGCCGAGGAACTCTCGATAGAGACCGGCAATGACGGCGTCGTCGTCAGCGAGGTCGAGGAAGGCAGCACCGCTGCCAATGTCGGCTTCCTGAAAGGCGACATGATCAAGGCGCTCAACGGCGAGCAGATGACCACTTCGCGCGAGGTCGAGACGATCCTCAAGGAGCGCAAGCGCGCCTGGGAGGTGACGATCATCCGCAACGGCCAGACGATCACCTCGGTCTTCCCGGGGTGAGCGACCTGTTCGCAGCCTCGGGGCTGGACAAGTCCGGCCCGCGGCCGCTGGCCGACCGCCTGCGGCCGACGACGCTCGCCGAAGTCGCCGGCCAGGAGCACCTGACCGGGCCGGACGGGGCGCTGACGCGGCTCGTCGCCTCCGGCACGGTCGGCAGCCTGATCTTCTGGGGGCCGCCGGGCACCGGCAAGACGACGGTGGCACGGCTGCTCGCCGGGCTGGTCGATCTCGGCTTCGAGCAGATCAGCGCGATCTTTTCCGGCGTCGCCGATCTCAGGAAGGTGTTCGAGGCGGCGCGCGGGCGCCGGCTCGGCGGCCGGGGCACGCTGCTCTTCGTGGACGAGATCCATCGCTTCAACCGCGCCCAGCTCGACGCCTTCCTGCCTGTCATGGAGGACGGCACGATCACGCTGATCGGCGCCACGACCGAGAATCCGTCCTTCGCGCTCAACGCGGCGCTGCTGTCGCGGGCGCGGGTGCTGACCTTCAAGTCGCTGGACGAGGGCTCGCTGCTCTTCCTGCTCGGCCGGGCCGAGGTTCTGGAGGGGCGGGAGCTGCCGCTGACGCCGGAAGCACGCCTCGCGCTGGCCCGTTTCGCCGATGGCGACGGGCGCGCCGTGCTGACGCTGGCCGAGGAGATCTGGCGGGCGGCGAAGCCCGGCGAGATTCTCGACGAGCATGGCTTATCGGATGTGATCCAGCGCCGCGCGCCGATCTACGACAAGGCGCAGGACGGCCATTACAACCTGATCTCCGCCCTGCACAAGACGATCCGCGGCTCCGACCCGGATGCGGCGCTCTACTATTTCGCACGCATGCTCGATGCCGGCGAGGACCCGCGCTTCCTGGCGCGGCGGCTCGTCCGCATGGCGGTGGAGGATATCGGTCTCGCCGATCCGCAGGCGCTGTTGCATGCCCGCGCGGCGGCTGAGACCTATGAGCAGCTCGGCACGCCCGAGGGCGAGCTCGCGCTGGCCAATTGCGTGATCTATCTGGCGACGGCGCCGAAATCGAACGCGGCCTATACGGCCTACAAGGCGGCGGTGCGGGTGGCGAAGGAGCGGGGCTCCCTGACACCGCCCAAGACCATTCTCAACGCGCCAACCAAGCTGATGCGCGAGGAAGGCTACGGCGCCGATTACGCCTATGACCACGACCAGCCCGATGCCTTTTCTGGCCAGAACTACTGGCCGGATGCGCTCGGCCGGCAGCGCTTCTATGATCCGCCGGAGCGGGGCTTCGAGCGCGAGATCCGCAAGCGGCTGGAATATTGGGAACGGCTGCGGCAGGAGCGGGGAGAGTAGGGATGTATCTGATCGCGCGCCTGCTTCTGATCGTGCCCTCGGTGATCGCCGGCTGGTTCGTCTCGAAGGACGATGTCTCCTATTGGGTCATAGCCTTCGCCATCGCGCTGGTCTTCATCGTGCTGACCATCGCTTTCGAGCTCTATGTGCATCCAAGGTTGCGGCGCAGGCGCGAACCTTGAGCGCGCTCAACTCCGGCAGGTGAACGGCAGGAAGGTGCCGGACATGCCGCTGTTCATCGCCATCAGCACGAGCCGGTTGGCGAGCTCCAGCTCCTCCTTGCTACGGGCGCAGACCTCGGCGCGAGCCTGGCAGTTCGAGGCGAGGAAGGCGTCGTGGCTGGCGAGGAAGTCCGCGCCCAGGCCCCTCTTGCCGAGCCGCGCGATCGACTGATCATAGGCCTTCCTGTAGCGATTGCATTTCTCGGTCGGCCAATCCGTGCTGCCGCTCTGCTGTGCGAAAGCGATCGTGCTGCCGAAGGCCAGCATGACGGCCAGCAATCCCATGCGGCCAAACCCAGCCTGAAGAGCCATCGCTTTCCTTCCCATCGCTGAGACCGGTCGTTTTCCCATACCGATCTTCCTGTCCGGCCGCACGGAGCCGTGCAATTGCGGCGGATTTCGTTTGTGCAAGGCGTCAGCGCGCTCTATTCCACAGCGATGATCTCCACTGCTTTCGTTTTCGTAGGCGCCGGCATCGGCGGTGCCCTGCGCCACGGCATCAATGTCGTCTCGCCGCGCTGGTTCGGCATGGGCTTTCCCTATGGGACCATGGCCATCAACATCATCGGCTCCGCCCTGATGGGGCTCGTCGCCGGGTGGTTCGCGTTCCGCGCCGGCGAAGGCGTGCCGCAGGACCTGCGCCTGTTCCTGGCGACGGGCATCCTCGGCGGTTTCACCACTTTCTCGGCCTTCTCGCTCGATGCCGTCCTGCTCTGGGAGCGGGGCGAGGCGATGCTGGCGGCCACCTATGTGATCGGCTCGGTCGTGCTGTCGCTGGCGGCGCTGGTCGGTGGCCTCGCGATGATGCGGAGCATGTCATGAAGACGGGCGGCAAAGGCCCCGGCAGCAAGGGCGCCGGCGGCAAGGGTACGGGCGGCAAGGCCACCGGCAACTCCCCGCGTGGCGGCAAGCCGTCATCCGCCGGAGCCCCGCGCGGCAAGCGGCCGAGCCACGATGCCCGGCGCCGCGCCGCGGCGCGTCCGGCCGGCGGCGAGGAGCGCGTGCAGCGCCCCGTTCGCCCGCGGCCTGTGGAGGAGGCTCCCAAGCCGACGCGTGCGCAGGTGAAAGCCGAGACGGCGCAGGTGCTCTCGACCGGCGTGCAGCAGCTCGTCGTGACGCCGGACGAGAACGAGATGCGGATCGACCGCTTCCTCGAGGCGCGTTTCCCGCAGCTCTCCTTCAGCCATATCCAGCGCATCGTCCGGAAGGGCGAATTGCGCGTCGACGGCAAGCGCGCCGACAGCAAGGACCGGCTCACCGAAGGCCAGACCGTGCGCATCCCGCCGCTGAAGCTCGAGCCGCAGGAACAGCGCCCGCGCTCGCTCAAGGCCGATACCGACACGGTCGAATTCCTGCGATCGATTACCCTCTATGAGGATGACGACGTCATCGTTCTCAACAAGCCGGCGGGTTTGGCCGTGCAGGGCGGTTCGGGCACGACACGACATGTCGACCAGATGCTGGAGGTGCTGACCGACAAGAGCGGCCAGAAGCCGCGCCTCGTCCATCGCCTCGACAAGGACACGGCCGGCTGCCTGGTCATCGCGAAATCGCGCTTCGCCGCTGCGACGCTGGCCAAGACCTTCCGTTCGCGCTCGGCCCGCAAGGTCTATTGGGCGCTGGTCGCCGGCGTGCCGCGCGTCCGCCAGGGCCGCATCTCGACCTATCTCGCCCGCGAGGAGGCTTATGACGGCGACCAGCGCATGGCCGTCGCCAAACATGGCGAGGACGGGGCCATGCATGCGGTAACCTATTACGCCGTGGTCGAGACGGCGGCACAGAAGCTCGGCTGGCTGTCGCTGAAGCCGGTGACGGGGCGCACGCATCAATTGCGCGCGCACGCCGCCCATATCGGCCATCCGATCATCGGCGACCCCAAATACTTCAACATCCAGAACTGGGAGCTGCCCGGCGGCATCCAGAACAAGCTGCATCTGCTGGCCAGGCGAATCGTGCTGCCGCATCCGCGCGGCAAGGGCACGATCGATGTCAGCGCGCCGCTGCCGCCGCATATGCGCCAGAGCTGGAACCTGCTCGGCTTCGACGACGCGCCCTATGATCCGATCGTCGAGGCGCCCGACGAGTAAAACCCTCCGATCCTATGACGAAACGTAAGAGAACAGTTGCGGAACAAAACGCTTTCTGTTCTAGTCATGTTTTCGTCATCGGAGGGGCTGACCATGCGTTCGATCTGGATCGTTTCCGCCTTTGTTCTCGGGCTTGCCGGAGCTGCCCAGGCTCAGACTGCGCCGCCGGCAAAAGCGCCGGTTTCGACCACTGCTACGGCGGCGACGGATGAGCCGATCCCGCGCACTGAGCGGGCCAAGGCCCGGCAAGATTGCGTGGCCGAAAATGTCGCGCTCACCGGCGATGATCTGCGCGCGGCCATGCGGATCTGCATGCAGGGCAAGTTTCCGGGCGTGCAGCTTTATGCCCGCGACGGGGTCACGCGGGACGGCAAGCCGACGGCCGTGGCGGCGCGGGCCGCCTGCAAGGACGAGGTCGACGGGCGCAAGCTGGAGGGCTCGGAGCGGATCGCGGCGCTGACCGCCTGCTTCAACGGCAAGCGGCCGGACCTCGCGCAGCGCTCCGAATGCCGCAAGGAGGCGCGGGCCAAGGGGCTCGACGGCGCCGATCTGCGCAAGGCGGTCGATGCCTGCGCCCGCGAAGCCAAGGGCTGAGCGGTTCGCGGACGCGATGATGCCATGATCGGCTTGCAGTGGATCGCCTCGGCGATCCGGGTTAAAGCGCCGGTATGGACCTCATCATCTTCGATCTCGACGGCACGCTGATCAATTCCGAGGCGATCATCCTCGGTGCGCAATTCGAGACCTTCAGGCGCTGCGGCCTGGTGCATCCGGGCCGCGAGGCGGGGCTCGGCATCGTCGGGCTGACGCTGGACATCGCGCTGGCGCAGCTTGCCGGGCTCGTGGAGCCCGACGATGTGCTGACCGAGACCTATCGCCAGGTCTTTAGCGCGATGCGCGTGCAGGCGGAGAACGACCCGTCGCTCGACGAGCCGCTCTTCGCGGGCGTCGCCGAGACGCTGGCCGAATTGAAGCGCCATAGCGGGCTGAAGCTCGGCATCGCCACCGGCAAGTCGCGCAAGGGCGCCGAGTTCATCGTCGCCCGGCATGGCTGGCAGGGGCTGTTCGACACGGTGCAATCGGCGGACGACGCGCCCTCGAAGCCGCATCCCGGCATGATCCAGCGGGCGATGGCGGAGACGGGCGCGGCACCCGAGCATACGGCGATGGTCGGCGACAGCTCCTTCGATATCGAGATGGCGGTGGCCGCCGGCGTGGTGCCTGTCGCGGTGTCCTGGGGCTTCCAGCCGGCCGAGAGGCTCGTTTCGCTCGGTGCCCGGCATGTGCTGCGCGAGTTCCGGGAGTTGCCCGCGGCATTGGGTTTGCCGAAGACCGTGGCGGCGTAAGGCCTCCCGGGGCTGAACGCTACGGCTTCCAGGCGCTCTCTGTCATTCCAGGGCGCCGCACGTGCGAACCCGGAGCCCACCACGGATTGCGAGATTTCACGCCGGATTGGTGGCGGCTCACTCCGTCGTGGGTTCCGGGTCATTCGCGGATTTTATCTCTGGGCCGATCGACGGTCGAACCCGACGGCAAAGCCTCCGGGGCGACAAGAGCGCCTCTTGGGAGCGCCTATGTTAGGTCGCACCGACGACGAGGAATGTCCTTCAGTGCGCTCGGATTTTGTCCGGGTTGCCTGGATGATTGCGGGCTGTGGCGATCACCCCTGGCTCTCTAGCCGGCACTGGTCGTGGCGCCCGTTCTCGATGCCCGTGGCGCCGCCAGTAACCTCCTCGCAACCAAGCCGACTCAGTTTCGTTTAACCTGAATAATCGTTCAGATTTGCGCGTTAACCACCTGATGCCGAGGCGGGGTTCATAGTGTTCCCACAACAGGGACGTACCGGCACAAAACAACGCCGGACAGGGGTTCAAACATGATGGATCATGAGCTTCGTGAATTCGTCGATCGCGTGATGGATCGTCGCGCGATCGACGAAGAAGACGTCAAGATGCTTCAGCGCAGCATCTTGAGCGACATCGTCATCACGCGGGACATCGTCGATGTGCTCATCGCACTCGACCGGGCCGTGCCGCAAAGCTGCAAGGCCTACGCGGATTACATGGTGGCGCTGGTCGTCGATTTCGCCGTCTGGGAGAACCGTCCGACCGGCGTGATCGACCGCGACAAGGCCCATTGGCTGGTCACGACGCTCTCGGCCGGCGAGGGGCCGACCGCCACCGCCCAGCGCATCGCCTTCGAGATCGCTCGCGAAGCCGAGCATTGCGACGAGACGCTGCTCGCCTTCGCCTTCGCCAAGGGCGCGGCGAAGGATGTGGTCCGCGCCGGTGTCGGCGCTGCGCCGCGCGTCCTGCTCGCAAGCTGAGATCAAGGGGAGCGGACCGAAAAGCGGTATTCGCTTTTCGGATGGCTGCGATGGCAAGACGGATCGATCGCGATTTTGCGCGCGGTCAGACGCACGGCGATCAAGCATCGTTCTCGGGCTTGACCCGAGAACACAGGCAGGAAGAGGAAGGCGCTTTCTGCAAGAGATGCCCGGGCGAGGCCCAGGCATGACGCGTCGAGCGGGGCTCCCGCCGAGAGCCACCGACACCCGGAGCCTGTGCATCCTTGCACAACGGCTTAGCCGATAGCCGACTTTCGCATCGGTGGACGGCAGTTGCGGCATCCCATAGACCCCGGCTATTGCAGTCTGGTCTGAAGCCGGGAGTGGCCGCGCATGTTCTCGAAGATCCTGATCGCGAACCGCGGCGAGATCGCCTGCCGTGTCATCAAGACGGCGCGGCGGATGGGCATCAAGACGGTCGCCGTCTATTCCGATGCGGATCGCGATGCGCTGCATGTCGAGATGGCCGACGAGGCCGTTCATATCGGCGCTGCGCCCGCCGCCCAGTCCTACCTGCTGATCGACAAGATCATCGATGCCTGCAAAGCAACTGGAGCGCAGGCCGTGCATCCCGGCTACGGCTTCCTGTCGGAGCGCGAGGCCTTCGCCCAGGCCCTCAAGGATAACGGCATCGTCTTCATCGGCCCCAATCCCGGCGCCATCGCCGCGATGGGCGACAAGATCGAATCGAAGAAGGCGGCGGCTGCGGCCAAGGTTTCCACGGTGCCGGGCTTCCTTGGCATCATCGAGAGCCCCGAGCATGCTGTGACCATCGCCGACGAGATCGGCTATCCCGTGATGATCAAGGCCTCGGCCGGCGGTGGCGGCAAGGGCATGCGCATCGCCCATTCTTCGGGCGAGGTGGCTGAGGGCTTCGCCCGCGCCAAGTCGGAAGCGGCGTCCTCCTTCGGCGATGACCGGGTCTTCGTCGAGAAGTTCATCGTCGATCCCCGCCATATCGAGATCCAGATCCTCGGCGACAAGCACGGCAACGTCATCTATCTCGGCGAGCGCGAATGCTCGATCCAGCGCCGCAATCAGAAGGTTCTGGAGGAGGCGCCGTCGCCGCTGCTCGACGAAGCGACGCGCAAGAAGATGGGCGAGCAGGCCGTCGCGCTGGCCAAGGCCGTGAACTACGACTCGGCCGGGACGGTCGAGTTCGTCGCCGGGCAGGACAAGTCGTTCTACTTCCTGGAAATGAACACCCGCCTCCAGGTCGAGCATCCCGTCACGGAGATGATCACCGGCATCGATCTCGTCGAGCAGATGATCCGCATCGCCTATGGCGAGAAGCTCGCGATCACGCAGGCGGACGTGAAGCTCGACGGCTGGGCGGTCGAGAGCCGCGTCTATGCCGAGGACCCGACCCGCAACTTCCTGCCTTCGACCGGGCGGCTCGTGACCTATCGGCCGCCGAGCGAGGGGCCGGATGGCGAGGCGGTGGTGCGCAACGATACCGGCGTCTTCGAGGGCGGCGAAATCTCGATCTATTACGACCCGATGATCGCGAAGCTCGTGACCCATGCCCCGACGCGCGAGGCGGCGATCAAGGCGCAGGCGCGCGCGCTCGATGCCTTCGCCATCGACGGCATCCGCCACAACATTCCCTTCGTCGCGGCGGTGATGCAGCATCCGCGCTGGATCGCCGGCAATCTCTCGACTGGCTTCATCGCCGAGGAGTTCCCGGAGGGATTCTCGCTGCCGGTGCCGCAGGGTGAGACGGCGCGGCGCATGGCCGCGATCGCGATCGCCTGCGACCACAAGCTCAACCAGCGCAAGCGCCATGTTTCGGCGCAGATGGAGGGCTGGCGCAAGGTCTCGTTCGACCGTGAAAGGATCGTCCAGCTCGGGGCCGAACGCTTCGAGGGCGAGGTGACGGAGCAGGGCGGGGCGGTGCTCATCGCCTTCCCGGGCCGCAGCGTCAGCGTGGTCAGCGACTGGGTCCCGGGAGAGCCGGTCTGGCATGGCACGCTCGACGGCGTGAAGGTCGCGGCGCAGGTCCGGCCGATCCTGAACGGGGTCGCGCTCGGCCATGCCGGCGCCTATGCCAACGCGCATGTCTATACGCAGCGCGAGGCGGAGCTCGCTGCGCTGATGCCGGAGAAGGTGGCGGCCGATACCGGCAAGTTCCTGCTCTGCCCGATGCCGGGCCTGGTCAAGTCGATCGCGGTCGCGGTCGGGCAGGAGGTCAAGGCCGGCGAGCCGCTCGCCATGGTCGAGGCGATGAAGATGGAAAACGTGCTGCGCGCCGAGAAGGACGTCACCATCGCCAAGATCCTGGCGAAGGAAGGTGATTCGCTGGCCGTCGATGCCGTGATCATGGAATTCGCCTGAGGATATCGTTGCGCCGTCGGGCGGAGTCGGAGGAGCCTGTCATGCTGACGATCTGGGGCCGATTGAGCTCGATCAATGTCCAGAAGGTGGTCTGGGCCGCAGGTGAGGCCGGGCAGGCCTTCGAGCGCATCGATGTCGGCGGCCCGTTCGGCGGCCTCGATACGCCGGAATACCGGGCCATGAACCCGAACCGGCAAATTCCGGTGCTGCGCGACGGCGAACTGACCCTCTGGGAATCGAACAGCATCCTGCGCTATCTCGCCGCCCGCTATGCTGCGGGTGTGCTCTGGGAGGAGGATCCGGCGCGGCGCGTGCTCGCCGACCGCTGGCTGGACTGGATGCTGTCGGAGCTTCAGCCGGCGATGGCGCCGGTGCTCTGGGGCGTGGTGCGCAAGGTCGCGCCCTTCACCGATCCGAAGGCGATCTCCGATGCGATCGGGAAAGCCGAGGCGCTGATGGCGATCCTCGAGGCGCAATTGGCGGACCGGCCCTTCCTCGCCGGCGAGCGCTTCGGCATGGCCGATATCGCGGTCGGCTGCGGCGCGCATCGCTGGCTCAACATGCCGGTCGAGCGGATCGCGCGGCCGCGGGTCCAGCAATGGTACGAGACGCTCTTCGCGCGTCCGGCGGCGCAGGCCGCTCTGCCGTTGCCGATCGCGTGAGGTCGCGCGACGGCGCTTGATCGCGCCACAGCCGCTGGCATGATGGCGGCATGAGCGCCCTTCGGACGATCCTGATCCTGTGCAGCTTCGCCGCCGTCGTACCGGCGACCGCGCAGAATTCGCCGACGCTGCGGAGCGATCTCGCGGTGCTGTCCGGCTGCCTGCGCGAGAGCGGCTCGTCGCCGTCGGCCTGTATCGGTGCGGTGGCCGTGACGTGCGTGCGCGCCGCCAGCAACGACCCGCGTGGGGCCGAGGCGGCTTGCGCCCGGCGCGAGGAAGCGGCCTGGCGCGAGCGATTGACGGCCGCGCTGCAAGTCGCCGGGCGGTCGCTCGATGCCGGTCAGCGCAGCCGGCTCGCGGCGCTGCAACTCGCCTGGGAGAGCTATGTCACGCAGAAATGCGCCTTCTACGGTGCGACGCAGCGCGAGGCGTTGCAGGCCGGGCGGCAGGCCGGCTGCGAATTGCGCGAGGTTGCCGGCCGGGCGATCGAGCTGGCGAAGGCCCTGCCGCAAAGCAGCCGTGAGCGCCCGCAATCGCCGCCGCAGATCATCCGCTGAGCTCTCCTCACGAGCCCTCATCCTGAGGAGCCGTTCCCTTCGCAATGGCGTCTCGAAGGACAGTCCAGGAGGTTCGGAAGCGCGCTGGAGCATGTTTCGCGACGCCGCTGTCGCGGCTCCTCGGGATGAGGGCTGGCGGAGCAAATGGGTCGGCATTCGTTCCCGGTTCAGAAAGCCGTCAGCATTTGCCGGTAGGAGTTGAGCGGTCTCCTCTCAGCCCGGGCCCGCGATGTTCTTCGTTCTTTCAAAGGTCGTCTGGTTCGTCCTGTCGCCCGTCAATTTCGCGATCCTTCTCGCTGGGCTTTCGGGGCTCATGGCCTTCACGCGCTTTGCCCGGCCGGCCCGCTGGGTTGGGCTGATCTCGCTCGTCGCGCTTGGCCTGATGGCGTTCAGCCCCTTGCCCCGCGCCGTCCTCAGACCGCTGGAAGACCGCTTCCCGCAGCGGGATGCGCGAAAGGAGCCGGTGACCGGCATCGTCGTACTGGGCGGCGCCATCGGCGTCTCGCGTGGCGATGTCGCGATGAGCGCCTCGGCGGCGCGCATGACCAAGGCGGTCGAGCTGGCGCGGTTGCATCCGCAGGCGAAGCTCGTCTTCACCGGCGGTGCGGCCAACCTGATCTCGGAAGCGACCGTGACCGAAGCGGACGGTGCGAGGCTGCTGTTCGAAGGCCTGGGTATCGATCCTTCCCGGCTCATCCTGGAGGACAAGTCGCGCAACACGCGCGAGAATGCGACCTTCACGCGCAAGCTAGCCAACCCCAAGCCCGGTGAACGCTGGCTCCTGGTGACATCCGCCTGGCATATGCCGCGCTCGATGGGCGTCTTCCGCAAGGCCGGGTTCGCGGTCGAGGCCTTCCCGGTCGACTACTGGTCGAGCGGCGAGGCCGACGATTTCATCCGGCCCTACAGCCGCGCGCCGCGCGCGCTCGAAGTCGCCGATAACGGCTTCAAGGAATGGGTCGGTCTCGTGGCCTATCGGCTCGCCGGCTACACCGATGACCTCTTCCCGGGGCCCTGATCAGGGCGCTGTCGGCAAGACCAGCCGATAGACGCCGCGGAAGTCGTCGGGGTCGACCGGCCGGCCTTTGCGGGTGATGAGGAGCCTGCCCTCCTTCATCAGCTTGACGGCGGCGCGGCGCACCGGCTGCATCAGCGGCCCCCAGCCGTCGGGATGGTCGCCGCCGAGACGCCGGGCGACATCCATCGGCGAGATCGTCAGGCCCGCTTCGCGCTGGGCCAGCAGATCGAGGATCGCGCTTTCGATCGCCTCGGGCTCGGTGCTCATGATTGGCTCGGATAGGTGAAGACGCGGGCGGCATCGGAGGCGTATTGGCGCCGATACATCGCGACCAGGACCGCGGCGGTGAAGCCGATGAAGGTCACTGGGCCGAGGAACCAGCCGAGATAGGCGAGCGCGAAGAAGAAGGCGCGCTGGCCGCGGTTGAAGTGGCGGCCGGCGGCGATGTTCATCTCGATCGTCTCGTGTACGGCCTGGGCCATCTTCACCTCGTCCTTGCTGTCGAAGGGCGGCAGGGCGCCGAGCAGGATGACGCAGTAGTTGAACAGCCGATACGCCCAGGCGAACTTGAAGAAGGCGTAGCCGAAGATGCAGACCAACCCGATGATCTTCAGTTCCCAGACGGAGCGAAGGGTCATCGGCACGAAGGGCAGGTCGCTGAAGATAGCGACGGCCCGGTCCGTGGCGTTCAGCAGGGCGAGCGTGCCGCCGATCGCGAGCAGCGAGGTGGAAGCGAAGAAGGCAGTGCCGTTCTGAAGCCCGCCCATGACTTGCGTGTCGACGATCCGCACCTCGCGGTGCGCGGATTCGTGGATCCAGCGGGCGCGGCGCAGGTTCATCCGCATGTTCAGCGTCCTGGCCGCATGCGGCCCGAGCTCGACGACATAGTGATAGCCGACCCAGGAGGCCGCGAAGAAGGCGAGGGCGATGACGTCCAGGTTGCTGAAACCGAGCATGCTGCCGCTCTGCCATTTCGAGGGCCGGAGAGGCAAGCAGCTTGTCGTGAACCCGCGCGGGCGACAAGCCGGGCGGCATTGACGCTGCTGCGGCGAGCCGCCACGGTGCGGCCGGAATCGGGGAGGGCGACAGCCATGCCGCAGACCATCACCAAGGGCTACAAGGCGCTGGTCGCTGAGGCCGAGAGCCGGATCGAGACCTTGTCGGTCGCGGAGGCGCAGGCGCTGCTCGGCAGCGACGAGGTGGTCTTCGTCGACCTGCGCGATCCGCGCGAGCTGGAGCGGGAAGGGCGGATGCCCGGCGCGTTCCACTGTCCGCGCGGCATGCTGGAATTCTGGATCGATCCGGAAAGCCCGTATGCCAAGCCGATCTTCAGCCAGGACAAGCGCTTCGTCTTCTTCTGCGGCGGCGGCTGGCGCTCGGCCTTGGCGGCGCAGACCGCGCAGGAAATGGGGCTTGAGCCGGTCGCGCATGTCGCCGGCGGCTTCGGCGCCTGGAAGAAGGCCGGTGCGCCGGTCGATATGGCCCCGGCCGACAAGAAGGGCTGAGAGACCGCGCCTTGTCCCATTACGTCATCGTTCTGCTGGTCGCGGCTTTCGTCTTCCGCAAGCCGCTGGGCAGATTGCTCGCGCGGCGCTGGCCCAATCACGCCAAGCGCCAGCAGGTGCTCGGCACGATCATCGCCGCCTTCCTGCTGGTGATCGCGGTCCGTCTCTTCGCGCTGTTCTGGTGAAACGGCCAGCCTTCGAGCCTGCGTCGTTCTCGCGGAAGCACGCCGTCATTCCGGACAAGCCGCGATAGCGGCGCCGATCCGGAAGCCACGAGCGGCAGTGCGCTCTGTGATAGATCCCCGGTCTAGCCCGGGATGACGAAGCGTTTCCTACAAAATCGGCAAAGCGCGACGTCGTCCTGTTCCAGGCAGTCGTTCGGGATGAAGCAGGGCAGAGATCCAGAATCCATACCCGACACGACCGGATGCATTCCGGACCAGGTCAGGCCCGAAGCGACGGCGGGAGTGCTCCCGCCGTCGAACGTGGTTTTCAGGCCGCGCTCTTGATCGCGACGGTCGGCACGAGGCCGGCGGCGTCGACGCCGCGGGCTTCGCCAACCAGCCGGGCACCGGCCTTGGTCGCGAGGAAATCGGCGAGGACAGCGTCTTCCTGGCGCACGAAGCCCTTGGCGGGCAGCTTGCCGGCGAGGAAGAGCTCGACCATCGCGACGCAGCCGGCGGCGGTGGTGAGCTGGATCGCGCCGAGCTCGTCATTGCCGTCATAGCGCAGCACGACGCTCTCCTCCTCGAGGCGGCCGCGACGCTCGCCGACGCCGGTCACGAAGATCACGACCACGTCCTTGCGGGTGAAGGGGGCGGAATGGCCGAGGATGCGGCGCATGGTCTCGCGGTCGTCGGCGAGGTCGAGGTCGCGCAGCAGGAGCTTCATGATTTCGGCATGGCCGGGATAGCGCAGCGTCTTGTAGCTCATGTTGCGCACCTTGCCGGCCAGCGTCTCAGTGAGGGTACCGAGGCCGCCCGAGGTGTTGAAGGCCTCGTAGGCGACGCCGTCGATCATCACGCTCTCGATGCCTTCGAGTGCCGGCACCAGGGTCGGCTGGCCGTCGAAGACGATCTCGCAGGGGTTGCAGTATTCGTTGATCAGGCCGTCGACCGACCACGTCACGTTGTAGCGCAAAGCATTGGTCGGATAGAGCGGCAGCGCGCCGACGCGCATCTTGATGGTGCGAACGTTCTCGAAGCGGGCGGCCATGTCGGCGCCGAGGATGCAGATGAAGCCCGGGGCCAGGCCGCATTGCGGGACGAGCGCGACATCGGCGGTCTCGCCGAGTTCCTTGACATATGCGGTGGTGGCGACGTCCTCGGTCAGGTCGAAATAGTGGGTCTTGGTCTCGGCGGCGACCTTGGCGATGCCCTTGTTGAGGAAATACGGGCAGGCGCTGACCACGATGTCACGGTCTTTCAGGAAAACGCGGAGCGCGTCGAGATTCGAGGCGTCGACGGTCTCGGTGGCAAAGCGGCTGCCGGCCGCGTGCTTGAGCTGCGCGGCCGAGGCGTCGGCCAGCGTCACCTGATGGCCCTGCTCGGCCAGCATGCCGGCGATGATGACGCCGATCTGGCCGGCGCCGAGCACGGCAATGCGCTTGTGGATGGTCATGTCTCGATCTCCTGGTTGAGTCTCGGGTCGGCCAGGAGCCTCCCCCTGATCCGGATCATCGCCGCAAGCCGCGCAGGCTTTAACGGGCGGATCGCCGGGGGACGTGGTTATGATGCTTCAATTCGATGGGATATGGGCGAAGGCGATGGGAAACCACGGAAGCCTTGCCGCGCCCCCTCAGCGTTCGAACTTGCGAGCCAGAATCACCGAGGACGTGGTCCGGCGCACGCCTTCCATTTCCGCGATCCAGTCGATGATCGTATCGAGGTCGCTGGAGGTCTCGCATTCGATCTTTACGCTCAGGTCGAAATGCCCGCTCAACGTATGGCATTGCACGATTTCGGGCCGCTTTTTCAGCGCCGCGACCACACCGCCCTGCTGTTTCATCTCGAGTTCGATCAGGATCAGCGCCGAGATCGTGGTCGCCGGCCGGCTCGCCTTGCCGAGGATCGTGGTGTAGCCGGCGATCACGCCGTCGCGTTCGAGCCGGCTCAGCCGCCCTTGCGCCGTCGCCCGGGAGACGCCGAGCTGCTTGGCGATCTCGGACAGGGGCAGGCGGGCGTTCTCGGTGAGGATGCGGATGAGCTCGCGGTCTTTCGCGGCGTCTGACGGCCGTGCCATGTCGTCTCCAGCGGTTCGGCGGGCCGTCATATAGCAGGGAAACGAAGGCCTGTCGCAAGGGTGCCGGTGAGCCGTGGAGAGCGGGCCGATCTTCCTCAACGGCAGCGACGCGCCGAAACCTTGCCCGAAAAGGAACATCTTGTGGTCCGAAGCATTGCTCACGCGCCGGAGGGGACTTGCTTCGGGGCGCAAATCGGAGTGGCATGCCGACCGGCGGCAGCACGCTTTGCCATGGAGAACGCCATGTTCAGGACTCTCATTCTCGCATCCGCATCGGCCTTCGCGCTCGTCTCCTTCTCCGTGGCGCCCGCCTCGGCGCTGACGATGAAGGAGTGTAGCGTCAAGTATCAGGACGCCAAGAAGGCCAATACGTTGAAGGGCCAGAAGTGGAACGACTTCCGCAAGGCTCAGTGCGGCGACGACGACGCCAATGACGATGAGGCCGCGGCTGCGATGCCGGCCGAGCCGGCGAAGCCTGCCGCTGCTGCGCCCGCTGCTTCGGCCACGGCTGCCGCTCCTGCCGCCAAGCCCGCCGCGATGCCGGCCGGCAAGGCCAAGCCTGCCGTCTTCCCGAAGACCGTCTCGCAGAAATACTCCAGCGAGACCGCCGGCAAGGCGCGCCTCAAGACCTGCGTCGACCAGTACAACGCCAACAAGGCGGCCAATGCCAACGGCGATCTGAAGTGGATCGAGAAGGGCGGCGGCTACTGGAGCCAGTGCAACACCAAGCTGAAGGGCTGATCGCCCGCTGAACGGCCGTTTTCCGAACGCCGCGCCGCAAGGCGCGGCGTTTTTCGTCGCGGTGTGCTTTGCCTTCAAGACTGCGCGGGGTCATGCCCGGTAAGTCGCGATAGCGCTGCGGGCAGGGACTGCGCCGGGGGCTCCGGCCCAGCCGAAGCCGACCCCTTGCGTTTTCCGATGCGAGCCCTGCCAGGGAAGCCGCCGGGACTCAACCTTGCCTTGAAATGAGCGAAGACACCCCGTGCAACCATTGCATGAGAGGTGGGCTTGCGTTCTGCCCAACAATCAGGCATTTTCCTTCGCCTTGGCTCCAACTCAAGAAAGGGAGGGCTGAATGAAATTCAACATCGCTGCCCCTCCCATGCGACCAACCAAGCACTAGGTCGGTCTTGCACGAGGCCCGCCTGCGGGCGGTCTCCTGAGCCTTTTTCCAACTTTTGTCTTTCATTGCCGGAGCCGGCGCGCGTCGTCGTCTCTGCCTGATTTCGGAGTCGGCGGCCGTCTCGGCGCCGAATGACGCTATGTCTCACGATACTCAAACCGGGCGGCGGGAGCCGTTCCGGGCTGTTCTCGGCTTCACGTTTAAGCATTGGGCGCGCCAGCCCGGGCAGGTCGCGTGGGTGGCCGGCGTCACCATCGCCGCTACGCTCGCGGAGCTGTTCACGCCGGTCTATGCCGGCCGCCTCGTCGATGCGGTGTCCGGCACTGCGGGCTCGGGCGGCACGGAAGCGGCGCTGGGGGCGCTCGGCGCGATGATGGTGCTCGCCGCCATCATGGTTGTCGGGCGGCATTTCGCCTTCACCGGCATCACCACGATGACGCTGCGCACGATGAGCGACGTCTCGCAGGAGGCTTTCGCGCGCCTGCAGCGCTTCTCGACCGACTGGCACGCGAATAATTTCGCGGGCTCGACGGTGCGCAAGATCACGCGCGGCATGTGGGCGCTCGACCTGCTGAGCGACACGGTCCTGATCGCGCTGCTGCCCTCGCTGGTCATCCTGCTCGGCATGACGGCGGTGCTGGCCTGGCACTGGCCGGCGATGGGGCTGGTCGTCGCGCTCGGCGCTCTCGCCTATATCGGGCTGACGCTGGCGCTCTCGCTGCGCTTCGTCGCGCCGGCGGCGCGTCTTGGCAATGCCTGGGATACGCGTCTGGGCGGCGCGCTGGCCGACGCCATCACCTGCAACCCGGTGGTGAAGGCCTATGGCGGCGAGGCACGCGAGGACCTGCGGCTCGCGACGGTCGTCTCCAAGTGGAGCCTGCGGACGCAGCGCGCCTGGCTGCGCGGCACCTGGTCGGGCACCGGCCAGAACGTCGTGCTGCTGGTGCTGCGCGCGGCGGTGATCGGCCTGGTGATCTGGCTCTGGGCGAACGGGCAGGCCTCGCCTGGCGATGTCGCGTTCGTGCTGACGGCCTATGCGGTGGTGCATGGCTACCTGCGCGATGTCGGCCAGCACGTCCATAACCTGCAGCGGTCGGTCAACGACATGGAGGAGCTCGTCTGGATGCACGACCTTCCCTATGGCGTGCCGGACCGGAAGAGCGCTGTGGACATGAGCGTGACGGCGGGCGAGATCGCCTTCGAGGACGTGACCTTCCATTACGGGGGCCATCACGATCCGCTCTACCGCGATTTCTCGCTGACCATCCGTGGCGGCGAGAAGGTCGGCCTCGTCGGCCGCTCGGGCTCCGGCAAGACGACCTTCGTCAAGCTGGTGCAGCGGCTCTACGACGTCACCGCGGGCCGCATCGCGATCGACGGGCAGGATATCGCCGATGTCACGCAGGCGTCACTGCGCCAGCAGATCGCGATCGTGCAGCAGGAGCCGGTGCTGTTCCACCGCTCGCTGGCGGAGAACATCGCCTATGGCCGGCCGGGCGCGAGCCTGGCGCAGGTCGAGCAGGCGGCGAAGCTCGCCAACGCGCATGAGTTCATCATGCGCCTGCCCAAGGGCTACGCCACGCTCGTCGGCGAGCGCGGCATCAAGCTCTCGGGCGGCGAGCGGCAGCGCGTCGCGCTGGCCAGGGCCTTCCTGGCCGATGCGCCGATCCTGATCCTGGACGAGGCGACCTCGAGCCTCGATTCGGAATCGGAGGCGCTGATCCAGCAGGCGATCGAGCGCCTGATGGAAGGCCGCACCACGATCGTGATCGCGCATCGTCTCTCGACGGTGCGGGCCATGGACCGCATCCTGGTCTTCGATCGCGGCCGGGTGATCGAGGAAGGCCCGCACGAGGCCCTGCTGACCCGGCAGGACGGCGCCTATCGCGCGCTGTTCGAGAAGCAGGTCAGCGAGCTGGCCAAGGGGCTGGCGGCTTAACCGCCGCCAGCTCTCCCTCTCGTCATGGTCGGGCTTGTCCCGACCATCCACGTCTTCGCTGGTCGAAAGTCGCGTTCAAGACGTGGATGCTCGCCACAAGGGCGAGCATGACGGAAGGGGCGTCACTTCGGCGCCAGCGCCCTTGGCCTGACGCCTTTCACCGGGCCGGGCGGCAGCGCCGCGTCCGCATCCTGATTCAAGCCCTTCAGATCGAGATTCGGCTTGGTCAGAAAACGATTCAAGCCAGCGATGTAAGTCTCTGGCAAGCCGAAATGTTTTGCCCCGGCGATGACCGTTTCCATATAGCCGGGCTTCGGCCGTCCGGGGTCGCCGGAGCGGCCGATATAGATCAGCGCGCGCTTGGCGCCGCCTGTCACGATCACCGGCTGATTGATCTTCAAATAGAGCCCGCTGGCGAGCTCCTCGAACTTGTCGAGCACGCGCATGTCGCTGAGCGAGCAGTCCCAGAGCACGCCATGGACCTCCTCGCGCGGATCGCGGATCACCGAGGCATAGCCGTCGCGCGTGACGATGAAGCGGTGTCGCGGCAAGCGGGCCGGGCCGAGCGGCCGCGCCTTCGGGCAGCGCTCGGCCATTCCGAGCGGGTCCATGTTGAGGCCGTAGGCGAAATAGAGGGGCATCGGGGCCTCACGTCATTCTCGGGCGAAGCGCAGCGCAGACCCGAGAATCTCTTGCTGGATGAGGCGCTCTCTTCAAGCCGTAGCCATCTCGTCCAGCGATGCCCGGGTCAAGCTCGGGCATGACGGCGGAGCGTTTTCATTTCGTCTTGTTGAACAGCTCCCGGCCGATCAGCATGCGGCGGATCTCGCTCGTGCCGGCGCCGATCTCGTAGAGCTTGGCGTCGCGCAGCAGGCGGCCGGTCGGGTAGTCGTTGATATAGCCGTTGCCGCCAAGGAGCTGGATCGCGTCGAGCGCGACCTGCGTCGCCTTCTCGGCCGCGATCAAGATGGCGCCGGCGGCGTCTTCGCGCGTGGTCTCGCCGCGGTCGCAGGCCTTGGCCACGGCATAGACATAGGCGCGGCAGGAATTCATCGCGACATACATGTCGGCGACCTTGCCCTGGACGAGCTGGAACTCGCCGATCGACTGACCGAACTGCTTGCGCTCATGGACATAGGGCATGACCACGTCGAGCGCCGCCTGCATGATGCCGAGGGGGCCTGCCGCCAGCACGACGCGCTCGTAGTCGAGGCCGGACATCAGCACGTTGACGCCGCGCCCGACGGTGCCGAGCACGTTCTCCTCCGGCACCTCGCAATCCTGGAAGACGAGCTCGCAGGTGTCCGAGCCGCGCATACCGAGCTTGTCGAGCTTCTGGTGGGTCGAGAAACCCTTCATGCCCTTCTCGATCAGGAAGGCGGTGATGCCGCGCGGGCCGGCTTCCGGGTCGGTCTTGGCGTAGACGACCAGCGTCTCGGCGATCGGGCCGTTGGTGATCCACATCTTGTTGCCGTTGAGGACATAAGCGTCGCCCTTCTTGTCGGCGCGGGTGCGCATCGAGACGACGTCCGAGCCCGAGCCGGGCTCCGACATGGCCAACGCTCCGACATGCTCGCCCGAGATCAGCTTGGGCAGGTATTTCCGCTTCTGCGCCTCGTTGCCGTTGCGGCTGATCTGGTTGACGCAGAGATTCGAGTGGGCGCCGTAGGAGAGGCCGACCGAGGCCGAGGCGCGGCTGACTTCCTCGACCGCGATGCAGTGCTCGAGATAGCCGAGCCCCGTACCGCCATACTCCTCCGCGACCGTCATGCCGTGAAGGCCGAGCGCCCCCATTTCCGGCCAGAGATCGCGTGGGAACTGGTTGGTCCTGTCGATCTCCTCGGCGCGCGGGGCGATCTTCTCCTGGGCGAAGGCATGGACGGTGTCGCGGATCGCGTCGGCTGTCTCGCCGAGGTCGAAATTGAACGGGCGCGGCGCGTTGGCAAGCATGAGGTCCTCCCGGGTCGAACGACTTTGGCAGCCTGGATGCCGGCCGCCTTGCCGCGAGCTTACAGACCGGGAATGCGGGTGTCAGGCGGAGCGGAGCAGCGGGCGGTTTGCGAGGATTCGCACGGGCGGGCCTCTGGCGATGCCGACCCCTTATGCAGCGCTCGGTCTTTACCCGCCTTGCCAGGCAGCTTAGCCGCATGCCGGATCAGGCCTTTCAGGAACTTCAGAATGTCCCAGCCGTCGACCATGTCGCCCATTTCGAGCGGCGCTCTCCTCCTGCGCTACATCGCTTTCCTGATCATCGGGGTGATCGTCCTGAATGTCGCGATCATGGCGCTGGAGTCCTATTTCAAGCAATCGCCGGGCAGCACGGGCGCGCTGGGCCTGATCCTGATCTGGAGCGCCGCTTCATGGGTCGGGCAGATCTGGTTCAGGCGCGAGCAGACCCGCCCGCCATCCGGCCGCGCCTGGTCCGTCGCGCTGCTCTGCGCGCTTGCGACCTTGGTGCTGCAGGCCCTTTTCGTGCTCGTCATCGCCGGCTTCATGCCGGGCGGCTTCGCCAGCATCGCGCGCTATCGCAGCAGCGATCAGGTGCTTATCGCCGGGGCGTTTCTTGGGATTTTCGTACTGGAGTTCCTGCTGATCCGCGCCGCGATCAGCTGGGGGGCGAGGGCCGAGGAGAAGCGGGCGCAGCGGCTGGCCGCCAAAGGCGCTGTCTAGCTTCCGATCACGCCGCGGCGCCTGAGCAGGATGAGGGTGAGCAGGGCTGCGGCAACGCAGGTCAAGGTCACGAACATCGCGCCGCCCTCGGATTCGACCCAGGGCAGGCCCTTCACATTGATGCCGAACAGGCCGGTGATGAAGGTCGCGGGCAGGAACAGGGCCGTCAGGATCGACAGCACATAGAGCTGGCGGTTGGTCCGGCCGGCCGAGCGGGCGGCGATCTCGTCCTGCAGCAGGCGCGCCCGGTCCTGTACCGACTGGACGTCGTGATGCAGGCCGTCGACACGCTGGAGCAGCCGCGTGGCGGCAGCCTTGACCGCATCCGGGGCGCTGCGGCCCGACTGGGTCTCGGCGAAGCGGCGGAACAGGACGTGCAGGCCGCTGAGCTGCCGATGCAGCCGCACAGCCGTGCGCCGGACCGAGCCGACGCGCTGCGGGCCATCATGCAGACGGTCGAGCAGGATGTGGTCCTCGACGCTGTCAGTCTCGTCGACGAGGCGCACGACGGCATCGGTGACGTCGTCGATGATGTATTCGATGATCTGCTCGAACAGCCCGGCGGGACTTGAAGCCGGCTCGCCGCGATCGAGCGCCTCAGCCGTCATGCGGATCGAGTGCAGCGCCTCGCGCCGGCCGGTCAGCAGGAACTTGTCGCCGACGATCCAGCGCAGTGCGCCGACATCCTCGGACTTGTCGGCGATGTCGCGGATCAGGTCGTGCGAGACGCCCCAGGCGAGACTGGCGGAGTGATCGAGCCGCTGGTGCGGTTCATGCGAGAGGAAGGCTTCCTGCGTCGCGTCCGGCAGGTCCTGCTCTGCGATCCAGCTTTGCGCACGGGTATGGACGAGGTCGAGATGGAGCCAGACGAAGCCTTCGGCCGGCGCGAGATCCGGCATCTCGTCGCGGGGGACGAGGCTCGGCTTGCCGTCCTCGTCGAAGCGATAGGCCCAGATCAGGCCGGATTGGGATTGGACGTCGCTGGGCATGCCGGGCTTCCGCTGTCGTCGCAGGGCGGTTCCCGGCCTTAAGGGCCGTGGATGTGACAGCGGCGTGACGGACGGTGAGGCCGCCTCAGTCCCGCGCGATCGAGCCGGTCACGTCGACATTGCGATTCACGGCCGTGTGCGCATTCGGGATGCGGCCCGGAGGTGCGAAACGCAGCCTGGTGCCGCCGGCTTCCTTGGGTGCGCGCAGGCCGGCCGGCGTCGGCGTCGGCGTGCGGACCGCCACCTTGGGCTCGCCGCCATGCCATTTGCGCGAGCCGATATCGAAATGGCCTCTTCGCCAGGCGTCGAACTCGCGCTCGTTGCCGAAGAAGGCGTTGCGGTCGACATCGCCGGTGATGCCGGGCACGCGGCCCGTGGTGGTGAACTGCCAGAATTCCCAGCGGTCCCGCGCATAGCGCTTGGCCAGCGGTGCCGCCGTCGAGCGCAGCCAGAAGGGATGGTCGTTGAGCTCGCCCTCCAGCACGTCCTCGTGGAAATTGATGTCGGTATAGATGATCGGCTTCTTGCCGGTGTGCTCGCGCAGACCCCTCAGCATCTCCTCGATCTTGGCCAGCGCCAGTTCCTTCGAGATCCTGCGGGTGCATTGCGAGTCGTTCTGCCATTCGACATCGAGTACGGGCGGCAGTGCGTCGGGGTCGCGCGGGATGTGCTTCTTGATCCAGCGCACCTGGTCCTTGGCCGACCGGCACCACCAGACGAAGTGATAGGCGCCACGGGCGACGCCGTGCTTCTTCGCCTCGGCCCAGTTGCGCTTGAAATTGGGATCGAGATGGTCGCCGCCCTCGGTCGCCTTGATGAAGGCGAAGCGCGTGCCGGCATCCTTGACCTTGGCCCAGTCGATCTCGCCCTGCCAGCGGGAGACGTCGATGCCCTGGATCACCTTGCGCCGCGCATCGCGGACGCCGTGATGGGGGGCGCTGTCGCCCTTCTTCGGATAGAGCGCCAGCGCGGGCTCGGCCAGGGAGGCCAAAAGCGCCGCAAAGGCGAGGGCCTTCAGCCCGATCCGTCCGCTGGTCAGCTTGCGCGCTGGCATGTGTTCCTCCCGCATCACAGGTCCAGATGCGAGGGGCGTGGTTAAGCGCCGGTTAGAATTGCCGCGCAGTCGAACAATGAATTTCAGGTTTGGTTAACCGGGGCGGCTGCCGCCCGCCGCTCAGTCGAGGACGGCAGGCTCGACCTGGTTGTCCACCGCCCGCAGCGACGAGGCGACGGCGGGCACGCTGCCGGGAACGCGCGCGACGGGCACGTCCTGCTGCGGCGCCAGCGGCTCAGGCCCGAAATCCGGGCTCGGAACGGCCGGAATCGGCGCCTGCTGCGGCGCGGGGGCAGGCTGCGGGGCCGCCGGCGCGTCGCGGCGGTCCCAGCGGCGGGTGCCGATATCGTATTCGCCGCGCAGCCAGCCGGCGAACTGGCTCTCGCTGCCGAAGAAGGCATTGCGGTCGACATCGCCCTTGATGCCGGGCACGCGGCCGGTGGTGGTGAATTGCCAGAAGGCCCAGGGGCGGTTGTTGTAGCGGGTCTCGGGCAACGCCGCGGTCGAGCGGATCCAGTAGGGGTAGTTGTTGAACTGCCCCTCCAGCACCTCGCGATGGAAGGTGATGTCGGTATAGATCACCGGCTTCTTGCCGGTGAGCTGCTCCAGCTCGGTCAGCATGAGCGCGATCTTCTCGCGGGCGAGTTCGCGGTCGATCTTCTGCGGGCAGGTGCGCGAATGGCCGTTCCACTCGACGTCGAGCACCGGGGGCAGGGCGTCGGGATCGTTCGGGATCTGCTGCTTGAACCAGGCCGCCTGCTCATGGGCCGGGCGGCACCAGTAGACGAAATGATAGGCGCCGCGGGCGATGCCGGCGCGGCGCGCGCCGTCCCAGTTGCGGCGGAAGGCCGGATCGACATGGTCGCCGCCCTCGGTCGCCTTCATGTAGACGAAGCGGGTGCCGGCCGCCTTGACCGCGCTCCAGTCGATCTCGCCCTGCCAGCGCGAGATATCGATACCGTGAACTGGGTAGTTATGCGCCGCCGCGACGCCGGGATGCGGCCGGGCATCGCCCTTCGACGGGTAGTTGTCGAGCGCCACGCAGCCGCCAAGGGCCGCAAAGGCGGCGGCAGCCAGAAGGGGCAGGGCGCGGAAGCGGGGCATGTGGCGGGCGTTCATATCGCGGAGAATTGCGGAGAATGCTTGATGCTCGGTTTACGTTACCAAAGTTCTGCCATCTGTCAGCCCGTTCCTGGGCGGGCGCAGAATCGGCTTTGCGCCCCGCGCGGGCGGAGCGAAGCGCACACCCGAGAATCTCATGACAAGAGAGCGCCGGTTTCCGAGATGCTCGGGGGAAGTTGGAGCGCGACCCATGAAAAAGTCTCTGAAACGCGAAAGGCGACCCGAAGGTCGCCTTTCGCTGGACTTTCATCCGAATTTGGTGCGGTCGAGAGGACTCGAACCTCCACGGGTCTCCCCGCTACCACCTCAAGGTAGTGCGTCTACCAATTCCGCCACGACCGCAGCTCTGTTCCGGTTGCGGGCGGTGCAACCAGGGAGCGGCGCCGATCTAGCAAATCGAATCCGCTGCCACAAGAGCGTCACGAAGGAAAAACGCAGAAGCGCGATTTTTCCCCAGATCGGCCGGTTCAGGCGGCCGCAGCGACGCTCTGCTGGGTGTAGATCGTCGGCCGTTTCAGCATCTGGGTGATCTCGACGGAGATTCGTGCGCCGCTGACCACGACGATTCCCTTGGCGAAGGGATGGTTGTTCGCGAGAATCTGGACCTCGTCGGTCTCGCTGGTGTTCAGCTCGATGATGGCGCCGCGGCCGAGGCGCAGCAGCTTGTAGATCGGCATTTCGGTCTGGCCGAGCACCACCGTGAGTTCCACCGGGACGAGATCGAGATCGGCCTTCAAGTTCTGTCTCCGGAACCCTACTTCAGAATTCGTCCAGCGAAACTTGCCTGCCTGCCGGTTTTGGGCGCAAGAGGCGTGCCGCGGGTCGTGCCGGATCAATCCGCCGGCCCGGAAACATTGAATGGAACATGGTTAAGCCATGGTGAAGATGCGTGAGGAACTGGCCGTCTCCTTCCTGCCGGAAGGGCTGTCGGAGCCGGTCGAATGGGTCGTGTCCGAAGGGCTCACCGGCTATGACGAGGCCGTCGCCGAGATGGAGGCGCGCGCCGGGCTGATCGCGGACGGGCTGGCGCGCGAGCGCGTCTGGCTGGTCGAGCATCCGCCGCTCTATACCGCCGGCACCTCGGCTCGCGACGAGGACCTGATCGCGCCGGAGCGCTTCCCGGTGTTCCGTTCGGGGCGGGGCGGGCAGTTCACCTATCACGGCCCCGGGCAGCGCGTGGCCTATGTCATGCTCGACCTGAAGCGGCGCCAGCCGGACCTGCGCCGCTTCGTCGCCGCGCTGGAAGGCTGGCTGATCGGCGCGCTCGACGACGTCAATATCCGCGGGGAGCGGCGCGAGGACCGCGTCGGCGTCTGGGTGCGCCGGCCGGACAAGGGCGCCGATGTCGAGGACAAGATCGCCGCGATCGGCATCCGCGTGCGGCGCTGGGTCTCGTTCCACGGCATTTCGCTCAATGTCGACCCGGACCTGTCGCATTTCGACGGGATCGTGCCCTGCGGCGTCAGCCAGTACGGGGTGACCTCGCTGGTCGATCTCGGCCTGCCGGTAACGATGCCGGAGGTCGATTCGGTGCTGCGCGAGGCGTTCGAGCGGGTGTTCGGTCCGACCGTCCAAATCTGATCGTCCCAGCCTGATTTACCATCCGTTAGCCATGGCGCCGCCATCTTCGCCCGGGGGTTGGGCTGAAAATGGGGACGACGATGCGAAGCTTTTTTCTGGCGGGCAGCCTCGCCATGCTGCTCGCGGCCTGCAACACGACCGACCAGCGTATCGCCGGTGCAGCGGCCGGCGCGGGAGCCGGCGCGATCGTCGGCGGGCCGATCGGGGCGATTGCCGGTGGCGCGATCGGCGCCGTCGCGGCGCCGTCCGTGACCGGCTCGATCAACAAGATGCAGGAATGAGCCGACCCGGTGGCGCGGATTTGCACGGCCGCGTCCGTGCGTCCGCGCCGGTTGGCGTTTTCGGCGCGGCGCGCCATAACCTCGGCAGAGATTGTCGTCGAGGAGCGCGCCCGTGCCTGTCATCGAGAGCAAGGTCGATCTGAATTCGACCGAGACGCGCGCCAATGCCGAAGCCTGGGCCGGATTGCGCAGCGAACTCCAGCAGCATCGCGCCACCGCCGCGCTCGGCGGCAATGCCAAGTCCCGCGAACGCCACACGGCGCGCGGCAAGCTTTTGCCCCGCGAGCGCGTGCTGCGCCTGACCGATCCCGGGTCCGCCTTCCTCGAGATCGGCTCGCTCGCCGCTTTCGGCATGTACGAGGGCGATGTCCATGGCGCCGGCATGATCGCCGGGATCGGGCGCGTGGCGGGTCGGGAGTGCATGATCGTCTGCAACGACGCGACGATCAAAGGCGGCACCTATTATCCGATGACGGTGAAGAAGCATCTGCGGGCGCAGGAGATCGCGCGCGAGAACCGCTTGCCCTGCATCTATCTCGTCGATTCCGGCGGCGCCAACCTGCCGCACCAGACCGAGGTCTTCCCCGATCGCGAGCATTTCGGCCGCATCTTCTACAACCAGGCGACGCTCTCGGCCGAGGGCATCCCGCAGGTCGCGGTGGTGATGGGCTCCTGCACCGCTGGCGGCGCCTATGTGCCGGCGATGTCGGACGAGACGGTGATCGTCCGGAAGCAGGGCACGATCTTCCTCGGCGGGCCGCCGCTGGTGAAGGCCGCGACCGGCGAGGTCGTCTCGGCCGAGGATCTGGGCGGCGCCGACGTCCATGCACGGCTTTCGGGCGTCGCCGACCATTATGCCGGCGACGACACCCATGCGCTCGCCATCGCCCGGCGCATCGCCGGCAACCTCAACAGCGTCAAGCGCCCGGATATCGACATCGCCCAGCCGGTCGAGCCGCTTTACGACCCGGCCGAGCTCGAGGCGGTCGTGCCGACCGATCTCAAGAAACAGTACGATATCCGCGAGGTGATCGCGCGGCTGGTCGACGGCTCGGAGTTCGACGAATTCAAGAAGCTCTACGGCACGACGCTGGTGACGGGCTTCGCCCGCATCCACGGCATCCCGGTCGGCATCATCGCCAATAACGGCATCCTGTTCTCGGAAAGCGCGGTCAAGGGCGCGCATTTCATCGAGCTCTGCTGCCAGCGGCGGATTCCGCTGCTCTTCCTGCAGAACATCACCGGCTTCATGGTCGGCCGCGACGTCGAGACGCGCGGCATCGCCAAGGACGGCGCCAAGCTCGTCACGGCGGTGGCTTCGGCGCGGGTGCCAAAGATCACGGTGCTGGTCGGCGGCTCCTTCGGCGCCGGCAATTACGGCATGTGCGGCCGGGCCTATTCGCCGCGTTTCCTGTTCACTTGGCCTAACAGCCGCATCTCGGTGATGGGCGGCGAGCAGGCGGCGAGCGTGCTTGCGACCGTGCGCCGCGACAATATCGAGGCCGAGGGCAAGAGCTGGCCGGCGGCTGAAGAAGAGGCCTTCAAGGCGCCGATCCGCAACCGATACGAGGAAGAGGGCTCTCCCTATTTCGCCACCGCGCGGCTCTGGGACGACGGTATCATCCTGCCCTCCGAGACCCGCCGCGTGCTGGCGCTAGCCTTCTCCGCGACGCTGAACGCCGAGATCCCGGAGACGAAGTTCGGCGTCTTCCGGATGTGAGAGGCCGGGCGCCTCTCACCGCAATTCGATTTTCACAACTTCGTAGACTGCCCGCGCGCCGCGCTTGTCGCCGGGCGCCACAAGCCGCCAGCCGCCTTCCAGCGGTTTGCCGTCCATTGCCGTAACGAGGATCAGGGGCAGGTTGCCGAAATCGGGATGGATCTCGCCGATCGAGAAGGCGATCTGGTAGCCGTCCTTGGCGCTGACAAGGAAGGTCTTCTTCAATTGCTCGGCCGGCTTCAGGCCATCGAGCGCCTTGTTCGCCTTCAGGACATCCCAGAGCAGCACGCCCTTGTAGTGCCGCGTCGCCGGCCCTTTCGAGGTGTCGAAGGTCACGTCGCGCTCGGCTACCGGCACGGCGGCGAGCGCCTGCGGGGTTAGCCGGATCGGTGCAGAGCCGATGCCGATGATCTCGACGGCAGGTTCCTGAGCACGGACGGACGGTGCCATCGTTAGCAGAGCGAGCAGAACGAGCGTGCGCAGCAAGGCGGAGGTCTCCGTTGCGAGTCGACGGTATCTGGACATCATTCGCTGCGTCCGTCGATGGCTTCTTTCACGGCTACAGTCGCATCGTGGCGGCGGCGGGCGTGGCCTTCAGCGTGGCGAGCCAGAACAGCAAGGTCATTGCGCTGATCGCGGCTCCCTGCGCGCAGACACCGGCCCAGCCGGCATGTGCATAGGCGACGGTCGACAAGGACGAGCCGGCCGCGCTGCCGATCGAATAGAAGACCATATAGGCTGCCGTGAGGCGGTTCTGCGCCTCCGGCCTGACCCGGTAGATCATCGCCTGATTGGTGACATGGACGGCTTGGAGCCCGAAATCGATGATCAGCACGCCGGCGACCAGCCAGAGGATCGACTGGTGCAGTTGCGCGATCATCAGCCAGGACAACAGCATCAATCCGAGCGCGATGCCGGTCGTGCGCTGGCCATAGCCCCGATCGGTCCAGCGCCCGGCACGGGTGGCGCCGAGAGCACCTGCCACGCCAGCCAGCCCGAACAGGCCGATCTGCGTATGCGAGAGGGAGAAGGGCGGCGCGCCGAGCGGCAGCACGAGCGGCGCGAGTAGCGTCGTGATGTTGGCGAAGATCAGCATGGCGATGATGCCGCGGATGAGCAGCACCGGCTCCGCGACGATCAGAGTAACCAGCGAGGCGATCAGGCGCCCATAGGAAAGGCCGGCGGTGCTTCGCCCCTGCTGCGGCAGCAGCTTCCAGAGCAGAAATGCGATGACCAGCGTCGAAAGAGCCGAGACGAAATAGACGGTTCGCCAGCCGGAGAGGTCGGTGAGAGCGCCCGCGACCGTCCGCGCCAGCAGGATGCCGATGACGATGCCGCTCGTGACGATGCCGACGACATGGCCTCTTTCCGAGGCCTGCGCAAGGCTCGCGGCATAGGCGACAAGGGCCTGCGTTACCACGGCCAGAAGTCCGACAGCGGCCATCGCGCCGAGTAGCATCGCGGCCGATTGCGAAAACCCGACGCTGGCGAGTGCCAGGACCGAAAGCAGGGATTGCCCGACGATGAGCTTGCGGCGGTCGAGCAGATCGCCCAGCGGAACGAGAAGCAGAAGGCCGAGCCCGTAGCCGAGTTGCGTTGCGCCGACGATCAATCCCGCGACGGTGCGGGACAGGCCGAGATCATCGGCCATCACGTCGAGCAGGGGATGGGCGAAATAGGCATTCGCCACGGCCAGCCCGCTGGCGACGGCGAAAAGCAGGATGGTTCGACGATTCAGGGGAGCCGGCGTGACGGCGGCGTGCGAGGGCAGGGGTATCCGCGCCGGGTTTTGCGCGCACGCGTTCTCCTTCGCGGGCGCCGACGGCGCCGCGTCCTGGATCAATTTCATTGCAGACTCCGGCCGGTTTGGTTTTATAATGAAACCGAAGCGAGCTGTAGCGATATTGGTTTTATGATGCAACTGAAAATGCCGCTGCCGGCGGGAACTGCAGAAGGGCTGCGCTGATGGTCGCCCGCAAAAGCCTCAAGGGCGACTATTGCCCGAGCGCGCGGTCTCTCGACGTGATCGGGGACTGGTGGTCGCTCCTGATCGTCCGCGACGCTTTTGACGGGATGACCCGTTTCGGCGAATTCCAGAAGAGCCTCGGTATCGCCAAGAACATCCTGACGGATCGGCTGAAGACGCTGGTCCAGAGCGGGATCCTCGAAGCCGTGCCCATCGGCGACGGCAATGCGCGTGTGGAGTACCGCCTCACCGCGGTGGGCAAGGACCTCTTTCCCGTCATGGTCGCGTTGCGGCAATTCGGCGAACGCCATCTCTTCGCGCCGGACGAGGAGCGCTCGCGCCTGGTCGAGCGCGAGACCGGCCTGTCGGTTCGCCTCGACGTTCGAACGGAAGATGGCCGCGCGATCGGCCCCGATCAGGCCGTCATCCTGAAAGTGCCCGAGCCGGATTGAGCGCTTGACCCGCTTGCGCATGTCACTGGCCGCAAGCCAAGGACGGCGGTTCAGGCTGGTCATCGCGTCGCCCTCCCGACTACAACGATACGGCAGGGCTGGCGGGCGGCAAGCGCATCGAATGCTGGCGGTCCCCCGGTTCCCCCGGGCGGTTTCGCTCGTTATGGTCGGGCGCCATCTCAAACGATTTAGGTCTAGGGAAACACGGGGAAACGCATGTCTGGGCATAACAAGGTCGCGATCATCACCGGCGCCGGCTCGGGCGTGGGGCGCTCGGTCGCCATCGCCTTCCTGAAAGACGGCTATCGCACCGTGCTGGCCGGCCGGCGCGCGGATGCGCTGGAAGAGACGATCGCGCTCTCCGGCGTGGACAAGGGGCGGGCGCTGGCGGTGCCGACCGATGTCACCGACAAGGCTTCGGTCGAGAACCTGTTCGCCAGGACGAAGGAAGCCTTCGGCCGGGTCGACGTGCTCTTCAACAATGCCGGTGTCAATGCGCCGGGCGGCGTGCTGCTGGAGGACCTGTCGCTGGAGGATTGGCAGAAGGTGGTCGACACCAACCTGACCGGGCCGTTCCTCTGCACCCAGGCCGCCTTCAAGGCGATGAAGGAGCAGCAGCCGCAGGGCGGGCGCATCATCAATAACGGCTCGATCTCGGCCCATGCGCCGCGGCCGAACTCCGTCGCCTATACCGCGACCAAGCATGCGATCTCGGGCCTGACCAAGACCGCCGCGCTCGACGGGCGCAAATACGACATCGCCGTCGGCCAGGTCGATATCGGCAATGCGCTGACGGAGATGGCGAAGAAGATGACGACGGGCGTGCCGCAGGCCGACGGCTCGATCAAGGTCGAGCCGGTGATGGATGTCGACCATGTCGCCTCGACGGTGCTGCACATGGCCGGCCTGCCGCTGGAGGCGAACGTGCTGTTCGTCACGGTGATGGCGACCAAGG
The DNA here is from genome assembly GCF_016428755.1 of Allobosea sp. ASV33. GTDB lineage: Bacteria > Pseudomonadota > Alphaproteobacteria > Rhizobiales > Beijerinckiaceae > Allobosea. The sequence continues at coordinate 39,163 of NZ_JAELTI010000045.1, forward strand.
CCCCGCTCGTCGGGCGGGGGTAAGCGCTCAACTGCAACGACGTCGTTCCGGATGCAGCGAAGCGGAGATCCGGAATCCATCGTAGAGTGATCGCCCTGGGATGGATTCCGGATCTGCGCGGCTTCGCCGCTTGTCCGGAATGACGGAGTGAGGATGGTCGAGGCGGAGAAAGACGTCGATGGTCGGGACAAATCCGACCATGACGGGGGCGGAGAAGGCTCGGCATCGAGCCCCGCTGTCGCCCGCGCCTATACGCTCACCATCTGGGCCATTGCGCTCGGTATCCTGATCCAGGCGGTGGCGACGGTCGCCTGGGCGCTCGCCATCGGCAATGCCCAGCTCTTCAAGGATGGCGTCGACTGGGTCTATGACGTCGCGCTCTATGGCATCGCCGCGGTCGTCTTCGGCCGCGATGCGAGGATCGAGCGGCTCGCGGCCGTCGCGATCGGCGCGGTCATGGCGGTGGCCGGGCTGCACACGCTCTACGATCTCTGGGACAAGATCGTCCGGCCGCGGCCGATCGAAATCTGGACGCTGGGCTTCGCGGCGGCGAGCGCGATCGTGATCGCCTTCCTCGTCGTTGGCGCGCTCTGGCGCTTCCGGCGCGAGCAGAACCCGGT
>NZ_JAELTI010000311.1 GCF_016428755.1 Allobosea sp. ASV33
GGGCCGCATCGATGCGGGCCCAGATCGCACGGCCCGCCGCGTTCGCGGCGTCGTCAGCTCTGCCGTCGAAGCGCTCGCCGACGCGCTGGCGCAGGGTCTGCAACTCGTTCAGACTCTGCAGGACCTGTCTCTTATACACATCTCCGAGCCCACGAGACTCTAGGCGCGATCTCGTATGCCGTCGTCGGCTTGAAAAGGGGGGGGGGGGGGGGGGGGGGGGGGGGGGGGGGGGGGGGGGGGGGGGGGGGGGGGGGGGGGGGGGGGGGGGGGGGGGGGGGGGGGGGGGGGGGGGGGGGGGGGGGGGGGGGGGG
>NZ_JAELTI010000312.1 GCF_016428755.1 Allobosea sp. ASV33
GGCTTCCTTGGCGGCGCCGGAGACGAGCAGGCTCGCCCAGCCCGCGCCGAGCAGGCGAGCCGGCGAGAGCGACAAGCGCGGCGGCAGGCCCGGCGGGCGCGCGACGACGATGCCGCTGTCCGGCACCTGTCTCTTATACACATCTCCGAGCCCACGAGACTCTAGGCGCGATCGCGTATGCCGGCGTCTGCTTGAAAAGGGGGGGGGGGGGGGGGGGGGGGGGGGGGGGGGGGGGGGGGGGGGGGGGGGGGGGGGGGGGGGGGGGGGGGGGGGGGGGGGGGGGGGGGGGGGGGGGGGGGGGGGGGGGGGGG
>NZ_JAELTI010000313.1 GCF_016428755.1 Allobosea sp. ASV33
CTCGTCGCTGCTGCCGGGCGTCGCGATCACGCTGGCCTCCGACATTTCGCCCGAGATCCGCGAATACGAGCGCATGTCGACGACCGCGCTCAACGCCATGCTGGTGCCGATCGTGCAGCGCTACACCTGTCTCTTATACACATCTGACGCTGCCGACGATTAACCTTCGGTGTAGATCTCGGGGGTCGCCGGATCATTAAAAAGGGGGGGGGGGGGGGGGGGGGGGGGGGGGGGGGGGGGGGGGGGGGGGGGGGGGGGGGGGGGGGGGGGGGGGGGGGGGGGGGGGGGGGGGGGGGGGGGGGGGGGGGGG
>NZ_JAELTI010000314.1 GCF_016428755.1 Allobosea sp. ASV33
GGCGAGGTATCGAGGAGGTTGATGCCGGCCGCGAGCGCGGCACGGACCGTGTCCTGCGCCGTGACCTCGTCGAGATGGCCATAGAGATCGCCGAGCGGCGCGCCGCCGAAGCCGATCAGGCTGGGGCCTGTCTCTTATACACATCTCCGAGCCCACGAGACTCTAGGCGCGATCTCGTATTCCGTCTTCTGCTTGAAAAAAGGGGGGGGGGGGGGGGGGGGGGGGGGGGGGGGGGGGGGGGGGGGGGGGGGGGGGGGGGGGGGGGGGGGGGGGGGGGGGGGGGGGGGGGGGGGGGGGGGGGGGGGGGG
>NZ_JAELTI010000315.1 GCF_016428755.1 Allobosea sp. ASV33
CACGCCGGACCTGATGCCGTCGGACATCCTCGGCTCCGAGGTTCTCGACGAATCGAGCGACGGCAAGCGGCATTTCCGCTTCATCAAGGGCCCGGTCTTCGCCCAGCTCCTGATGGCGGACGAGATCCTGTCTCTTATACACATCTCCGAGCCCACGAGACTCTAGGCGCGATCTCGTATTCCGTCTTCTGCTTGAAAAGAGGGGGGGGGGGGGGGGGGGGGGGGGGGGGGGGGGGGGGGGGGGGGGGGGGGGGGGGGGGGGGGGGGGGGGGGGGGGGGGGGGGGGGGGGGGGGGGGGGGGGGGGGGG
>NZ_JAELTI010000316.1 GCF_016428755.1 Allobosea sp. ASV33
CGCTCGGCCTCGGCATAGCGCTGGATGGCGAAACCGATATCGCCGGTGGTGGCGCCGGCGCGCACCGCCTTGATGCCGCGCTGCAGGCTCTCATAGGTGATCTCGACCAGACGCTCGGCCTTCCGCGCTGTCTCTTATACACATCTCCGAGCCCACGAGACTCTAGGCGCGATCTCGTATTCCGTCTTCTGCTTGTAAAGGGGGGGGGGGGGGGGGGGGGGGGGGGGGGGGGGGGGGGGGGGGGGGGGGGGGGGGGGGGGGGGGGGGGGGGGGGGGGGGGGGGGGGGGGGGGGGGGGGGGGGGGGGGG
>NZ_JAELTI010000317.1 GCF_016428755.1 Allobosea sp. ASV33
GCCGCTGCTGAGCGGCCAGAACCAGTAACGACCGCGCGGGGGGCTCTCGAAACAGCCCCGTTCTTCATCAGGCGCAGGGAACCCACGTTCCCTGCGCCTGTTTCGTTTCCAAGGGATGGCCGAAGGGCTGTCTCTTATACACATCTCCGAGCCCACGAGACTCTAGGCGCGATCTCGTTTGCCGTCTTGTGCTTGAAAAGGGGGGGGGGGGGGGGGGGGGGGGGGGGGGGGGGGGGGGGGGGGGGGGGGGGGGGGGGGGGGGGGGGGGGGGGGGGGGGGGGGGGGGGGGGGGGGGGGGGGGGGGGG
>NZ_JAELTI010000046.1 GCF_016428755.1 Allobosea sp. ASV33
CTTCGCCACCAATCTGAAGGAAGCGGACAAGACCGACGCCCGGGTGAAGGGCTTGCGGCAGATGCGGCTCGGCCTTCAGGAGATCGTCGTCGGCTCCGCGCTGGCGCTGCGCGGGACGGGGTTGCGCGATCCGAATCGCCTGCTGATCGCCCAGGCTTTCGCGGAGAATGCCGCGGGCATCGCCGCTTCGCTGACGCCGCCGGATCGCAATGCGCTGGTCAGCGCGCTCCAGGCGGTGAGCCCGTCGCTCAAGCCGGATGCGCAGAAGGCGGTTTCGGATTTCGCCGCGACGATGACCGCCACCCCCTGTGAGGGCTTCTGCACGGTCAACTGAGCCGCGCCGGATCGCCGCCGCCGATCGGGCGCGGCGATCCGGAGTCCTTACGGCTTCGTCGCCAGCCAGATCACATGCCGTGCTCCGCCGCCTGTGCGGCGGGCGCGGGCCGTGACCTCCTCGGTGGCGAAGCCGGCCTGGCGCAGGCGCCGGGTGAAGCCGTGGTCCGGCCCCGACGACCAGACCGCGAGAATGCCGCCGGGCCGCAGCGCGGCCTTGGCAGCGTGCAGCCCCGCTGCGTCGTAGAGCTGGTCGTTGCCGGCGACGGTCAGCCCTTCAGGGCCGTTGTCGACGTCGAGCAGGATGGCATCGAGTCGCCCCTTGCCGGCTGCAATGGCCTTCGCGACATCCGTGACGTTCACTTGCACGCGGGAATCGTCGAGGCTGCCGGCGAAGACGGCGGCCATCGGCCCTCTCGCCCAGGTGACCACGGCCGGAATCAGCTCGGCCACCTCAACGCGTGCATCCGGCGGCAGCTTGGCGAGCGCCGCCCGCAAGGTGAAGCCCATGCCGAGCCCGCCGACCAGGATGCTCGGCTGCCGGCATTGTCCGAGCCTGTCGCAGACCAGCGTCGCCAGCGCCTCCTCCGAGCCGCTGAGGCGACTGTTCATCAGCTCGGTGCTGCCGAGCATGATCGAGAATTCGCTGCCGCGCTGCTTCAGGCGAAGGTCGCCGCTGCCATCCGGCAAGGCCGCGGTATCGAGATGGATCCAGGGTATCACGTTGGTCTCGCCTGTCTGGGATGCCGCCTTATAGCGCATTCCCGCCGATCGCCCGGAAGCCAAAGCGATATGCGTTGATTGCATGAAATGTCGCCATGCGTGTCGTTGATCCCTCGACGGCGCATGGCTATTTCATGTTGCGGCGCAGCATTGCGCCTGTTGCTCCATGAAAGCCCCACATGACGCTCGCCGCGAATGATCGCAGCCTGGATGCTCCGGCGTCCGCCTCTCGGCCCGCATCTGCAGGGCTCGTGCTGTTCGCGCTCGCCATGGGCGGCTTCGCCATCGGCACCACTGAATTCGCGTCGATGAGCCTGCTGCCCTATTTCTCGGCCGGGCTCGGCGTCGACGAGCCGACGGCCGGGCATGTCATCAGCATCTACGCCCTCGGCGTGGTCGTCGGCGCACCGCTGATCGCTGTGATGGCGGCGCGGATTCCGCGGCGCACGCTGCTGATCGGGCTGATGGGCGTCTTCGCGCTCGGCAATGCCTTGAGCGCGCTGGCCCCGAACTATCACTGGATGCTGGCCTTCCGCTTCCTGAGCGGCCTGCCGCACGGCGCTTATTTCGGCGTCGCCGCCCTGGTCGCAGCCTCGCTCTCGGCGCCGAATCGCCGGGCGCAGTCGGTGGCGCGCGTCATGCTCGGCCTGACGGTGGCGACGATCCTCGGCGTGCCCGTGGCGAGCTGGACGGGACAGGTGCTCGGCTGGCGCTCTGGCTTCGCGATCGTCGCCGGCCTCGCCCTGCTGACCGCCCTCCTGATCGCGCTCTTTGCGCCGCGCGACACGGTACAGCCCGGCGCGAGCCCGCTGCGGGAACTCGGCGCGCTGAAGCGCAGGCAGGTCTGGCTGACGCTGGCGACGGGCGCGATCGGCTTCGGCGGCCTCTTCGCCGTCTATACCTATGTCGCGTCTACGCTGATGGCGGTGACCCAGGTTTCGCCCGCGCTCGTGCCGGTCGTGCTCGCAATCTTCGGCCTGGGCCTGACGGCCGGCACGCTCGTCGCCGGCTGGGCGGCCGACAGGGCGCTCGTCCCTGCGACCGCGGCACTCCTGCTCTGGAGCGCTTTCTGGCTGGCGGCCTTCCCCTTCGCGGCCGGCAATATCTGGGCGGTCTCGCTGGTCATCTTCATGATCGGCAGCGGCGGCGGGCTCGGCGCCATGCTGCAGACCCGGCTGATGGACGTCGCCGAGGACGCGCAGACGCTGGCCGCCGCGCTCAATCACAGCGCCTTCAATATCGCCAATGCGCTCGGCCCCTGGCTTGGTGGCATGGCGATCGCCGCCGGCTACGGCTGGACTTCGACTGGGTGGGTCGGCGCGGCGCTGGCGCTCGGCGGCCTCGCGATCTGGATCGTCGCGGTTCTCGACGCCCGGCGCTGAGCCGCCGCCGGCGGGCTTGGCGTCCGAAAGCCCGCTATCTTTTTGGCCATATCCCGGTCGGAGCCGCTCGTTTGGGCGTGCACGCCGCGAAAAGCTGCGCCGCTCCCTCTTGCGAGCGCGGCGAAACTGCGCCCAACTGTCGCGACAGAACCGGACCGGGACAACAGCAAGATCGGCCGGACTGAATCGCGGAGGTTCCATGAAGAGTTTCGTTCGTTTCATCGCGGCAGCGGCGTTGACGGTTGCCGGCGCGACAGGGGCGCTTGCCCAGGCCAAGGAGTGGAAGGAAATCCGGATCGGCACCGAAGGCGCCTATCCGCCCTACAACAACCTGAACGCCAAGAAGGAGCTCGAGGGCTTCGAGATCGACTACGGCAATCTGCTCTGCGAGAAGATGAAGGTGAAGTGCACCTGGGTCGTGCAGGACTGGGACGGCATCATCCCGGCGCTGCAGGCCAACAAATACGACGTCATCTTCGCCGGCATGAACGCGACCGACGAGCGCAAGAAGCAGGTCGACTTCACCTCGGTCTACAGCAAGACCCCGATCTGGGTGATCGGCCCGAAGAGCACGAAGTCCGACGACATCTCGCCGGCCGCGCTGAAGGGCAAGTCGATCGGCGCGCAGGGCTCGACGATCCACGCCAATTATGTCGAGAAGTTCTACAAGGACTCGACCGCGCGTCTCTACCCGACCCAGGAAGAGGCCAATCTCGACCTGCTCAACGGCCGCCTCGACTACATCGTCGCCGACGCGCTCGCGCTCGCCGACTTCCTCAAGGGGAAGGGCAAGGATTGCTGCAAGAAGATCGCCGAGGTGACCCGCGATAATGCCATCCACGGCCCCGGCGTCGCCGGCGCGGTCCGCAAGTCGGACGTCGCGCTGAGGGACATGATCAGCAAGGCTATCGCCGAGACCATGGCCGACGGCTCGCACAAGAAGCTTGAGGACAAGTGGTTCAAGTACGAGTGAGCTGACTTTAGCTGACGCTTACCCGCCGGCCGCCTGAAGGCCGGCGGGTTTCATGTCCTCGCGCGCCGGCCCTCCCATGTTCGACAAATTCGCTCTGCTTGGCTTCGGGGCCGGCGGCTGGGGCTTGGCCCTGCTGCAAGGTGCTGCCAACACCCTCTCGGTCGCCCTGGCGACCCTGCCGTTCGGCTTGGCGCTCGGCCTCGTCATCGCGCTGTGGAAGCGCTCCGACTCTGTGATCCTGCGGGCGCTGGCGACGATCTACACCACCGTCTTCCGCGGCGTGCCGGAGCTACTCACGCTCTACATCATCTATTTCGGCATCCAGGTGCTCCTGCAGAAGGTCTGGACCGGCTTCTCGATCCCGCCTTTCGTCGCAGGCATGGTCGCGCTGGGGCTCGTGCTCGCCGCCTTCTCCAGCGAGGTCTGGGTCGGCGCGCTGAATTCGATCCAGAAAGGCCAGCGCGAGGCCGCGTCGGCGCTCGGCCTGTCGAAGGCGCAGGCATTCCGGCTCGTCGTCTTCCCGCAACTGATCCGCGTGGCATTGCCCGGCCTCGGAAATAACTGGATGGTGCTGCTGAAGGAGACCTCGCTGATCTCCGTGATCACGCTGCAGGACATCATGTTCATTGCGACGCGGGCCAATGTCGTGACCAAGGAACCGTTCCTTTTCTTCGGCACGGCGATGCTGCTCTATTTCTTCTTCTCGCTGATCTCCGCCTGGGGCATCGACAAGCTGGAACAGCGCACCAATCGCGGCCAGGCCGCCTTCGGCGGAGCGACGCGATGAACTGGTGCGAATATCCCGGTTATCTCGTCGGCAGCGAGGTTCTGCAGAACTACGGCTGCCGCATGGCAAGCGGTCTCTGGGTCACCTTCGAGCTGGTGGCGATCTCGGTCGCCATCGGCTTCGTGCTGGCCCTCGGCCTCGCCGTCACAAGACTCTACGGCCCACGCTGGGCACGGATGGCTGTCAGCGGCTACACCACCTTCCTGCGCGGCACGCCGCTGCTCTGCCAGCTCTTCCTCGTCTATTACGGGCTCGGCCAGTTCCGCGAGTTCTGGCAGGATATCGGCCTGTGGTGGTTCTTCCGCGAGCCGTTCTATTGCGCGGCCTTCACTTTCACCATCAACACCGCCGCCTATCAGGCCGAGATCCTGCGCGGCGCCATCCAGTCGGTCCCGCGCGGCCAGTTCGAGGGCGCGCTCTCGCTCGGCCTGCATCGCTGGGCGACGCTGCGCCTCGTCGTGCTGCCGCAGGCGATGATCATGGCTCTGCGCCCGCTCGGCAACGAATTGATCGTGATGATCAAGTCGAGCGCCATCGTCTCGCTGGTGACGCTGTTCGACCTGATGGGCGCGACCCGGCTCGCCTTCGCCCGCTCCTTCGATCTCTCGATCTATCTCTATGCGGCCCTGATCTACCTTGTGCTGGTCGAGATCATCCGGCGCATCTGGGACAAGCTGGAGCTCCGGCTGAGCCGGCACATGGCCTTGCGTTGATCCCGTCTCAGCCGGGCAGGGTCAACACCACCGCGCCGCGCGGCGTCGCGACGACGGTGTGCTCGTACTGGACCGTCGGCGCGCAAGGATCGCTGTAGAGCGTCCAGCGATCCTCCTCGGTATTCTCCGCCCAGTCCGCGCCCAGCGAGAGGAACGGCTCGACGGTGAAGACGAGCCCGTTCGTCATCGTCCGGCGCTCGCTGCGATCGGGCCATGTCGCGATCTCCGTCGGTTCCTCGTGGAGCGAGCGGCCGACGCCGTGGCTCGCGAGATTGCGCACCAGCGTATAGCCGTTCTTCTCGGCGAAGCGCCCGACCGCCTGGCCGATGCCGGCGAGCGGCTTGCCGGCGCCGACCTGCCCGATGCCGGCCCAGAGCGCACGCCGGCCGTCGCGGCAGAGCCGCTCCAGCTTCGGCCTGACCGGGGGCACGGCGAAGGACGCGCCGGTATCGCCGAAGAAGCCGTTCTTCTCGGCGGAGACATCGATATTGACGAGATCGCCCGCGAGGATGCGCCGCGTGCCGGGAATGCCGTGGGCGATCTCCTCGTTGACGCTGATGCAGGTCGCGCCGGGGAATTCATAGGCGAGTTCCGGGGCAGGGCGCGCACCATGGCGTTCGAGATAGTCGCGGCCGATCGCGTCGAGCTCGGCCGTGGTCATGCCGGGCTCGATCGCCTTGCCCATGGCCGCGAGCGCGCGGGCCACGATGCCGCCGATCTCCTTCAGCGCCTGCAATTCGTCGTCGTTGGATATGGTCATGGGCCGGAGCTAAGCCGCTGCTCCTCCGGCCGCAAGGGAAAAGCCGCATGGGCGGATGGCGTGCAATCGCCTTTCCCGCCCGGCGCCTGCACGCTAAAGCGTGAACATCTTCGGAAATAAAGCGGGAGCTCGGCATGGCCAAAGTCGCATTCATCGGTCTCGGCGTGATGGGGTTCCCCATGGCCGGCCATCTCAAGGCCAAGGGTCATGAGGTCACCGTCTACAACCGCAACCCGACGAAAGCGCAGGAATGGGTTTCCCGTCATGCGGGCGTCTCGGCGCCGACCCCGGCCGATGCGGCCAAGGGCCAGGAGATCGTCTTCTGCTGCGTCGGCAACGATGACGACCTGCGCTCGGTGACGATCGGAGAGAACGGCGCCTTCGCCGGCATGGAGAAGGGCGCGGTCTTCGTCGACCACACCACGGCTTCCGCCAATGTCGCGCGCGAGCTCTACGAGGCGGCCAAGCAGGGCGGCTTCGGCTTCGTCGATGCGCCGGTCTCCGGCGGGCAGGCCGGCGCCGAGAACGGCGTGCTGACCGTGATGTGCGGCGGCGAGCCAGAGACCTATGCCCGCGTCGAGCCGGTGATCGCGAGCTTCGCGCGCATGTGCAAGCTGATGGGCCCGGCCGGCTCCGGCCAGCTCACCAAGATGGTCAACCAGATCTGCATCGCCGGCCTCGTCCAGGGCCTGTCCGAGGGCGTCCATTTCGCCAAGCGCGCCGGGCTCGATGTCGAGGCCATGCTCGAGGTCATCTCCAAGGGCGCCGCCGGCTCCTGGCAGATGGAGAACCGCGGCAAGACGATGAACCAGAACAAGTTCGATTTCGGCTTCGCCGTCGACTGGATGCGCAAGGATCTCGGCATCGTCCTCGACGAGGCCCGCCGCAACGGCGCGCAATTGCCGGTCACCGCGCTGGTCGACCAATTCTATGCCGAGGTCCAGAAGATGGGCGGCAAGCGCTGGGATACGTCGAGCCTGATCGCCCGCCTCGAAGGCTGAGGGCGCGGCGGACGAAACCGCCTTCGCTTCGGGCAGAGGCACCCCTGTCATTCCGGGGCGCGCCGCAGGCGCGATCCCGGAACCCACGACCGGGTGACACTCGATGCCGAGTTATGGGCGCTCGCCCAGTAGTGGGTTCCGGGTTCTTCGCTCCGCGAAGCCCCGGAATGACAAGCGAGTTGCTTATGTTGCCTACGGCCGCTTTTTCACGAAACAGACGGCGGCGAGACCTGCCGTCGTCAGAATCCAGACGAACAGGTTCATCGATTGCGGCCAGAGCGTCACCAGCCAGCTGATCAGCACGGTGAGCGCCGCACTGAAGCCGAGCTGGGTCGCGCCTAATAGCCCGGCCGCCGAGCCCGCCAGTTCCGGGCGGGCCGAGAGCGCCTCGGCCGTCGCGCCGGGAATCGTCATGCCGTTGCCGACCGCGTTCACGGCCAAAGGCAGGAACAGCGCGAGCGGCGACCACCAGGGCGAGAACGACACTGCGAGCGCAGCCGCAGTCCCGAAGAACGAGATCACCAGGCCGCGGCGCACCATCGTCTGCGTGCCGACGCGCACCGCCAGCCGCGACATCGCGAAGTTGCCGATCATGTAGCCCAGCGCATTCAGGATGAAATAGGCGCCATAGACATCCGAGCCGCGCCCCATCGTCTCGACGACGATATAGGGCGTCGCGGCGATGAAGACGAAGAAGGCGGAGGAGGCCGATGAGCTCGCCGCGACGTTCAGCATGAACTCGCGGTTGCGCACCAGTTCCGGAAAGACCCGGAAGACGCCGAGGAGCGAGCTTTGCCGGCCGAGATTGGGCGCGGTCTCGGGCAGGCGCGCGAGGGTGAAGATCAGCACGGCACCGCCGAACAGCGTCATGAACCAGAAGATCGCGCGCCAGCCGAAGGCGGTCTCGATCTGGCCGCCGAGCCAGGGCGCGAGCATCGGAGCGACGACCATGACCATGGTGACGGTGGCGATCTGGCTCGCGGCATGGTCGCGGTCCGCGGTGTCGCGGATGATCGCGCGCGACAAGGCGAAGACGGCGCCGCCGCCGGCGCCTTCCAGCACCCGCGCGATCAGCAGGACATGGGTCGTGGGAGCGAACGCCCCGAGCACCGAGCCCAGCGCGAACAGCGCGACGCCCGCATTGACGCAGGGGCGGCGCCCGAAGCGGTCCGAGAGCGGCCCGATGACGAGCTGCGTCAGCGCGACCGCGACGAGGAAGAGCGTCAGCGTGAGCTGGATCGTAGCGTAGTTCGAGGCGAAATGCCGGGCGAGCGCAGGCGTCGCCGGGGCAAGCAGGTTGAGCGCGATCGGCTGCAATGCCGAGATCGCGACGAGGATGGCGAGCGTGGGCTTGGCCACAGCCGGGTTCACACCGCGGTCTTTCGGGTGAGCTTCAGGTTGGAATCGGGCCGCACACGCTGGCGATGCATGGTGTAGAGCCCGCTGCCGACGATGAGCGCGACGCCGATCGCGGCGAAGAGGTCTGGCACGTCGCCCCAGACGACGTAGCCGAGCACGGTCGCGAAGACGATGATCGCGTAGCGGTATTGCGAGATGACGCCGACATCGGTGCGCCGGAAGGCGCTGATGATGAAGAAGGTGCCGATCGTGACCAGTACGGCTGCGACAGCGATATAGACGGTTTGAATCCGCCAGACCGGCAGCCAGGTCTCGGTGAAGCCATAGGCGACGGCGACGAGGCCGACGAGGACCGTCGTGGTCAGCGACACGACCGTCGAGGGAATCTCCGCGCCGATGGTCCGCGTCGTGAGGTCCCGGCCCGCGACGAGGATGGCGCTGATCACGGCGACGATTGCCGCCGCATTGAAGGATTCGGCGCCTGGCCGCACCACGAACAAGACGCCGATGAAACCCACGGTCAGCGCCGCCGCGCGCCGCCAGCCGACCTGCTCGATCCGCAGCACCGCCGCCAGCGCGACGATGAGCAGCGGAGAGGCCATGTTGATCGCGGTGAGGTTGGCGAGCGGCATCAGGCCGAGCGACCAGCCGAAGGTCAATGCGCTGAAGGCCTCGAGGATGCCGCGCTGCAGAACGCGGGGGCGCAAGGCCAGGCGCAGCCGGTCGCCTTCTCGCGCGGCGAAGACGAGTGCCAGACCGACGATCACGGCGAACGCTGCCCGGATTGTGATCGCCTGCCCGGCCGGATAGACCTCGCGGGAGAGCTTCATGAACACGTCGTTGACGACGAAAAGCGACATCGCCACGAGCATGAAGATGATGCCGCGGCGATTTTCGGCTGCGCTGGCCAAGGGCTGGTTCCTGTCCGGAAGGCTCCAGGCCTGCAGCCTGTCCGTACGGTGTCTAAAAAATAGCCATACAGGGGCGCAACCCGCGGGTCCAATGCGTCTCCGGCAGGGGCGTCGTGCGGCGGCGTGGAAGCTTTTGTTAACGGCGCGCGACCATAACCGGACACGAGCTTGACCTATGGTGAGACTGGGTAAGGGATGCAGGGCAGGATTCGACGCTGGCTGGGTGCCCGAGACGCGGTGGAGGGCATCCCCGCAGCGCCGGTGCCGGTACTGGAAGCCGTGTCTCTGCCGGCCGCGATCCCGCCCTATGATCCCTCCGCCCATGACGCGGTGGACGATATCGAGCGTGATATCCTGCTCGCGATGCAGCGGCTGACCAAGGAACTGGGCGAGGTCGAGCAGCGCTCGGCCGAGTCCGAGAGCGGTTCGCGCAGCATCCTCGAGAATGCCGGCAGCATGCGCATGGCCGTCGGCGCCGCCAGCGAGAACGCCTCCGCGCTCGCCGCCGCGACCCATCAGGTCTCGCAGGCGGCGGAGGAGGTCGATGGCGCCATGGTCAGCGTCCGCGACAAGCTCGACGCCGCGGTGCTGCGCGCCGGCGAGGCGGCGCTGATGCTGGACGGTCTGGCCGTCGCCACGGGAGAGATCCGGGGCATCGTCGATTCGATCGCCGAGATCGCGCGCCAGACCAATCTTCTCGCCCTCAACGCGGCGATCGAGGCCGCCCGCGCCGGCGAGGCCGGGCGCGGCTTCGGCGTGGTCGCGCATGAGGTGAAATCCCTGTCCGTCGAGGTCAGCGAGGCCGTCGGCCATATCCGCGAGCGCGTCGACCGCCTGACTCGCGCCGCCCAAGGCTCCACCGGCATCGTCAACGACACCTTGCAGATCGTCCGCGACGTTAACCCGATCATGGCGACGATCGGGCGCGCTTCGCAGGAACAGGCGAGCTCGACCGCCGAGCTTTCCCGGAATGCGCGGGAAACGGCCCTCTTCGTCGAGGGTGTGGCGCGCCGCGCCGAAGAGATCGACCGCATCGCGCATGAGACGGTCGTGGAGAACGAGCGCGCCCGCCGGGCCACGCAGAAGGGCAGCCGCCTGGTCGGCAACATGCTCAGGCGCTTCAAGCCGGTGCTGCGCCATTCGGCCTTCGCGGACCGGCGGCGCTTCGATCGCTTTCCGACGGCCCGCAAGGCGCATCTCGTCGTCGGCGGCGTCGATATTCCCGGCCGCCTCGTCGATCTCGGTCGTGGCGGCGCCCTGCTCGCCGGCCCGTCGCAATCCCGACTGCCGATCGGCGGCGTCGGCATGGTCACGATCGAGGGCCTGCCGCCGTTGCCCTGCCGCATGACCGGCATCAGCGAGCACGGCCTGCATATCGCCTTCGCGGGGGATGCTGCCGCCGGCTGCGGCGCGCTGGCGGTCATGATCGAGGAGATCGAGCGCTCCTATCGCCCGTTGATCGAACGGGCCCAGGATTTCGCACGCGAGATCGCGGTCGCGATGGAAGGGGCCATCGATAGCCGCCTCGTCTCAGAGGACGATCTCTTCGACCTCCGTTATGTCCCGGTTTCGGACAGCGAACCCCGGCAGTATCTCAGCCCGAGCCTGTCCGCGCTCGAAACCGTCCTGCCGCCTCTGCTCGCCGCTACGCTCGGCTCCGATCCGCGGCTGGTCTTCGCCTTGCCGAGCGATCGCAACGGCTATCTGCCGGTCCATCATGTCGGCTGGTCGCAGCCGCAACGCCCCGGCGATGTCGCGTGGAATACCGCTCATGCCCGCAACCGGCGCATCATCGACAGCCGTGCAGGCTTGAGCGCCGGGCGCTCGATCCGCCCGTTCCTGATCCAGCTCAGCCGCCACGACAACGAGGATGGCCGCAGCGAATTGCTGAGCGAGATCAACGCACCGCTGCGCGTCCGCGGCCGCCATTGGGGCGGCGTGCGGATGGGTTATCGGCTTTGACGGGCTAGCCCGGCGAGACGGGGCAATCCGGACCCGCCTGTCATCCCGCGCGCTGCGGCATGCAATGCCGCTGCGCAGACGCGGGATCGTCCTCAGGAAGAGGCGCCTACTCGTCGCGCGGTCCCGTGTCTGCGGCGCACCGCTGCGCGTTGCACCGCGCACGGGATGACAGTGCGCTTTTACAACCGGTCCCAATTCACGTTGATGGCGAGCTTCTGGAAAGCGCCCTTCCAGAGCGCCGCAGCCTGCTCGAGCCTCGCCGCGTCGTAGACGCCCTGGACCTGATGCACGCTCAGCTCCCAGCTCGATGCGCCGGAATCCTGCCAGACCTTGCCGAGCAGCCGCCGCAAACGCTCCGGATCGCGCGCGCCGGCTCCGTTGCCGAAGACGGTGTACTGGTTCGAGTTCTGGAGCATGTCGGAGACGAGCAGCAGCTTGCGGTCTCCGGTCGGGACGCGGTTCTCGCGGCGCGAGACGACATCGCCGATGGCCTCGACGATCGGCGACTGATTGCCCTTGGCCGGCTGGGTCAGAACGGTCAGCGCCTCGTCGAGCGGCCGGCCGAATTTCTCGACCCATTTGACGTATTCGCGCCGCGGGTTGCCGATCAATTCGCTCGCCGTCTTGCCGGGGTTGCAGAGCGAGACGAGCGAAGGAAAGCCGGGCTCGAACACGTCGTTGAAGACATAGATCGACAGCAGCCGGTCGGCCGGCAAATCGTCGCCGACCTGTTTGACCAGCGTCTTCAGGCGCTTCGCCTGCACATCGCTCCACGGGTCGGTCTTGTCGACGAGGATGAGGGTGTGCCCGACGGGCCCGGTCTTCGGGCACAGCGTCTCCTGGTCGCGCGGTGGGCCGCGCAGCAGGGTAGGCGCCGCGAAGAAGCCGACTAGGCCAAGCCCGGCGAGCACGGAGGCGACGGTCGCCCAGTTCTCGGTCTTCATGTTCCGCTCTTTAGCGCTTCATTGCGGCGAAATCCTCCGCCGCCTGCTTCTGGGCCGCCTCGTCCTGCTCGAAGGCCTCGCGCCCAGCCTGCGCCGCCCTGAGTTTCACCTGCTCGATCTCCCCGGCAAGGTCGATGCCGCGCAGCAGCACCAGCCGATCCCGGAGCTTGGCCTCGATCAGCGCCGGCATGCTGGTGAGCTGCTGCTCGAAATCGTCGATCTGACGCCGGGCGGCGACATATTCCGGCAGCTCCGCCGGCTGGTCGATCTCGGCGAGGTTGAGCGACTGCGCGAAATAGGCTGGCGGCAGATCGGTCCGGACCCTGAGATTGGCCTCGCGATACTGCATCATCGCCGCATCCTTGGCGGCGCGCAGTTGTCCCAGCCGCGAGAGATAGAGATCGCGCGCCTTCTCGGCGGCAGCCTTCACGCCCTGCAGCTTGCCGAGTTCGTCGCGGCAATCCTCGCGGAAGCCGTCGACCTGGGTGCGGATCGCCTCCAGCTCCGGCAGCAATTCGGCATCGAGCCGGCGCCGTTCCTCCTCGACCGCGCTCCAGCGCTGCCGCCAGCGCTTATAGGCGGTGGCATGCCCAGGATAGGTGCCGAAGGCGGTATAGCCCTTCGTCGCCGAGACGAAGGCGACGAGGCAGCCGATGATGACCAGCGCGACCGACTTGATATCGTAGATCGCGAACGGGTTCTCCATCATGCGCGGCATGACCTGGAAGGAGCGCGCGTCGGGATTGGCGATCAGCATCTCGCGGTAATGCCCCACGGCGAGATTGAATAGCACGATCAGCCCGATCATCCCGGCATAGGCCGGCAAGGCCCAGAACAGGTGCGAGCTCTTCACATGCTGGCAATAGCGC
Source organism: Allobosea sp. ASV33 (assembly GCF_016428755.1). GTDB lineage: Bacteria > Pseudomonadota > Alphaproteobacteria > Rhizobiales > Beijerinckiaceae > Allobosea. Next base: position 12,718 of record NZ_JAELTI010000046.1, read on the forward strand.
GCCGGCCCGACCCCCATGAAGAAGCCGAGCGCAATGTTGAGCGCCGAGATGATCACGGCCGTCGCCGCGCCGCCGACCAGGCCGAAATCGCTCGCCTCGGCGAAGAAATTGCCGTTGAGCAGGCTTTCGATCACCAGAGGCACGACCAGGAAGAACAGGATGAACTGCCACTTGTCGAGCTTGGGATCGGCCCGGCGCTTGTTCTCGTAATTGAAGAAAGCGTATTCGCGCTTGGCCCGCAGCGCATCGTAGACGCGCTGCTCCAGCTCCCCGCCATGCTTGTTCAGCATCGCGCGCATCGTCGCCTCGACGCCCCGGACGCGGCCTTCGAAGCGCTGCTGCGTGAACAATTCGCGCCGGCTCGTGACCTCTGCCTGGATCGCATTGAGACTTGCCGCCGCCTCCTGCCGCAGCGTGGCGAAATGCTCGCGCGCCCGAGCGATCAGCGTCTGCTCGGTCTGCGAGAGCATCGTCGCATGGGCCGGTGGCTGGTTCTCGACGGCGTCGCTTGCACCGTGATGCCCGGCCTTGACCGACTCGGCGAGATGATGGGCGGTGGGAGCAGGCGTCATCCGCACGACCCGCGAGGCTGCACTGTCGTCATTCGCCATGGGCGGCTCGCATCAGGACATGGCGGGCTTCGACGATATCCACCCAGAAGTCGCGGAAACCCGGATAAGCCGGGCGCAGATAGGCGCGCTTGAACCAGATCGTCAGCGCGACGAGCCCGCAGAGGCCAAGTGTCGGCAGGATCGCGCCCGCAAGAGCCGGCACTCCCTCGACGGCCAGATGCGAGGCCATCGATGCCAGTCCCAGCGCGCTCGCGATGGCCAGCAAGGCCAGAACGCAGTGCCGCCCGGTGTCGTAGGCGAGCTGCAGGGCCGCGGTCATGATGATGATGGCGAAGGCCGCGCAGAGTTCGAGCACGGCCAGCCCCGCGACGACAGCCGCAACGCCGGCCATGATCCCGGTCGGAGAAGCCGGCGAGAGCATGGTGAAGACGCTGCGCCCAGAGGACCAGGCCAGGAACAGGCAGAACAGCAGCGTCGCGCAAAGCAGCATGGCGATCAGGGGCAGCGCACGCCTCAGATTCGCGGCCATGATGGCGAGCCGCGCCGCATGGGTCTGCCTGACGGCGCCATCGATTGCGCTCGCGGCGGCCTTGATCCGGCCGGCCATCGCCTTGAACTGTGACCGCATGCAACTCCACCCGTCACGGGGACGGTGACCGCATTCCGCCGAAGGGTCAAGCGAGGGCCGGGCGCTCCGGCCGCCCTCAGCCGCCGGTGACGCTCATGTGCCGGCCGACGGCGGGGCCTGAATGGCGTCGGTCGATGATGAAATCGTGGCCCTTCGGCTTGCGCGCGATCGCCTCGTCCATGGCGCGGAAGAGCAGGGCGTCGTCCTGCGAGGCCCGGACCGGCGCACGCAGGTCGGCGGCGTCCTCCTGACCGAGGCACATGTAGAGCGTGCCGGTGCAGGTCAGGCGCACGCGGTTGCAGCTCTCGCAGAAATTATGGGTCAGCGGCGTGATGAAGCCGACGAGCCCGCCGGTCTCCTTGACGCGCACATAGCGCGCCGGCCCGCCGGTGCGGTAGGGATCGTCGACCAGCGTGTACTTGTCCATCAGCCGCCCGCGCACCACCGAGAGCGGCAGATACTGATCGACGCGGCCGGCCTCGATCTCGCCCATCGGCATGACCTCGATCAGGGTCAGGTCCATGCCGAGCCCGTGCGACCACAGCATCAGCTGCTCGATCTCGTCGTCGTTGACGCCCTTCAGCGCCACCGCGTTGATCTTGACCCGCATGCCGGCCTTGCGCGCCGCCTCGACGCCGTCGAGCACGACCTTGAGATCGCCCCGGCGGGTGATCTCGCGGAACTTGTCGGGGTCGAGCGTGTCGATCGAGACATTGATGCGGCGCACGCCGTACCCGGCCAGCTCGGCGGCATAGCGATGCAGCAGCGAACCGTTGGTTGTCAGCGTCAACTCGTCCAGCGCGCCGGAGGTGAGATGGCGCGAGAGCGAGCGGAACAGGCTCATGATGTCGCGACGTACCAAAGGCTCGCCGCCGGTCAGGCGCAATTTCCGGGTGCCGCGCGCCACGAAGGCGCTGGCGATCCGGTCCAGTTCCTCGAGCGTCAGCAATTCCTTGCGCGGCAGGAATTTCATGTCCTCGGACATGCAATAGACGCAGCGGAAATCGCAGCGATCCGTCACCGAGATGCGCAGATAGGAAATCTTGCGGCCGAACGGGTCGACCAAGGGCGACCGCGTCAGCGGCTTCATGTCGTCGAGCAGCACGTCTGCCTCACGTTCCCGCATTGTGGAGCGGCCGGTCCGCACAGGATGCGGGCGCGCCTTCACATTGCTATAGCATGACATTGGCACTGCGCCCGTGAAGGTCAAGGACCTCTCGAAGGCAGTCTGCGAAGGACGAATACCGCCCATGTCATCCTGGCCGACCGAACTGCGCCTCTCCAAGGACCGCCGGACGCTGCACGTCACCTTCGACGATGGTGCAAGCTTCGCGCTGCCGGCCGAGCTTCTGCGCGTCGAAAGCCCTTCCGCCGAGGTTCAGGGCCACCATCCCAGCCAGAAGACGATCGTGCCCGGCAAGGCCGAGGTCGAGATCCTCCGGGTCGAGCCGGTCGGCCACTACGCGGTCAGGCTCGGCTTCGACGACATGCACGAGACCGGCATCTATGCCTGGGACTATCTGCGCGAGCTTGGCGAACAGGGCGAGGAAAAGATGCGCGCCTATCTCGCGGCGCTGGCCGAGAAGGGCCTGTCGCGCGAACGGCGGCGGTAGCCCAACAAAAAAAGACCGGCGTTTCCGCCGGCCTCTTCATCGAAATCTATAGGTCGCTCAGCGCGCGACGACGACGCGGGTGCCGACCTTGGCGCGGTCGTAGAGGTCGATCACGTCTTCGTTGAGCATGCGGATGCAGCCCGAGGAGACCGCCTGGCCGATCGTCTCCGGCTCGTTCGAGCCGTGGATGCGGTAGAGGGTCGAGCCGAGATACATGGCGCGCGCGCCGAGCGGGTTGTCCGGGCCGCCGGCCATGTGGCGGGGCAGGTCGGGGCGACGCTTCAGCATCTGCGCCGGCGGGGTCCAGCCCGGCCACTCGGCCTTGCGGGTGATGCTCTGGCTGCCGGCCCAGTCGAAGCCGGGGCGGCCGACGCCGACGCCGTAGCGCATCGCCTTGCCGTCGGGCATCACGTAATAGAGGCGGCGCTCGGTCGAGTTGATCACGATCGTGCCCGGCTTTTGCTTCGTCGGATAGTCGACGATCTCGCGCGGAATGGCGGTGGCCTGCGCCTTGGCAGGGTCCACATATTGGACCAGCGGCTGGCGGGTCAGCGGGTCGATTTCGGCTCGGGCGGCGGAGCCCAGAGCGAGCAGGCCTAGGCCAGCGAGCAAGGCCAGACGTGTGGAGCGGATCATCGGAAGAACCTCGGGCGGATCGGGACGGCTGGGTCGCGAAAATGACGCAGAAAAGTCAACGTCTCCTCAACGTCCTGTCAGCTTCCCCAGGGTCGTGCAATGCAGCCGCAATCACATCGCCGGGAGCGATCGAGCTTTGCCGTGCCGCGTTGCGCGCATGCAACATCGCCGCTTGGCCGTCAGCTCCGCAGCACGACGCAGGCGCCGCGATCGGCCTGGATCCGCCGGCACAAGGCGATGGCCTCGGCGCGCGTCGCGGCGGGCAGCCGCACCCGGTAGAACGCGCGCGTGCCGCGGCTGCGCAGGCGCGTCCCGATCACCATCGGGGGCAGGGCGCCGATGATCGCGCGATGGCGGGCGCCCGCTCGCTGGAATGTGGCGAGCGCTCGCGCCTTCGAGAAATTGCCGGCGAGCTGCACGCCCCAGGGTGCGAAGGGCGCTTCCGCGATCGCAGGCAGGGCAGGGCGGGACTGCCGGATGGCGACGAGCGTCGGCGCGCAACTCGCCTGCGCATCCTTGTCGCGGGTGGCCGGCGGCATCGGTGGCGAGCGCCCGTCGCCATTGGCTCGGTCGATCGCCTCGTCCGCCCAGTCCTCCGCGGTCCGCCCGGTGATGGCGAAGACGTAGTTCTCGGTTTCGCTCGGCAGGAAGCGCGCCTGACCGGCCTTGCGCGCGGCGAGCCAGCCGGCGACGCGATTGGGTCCGCCATTATAAGCGGCGGCCGCGAGGCCCCAATTGCCGAAGCGGTCATTCAGTTCCGCCAGGAAATGCGCCGCCTTTGGCACGGCCTGCTCGGGATCGAAGGGGTCGATGAGCCCGCGCTCGCGCGCCGTGCCGGGCATGAACTGGGCGACGCCCTGCGCGCCGGCCGGACTGGTGACGCCGGGGCGGAAACTCGATTCCTGGAAGATCAAGCGGGTCAGGAAGGCGGCGGGCACCGATTGCGCCCTGGCTGAGTCGTCGATCAGGCGGCAGAGCGCATCCTGGATGCCCGATGACGCCGGCAGCGGCTCCTCGGCCGCTCGTGTCGGCGAGGTCAGCAGCACAAAGGCCAGCAGCAGCGCTGTAAGCCCTTGCAGCAGATGAATGAGAGCATGGGCACGGCCTGATATCATCGGCTCTCTCTGCCATGTTCGGCCGCTTGCGACCATGCGGCGCGCCTTTCGCATTGTGACGAGGCGCCGGCCTGTGTCATGAGGACGCCGCGCGCTGCCGGCTCGTCGGGAGGCCGCGCTTGGTTCTGTGAAGTCTCGGAGAGAACGCCGGAATGGCGAAGGCTTGGATCCAGTGGTCGCGATGGTTCCTCGGTGCGGCGGCCGTTGGCGCCGGCCTGCTCTTCGCCTTCGTCGCGGTGCTCGATCCCTTCGGCATGCGCGTCCATGCCGGACAGGCGCCGCAGCCGATCATGGATATCAATCAGCGCTTCATGTATCCGCAACTCGTCCGTTCCGGGGGCTTCGACGCGGCAGTGATCGGTACCTCGACGATGCGGCTGCTCGATCCGGACGTTCTGTCGCGCGGTCTCGACGCCCGCTTCGTCAATCTTGCGATGAATGCGGCGACGCCCTGGGAGCAGACGCAGATGGCGCAGCTCTTCCGGGAGCATGTCCGCGCGCCGAAACGGCTGATCTGGGGCATCGACACGACCTGGTGCGACGCCGACGCGACGGACGAGGCCAAGCGCCTGACTCCGCGGCCGGTGCCGGCCTGGCTCTCCCGCGAGGTCGGCTGGAGCGACTGGCCGAAGCTGCTCAACCTGACCAATCTGGAGATCGCCGGCCGGCTCATGGCCTATCGGCTCGGCTGGTCGCGCGAGCGCATCCGCGGCGACGGCTACGAGGTCTTCACGCCTCCCGAGGCGACTTATGATCTCACCCGCGCACGCGGCCATATCTATGGCGGCCATGGCGGCGCGGTCGCGGATCTGGCGCCGCTGTCGCCGCCGGCAGCCATTGCCCCGGGCGAAAGCGCGGCCTGGCGCTTCCCGGCGCTATCATGGCTCGAGGAGAGCATCGCCGCTTTCCCGAAGACGACGCAGGTGATGCTGGTGCTGCCGCCCGCGCATCTCGCAGCCTATCCGCGCGAGGGCTCGGCCGGCTGGCAGCGTTATGCCCGCTGCAAGGCGGAGATCGCGGCGCTGGGCCGCCGCCAGGGCGCGACTATCGTCGACTATGCCCATGCCTCGCCGATCACGTCGCAGGACGCCAATTACTGGGATCCGCTGCATTTCCGCTTGGCGATCGCGGCCCGCTTCGGCGAGGAACTCGTCCGGATCGGCAAGGGCGGTGCGCCGCAGGCCGACGGCGCGGCGGTGGTGATCCGCTGACCGAGACGGCCGATGGGCCGCAACTCCCCTGTGTAAATCTCGGATAGCCCAAGCGCCCGGATTGCGCGCCTGCCGCTCCGCCGGTCCAATGAGGGCACGCGGGGAGGCAGCCGAATGGATATGCCGCAGCTCACGAATGCCGCTGTCGCAGCCGGCATTCCCACCGATCCAGCGATCATGGAGCCTGCTCGCCAGGATGCGGGCAGGGCAGGCTTGCCGCGAGCTGAGCATCCAGGGGCGCGGATGCCGGAAAGCCACCGGCCCGGATGGCGGCTGTTCCTCGCGGCTCAGGTGCCGATGGCGCTTCAGGTGGCCGCTTGGATCGGGGCGATCGGGATCGTGCTGGCCATCAAGAAATTCGGCTAGGCCGTCTGCTTCCAGCCGTCGCCAAGGCCTCCCCGCGAAGCCCTCGGCGACCCGCTCAGTGAGCGAGCGGCGACCGCCGGCAGAACTGGATGACGTTGGACGGCTTGGCGGTGCCTTGCGTTTTCGACAGCTCCGTCAGCACGTTTTCGATGCCTTTTCGCAGCCTGTCGTCCTCCGCCGTCGTGCCGGAGAGACAGAAAAACGCGCTCAACAGATGGATGCTGCACTCGTCGAAATTCGAGGCCGTGCGCCCCTGCTTGCCTTTCGAAGACATGATGACCCCACGCGATACAATTTGTTTCAATTCGGGTCGGCATCGGCATAGGAGCTGTTCGCGCAGCAATTTCGCGGCCAGCCGGTATCTGTGCTGCGCGAGGGGGCCGCGGCGCGCGGCACGGGTCGCAGTTCCGGCGGCGCGGCTTTGAACCGATGGTTGCGCCGCAGCGACCACCTGTTGGACGCACAATCCAGGTTTTGGCCTTGCCCGCCGGTTCGCGCCGGCGGGCCTTTTGCGTTCGGAGGAAGCGGCCGGTATGGGGGTATGACCGGGTGGTGCATGCCGTGTTCTGCCGCGCTGCCTTCGACGAGATGCCTCCAGAACAGGACCGCAGCCGATCATGCCGAAGCTCTGCAAGTTCACCTCGCCTGCCGACGGCAAGCCGCTTTACGTCAATCCCGAGCAGGTGGCGGTGGTCTACCAGTTCAAGGGCGAACCCCCGGACACGATCATCGCTTTTCGCAAGGATTTCCTCCTCGGCGTGAAGGAAAGCGTCGACGAGGTCGTAACGGCCCTGGAGCGGGCATCCTCGGACAAGGCCGGCTGACGCAGAGACAGGCCGCCGCCGGACTTTGCGAGCTGTTCGAAGACGGCGCGATGGTGATGAGCTGTGGCTGGCGCGGCTCTTGACCGGCTCTCGGATTGGGCCTCAAACCTTAGGGAAGGCGACCGGCGGAGTCGGAGGCACCATGAGAAACGTAATCGCGGTTCTGGTCTGCACGCTAGCATTGGGCGCCGTTCCCGCCGGAGCAGCACAGGTCACGAGGCAAGGTACGACGGTCACCGTGCGCGGCCTGATCGGGTCCGGGGATGATCTCGCCTTCGAGCAGGCTGCTCCGCAAGGCAGCTACCGGACGGTGGTCCTGTCGAGCCCCGGCGCCGGGGAGGGCGGGCTTCCCGCCGCGATCGCGATGGCCCGCAGCATCAGGGCCGCCGGCGCATCGACGGTAGTGAACGCTTCCGGCAGCCTGTGCGGCAGCGCCTGTACCTTGCTCTTCGCCGCAGGTGCGCAGCGCTATTATGTCGGTGGCGAGCGGATCGCGGAGGGCGTCCGCGCCAAGGGGCAATCCGGCCTTGGCTTCCATCAGGCGCGCTCGCCGCGTGGAACCGCCCAGATGGCGTCCGTCTATTCGGAGATGGGCGCATCGGCCGGCGCGGACCTGTCGAGCCGCTCGCCTTTCGAGACGCTCTACTACATATCCGGCGCCACCGCGCTGTCGACCGGGATCGCGACGAGCCTGAAGCGCCCCTGAGCAGATCCGCGGCCGGTTTTTCCGCGGGGTCGAGATCGGAGGGCAGTCTCCGCGAAAGTGGTCCTTCAGGGCCACTTTTTTCGTAAGGGAAGAAAAGTGCAGCAAGCTGGGAACAGCTTCCCCCAGATTACCCCCAAGCAGACCATGCGCGTTCGTGCGCTGTTCTGCGCGCTGGTGCGCGAATTTTGGGAATGTCCGGAAAAATGGTGGGCGATACAGGGATCGAACCTGTGACCCCTCCCGTGTGAAGGGAGTGCTCTACCGCTGAGCTAATCGCCCGGACCCGGCCTCTCCTAGTCGGCGCGCCTCATGCCGTCAAGGATGTGCGGGGAGGAGATTTGAACACGCGGTCGATCGCGCCGACGAGCTCGTCGAAATGCTGGATGACCAGATCCGGCTCCAGCGTCTCGATCGGCACGTCGGTATAGCCGAAGGGCACGCAGATCGACGGGATGCCGGCGGCCCGCGCCGTCGCGATATCCGTGCGGGAATCGCCGATCATCACCGCGCGCGCCGGATCGGCCTTGGCGGCGGCGATCGTCAGGGTGAGATGGCGCGGGTCCGGCTTGAAATAGGGAAAGCTGTCGCGCCCGGCGACCGCGGCGAAGCGGCTGGAGATACCGAAATGATCGAGCATCAGCTTCGTGTGCCGGACCGGCTTGTTGGTGCAGACCGCGAGCGCATAGCCTTGACCCGCCAACGCGTCGAGCGCGCCGAGCACCCCGTCGAAGAGATGGCTGCTCCCGGCCGTGTCCTGCGCGTAGATTTCCATGAATTCCTCGAAGAGCCGCTCCAACGTCGCCGGATCGAGAGGCTGGCCGGAGACCTTGAAGCCGCGCTCGATCAGGACGCGCACGCCCGCGCCGACGAGTTCGCGGGCCCGCTCCAGCGGCAGGGCGGCAAGCCCCTCGCGCACCAGGATCAGGTTGAGGACCCGCATGATGTCCGGCGCTGTCTCGGCGAGCGTTCCGTCGAGATCGAAGACGACGATGGGGGGCAGACTCATGGTCGGAACCTTCGGGGTGATTCGGTCGGGCGAGATTCGGTTAGAAGTCTTCATCGCAGGGCTGGCAAGTCCCGCCGGGTCATCTCCCCAAATTTGCCGCGCGGAATGGTATCGTAGGGCCGATTCGTCGCGCGGCCGGCGGCAGGGAAGATTGTCATGCGGAAAACACTGGAAAAGCGGGCGGGAATCGTGGGGGCCCTGCTGGGGGCGGGATGTGCGCTCCTCAGTGCGGCGCCGGCCCTGGCCGGGCCGTTCGAGTTCGCGCCGGCGCCGCAGAATGATCTCAATCGCGTGTACCGCATCGACAAGGCGACGGGCGAGGTCGGCGCCTGCCAGTTCCAGTTGAAGGAGGGCGGCGTCGGCCTGACCGTCTGCTTCCCCTCGGGCGAGGGGGCTGGTCCCCAGGCGCCGAGCGATTACGGCCTGATGCCGTCCCGTCATGAGAAGGAAGGCGGCATCTTCCGCGTCAACATCCGCACCGGCGAAATGAGCATCTGCTACGTCTTCGACGACAAGACGGTGTGCACGCCCCAGACGAAATGACGCGCTCGGCCGTTCGCGCGCTGGACTCGACCGCTCGGCCGGGGCAGGAGAGCGCCGTTGTCGTCCGGCCCGGACGGCGGGCGTTTTCCATAACCTGAGCCGGACGAGAGCCATGAATGCCGACGACCTGAAGAAGCAGGCTGCCGCCCGCGCGCTGGAGCTCGTGCGGCCCGGCATGCGGCTCGGCCTCGGCACCGGCTCGACGGCGAAGCATTTCGTCGACCTGCTCGGCGTGAAGGTCGCCGCCGGTTTCGAGGTTCTCTGCGTCTCCACCTCCGAGGCGACGCAGGCCCAGGCGGTTTCGCTGGGCATTCGGATGTCGACGCTCGACGAGACGCCGGAACTCGATCTCACCGTCGACGGCGCGGACGAGGTCGATCCGCAACTGCGCCTGATCAAGGGCGGTGGCGCGGCGCTGCTGCGCGAGAAGATCGTCGCGGCGGCCTCCGCCCGCATGATCGTGATCGCCGATGACGGCAAGCTGGTACAGACGCTGGGCCGCTTTCCGCTGCCGATCGAAGTCGTACCCTTCGGACTCGAGGCGACGCGCCGGGCCGTGGCCGCGGCGATCGCGTCCTCCGGCGCGGCCGGCAAGCTCGTGCTGCGCCAGCGGGCGGACGGCACGACGCTCGTCACCGATGGCGGCCATTACATCCTCGACGCCCATCTCGGCACGATCGAGCGGCCCGAATTGCTGGCGCAGGCGCTGAACATCGTGCCCGGCGTCGTCGAGCACGGCCTGTTCATCGGACTGGCCTCCGGCGCGATCCTGGCCGGAGCCGGCGGGCTCAAGCTGCTCGGCCGGATCGAATGATTCCATTCCGGCGCAAGACACGCTAAGGAACGCGCCACAATGACCGATCCGTCATGGTCGCGGGCGCAATCGCGCGCCCCGGTGACGGTTCGCTGATAAAGGGGTTTCAACGCATGATCCGTCGTTCTCTCGTTCGGGCCGCCTTCGGTCTGGCGCTGCTCTGCGCAGCCCCGGCTTTCGCCCAGGCGCCGGCATTGGCGCCGAGCCACGTCCAGGCCGCGCGCGAGGTCATGGAGCTAAGCGGCGTCACCCAGGGCTTCTCGAACATCTACAACGAGTTCGAGCGCAACGTGCAGGGCATGCTGGCGACGCGGCCTGAGATGAAGAAGGACGCCGATGCGGTCATCGCGGCCCTGAAGCCGGAAGTCGACAAGCGCGCCGAGGACATGGCCAAGACCGCGTCGGAGGTCTTCGCCCGCAAGATGACCGAGGCGGACCTCAAGGAGGTCGCCGCCTTCTTCAAGTCGCCTGTCGGCCAGCGCTACAGCACGCTGCGGCGCGAGGCGATGGACGATATCGTGAACCTCCTGGCGCCCTGGACCGTCCAGACCAGCCAGTACATGTTCGACCGCTTCTCGCAGGAAATGAGCAAGCGCGGCCATACCCTCTGAGCCGAGGCGCCGTCCGCGATCTCGATATCGGAAGGCCGGCGAGCGTTCGCCGGCCTTTTTTGTTGCGGCATCTCGGCTGGCCTCGGATCGAAGCGCGCTCTATGGCGGTGATGGTTGAACCGCGAAGCCCGGAGCCGGCAGCATGACCCGCGATCTCGTCCTCGTGACCGGAGGCTCCGGCTTCCTGGCGGGGCATTGCATCCTCGCCTTGCTTCAGGCCGGCTACGATGTCCGCATCACGCTGCGGTCACCGGCGCGCGAGGCGGCGCTTCGCGAAGCGCTGCGGACAGCTGGACTGGATGCCGGCGATCGGTTGCAGGTCGCTGTCGCCGACCTGATGCGTGACGAGGGCTGGGACGAGGCCGCCTCCGGCTGCAGCTATGTCCTGCATGTCGCATCGCCGCTCGCAGCCGCTGCCCCGAAGGATGAGGACGAACTGATCCGGCCGGCGCGCGAAGGCACGCTGCGCGTGCTGCGCGCCGCGCATCGGGCCGGGGTGAAGCGCGTCGTCCTGACCTCCTCCTTCGCCGCTATCGGCTATGGCCGGACGGTGAAGCGTCCCTATGACGAGCGCGACTGGACGAACGCATCCGCGCCGGGTCTTGCCGCCTATCCGAAGTCGAAGACGCTGGCCGAGCGCGCCGCCTGGGATTTCGTCGATGGCGAAGGGCAGGGGCTGGAATTGGCGGTCGTCAATCCCGTAGGCATCTTCGGGCCATTGCTGCGGCCGGACCTCTCGGCCTCGATCCTGCTCGTCAAGACCATGCTGGAGGGCCGGCTCTGGGCGGTGCCGCGCCTGATGTTCGGCGTCGTCGACGTCCGCGATGTCGCCGACCTGCACCTGCGCGCCATGACCGATGCCGCCGCCGCCGGCGAGCGTTTCCTGGCGACCGCCGGCGATTTCATGACGATGCAGGCGATCGCCCAGGCGTTGAAGGACGGTCTCGGCGCGCATGCGGAGCGGGTCTCGACGCGCGTGCTGCCGGATTGGCTGGTGCGCTTCGCCGCCCGCTTCAGCGCCGCGGCCCGTCAGGCGGCGACGCCGGAGCTCGGCCGCAGTAAGACCGCGACGAGCGCCAAGGCGCAGGCCATGCTCGGCTGGCAGCCGCGCCCGGCGAAGGAGGCTCTCGTCGCCACGGGCGAGAGCCTCATCCGGCTCGGTCTGGTCAGTCCTCGGCAGCCTTGAACTGGTTCAGCCCCTTCATCACGAAGGGCGCCACCAGCGCGATGAAGGCGATGCCGAGCAACGTCGCCGAGATCGGGTTCTCCAGCAGGATCATTGGATCTCCCAGGCTGATCTGCAGGGCGCGGCGCAATTGCTGTTCCGCCATCGGCCCGAGGATCAGGCCGACCACCATCGGCGCCACGGGATAGTCGTAGCGGCGCATCAGGTAGCCGAGGAAGCCGAAGGCGAAGAGCATGGCGAGCTCGGCCGGCGAGCCGTTGACGGCAAGCGTGCCCATCGTCGCGAAGACGAGGATGCCGGCATAGAGCCAGGGCTGCGGGATCGCCAGCAGCCGGACCCAGAGCCCGATCAGCGGCAGGTTCAGGATCACCAGCATGACGTTGGCGATGAACAGCGAGGCGATCAGGCCCCAGACCAGATCCGGCTTCTCGGCGAAGAGCAGCGGGCCGGGGTTCAGCCCGTATTGCTGGAAGCCGGCGAGCATGATTGCGGCCGTCGCCGAAGTCGGCAAGCCGAGCGTCAGCAGCGGCACCAGCGTGCCGGCGGCCGAAGCGTTGTTGGCGGCCTCGGGCCCGGCGACGCCCTCGATCGCGCCCTTGCCGAACTCGTCCGGGTATTTGCAGAGCTTGCGCTCGGTCGAATAGCTGAGGAAGGTCGGCACCTCGGCCCCGCCGGCCGGCAGGGCGCCGATCGGGAAGCCGAAGGCGGTGCCGCGCAGCCAGGGCGCCCAGGAGCGCTTCCAGTCCTCCTTGGTCATCCACAGCGAGCCCTTGATCGGGATGATCTCCTCGGGATCGCGGAAACGCTTGGAGGCGACGTAGAAGGCTTCACCGACGGCGAAGAGGCCGACCGCGAGCGTCGTGACCTCGACGCCGTTGAGCAGCTCCGGCACGCCGAAGGTCAGGCGGGCCTGGCCGGTCAGCTTGTCGATGCCGATCAGGCCGAGCGCGATGCCGAGGAACAGGCTGGTCAGGCCGCGCAGCGGCGAGTCGCCGAAGGTCGCGGAGACCGTGACGAAGGCGACGATCATCAGCGCGAAATAATCCCACGGGCCGAACTTCACCGCGAGCTCGACCAGAACGGGCGCGAGGAAGGCAAGCCCGATCGTCGCGATCAGGCCGGCGACGAAGGAGCCGATCGCCGAGGTGGCGAGCGCCGGGCCGCCGCGGCCGGCCTTGGCCATCTTCGAGCCTTCGAGCGCTGTGGCGAGCGAGGCGCTTTCGCCGGGTGCATTCAGCAGGATCGCCGTGGTCGAGCCGCCATACATGCCGCCATAGTAGATGCCGGCGAACATGATCAACGATCCCGCCGGATCGAGCTTGAAGGTCACCGGCAGCAGCAGCGCGACGGTGAGCGCCGGGCCGATGCCGGGCAGCACGCCGACAGCGGTCCCGAGGAACACGCCGATCAGACAGAAGACCATCTTGGAGGGTTCGAGCGCGACGCTGAAACCGTGAAGCAGGGAGAGCAGGGTATCCATGATCGGGCTCTCCTTCAGAGGAACAGGCGCTCGAGCGGACCCGACGGCAGGATCAGCGTCAGGACCTTGGCGAAGACGAGAAAGATGACGAGGCCGAGCACGAAGCCGATCACGGCATCGACCAGAAGGCCTTGCCGGCCCATGCCGCGCGCCGTGCAGGCGAAGACCACCGTGATGGCGATGATGAAGCCGCCGCCGAGCCCGATGCAGGCGATCAGGAAGATCAGCCCTCCGGCGATCCAGAGCAGCGCCTTGTTGTCGGCCTCGTCCGGCTGCGGCAGGCCTTCGCGGAAGGCGACCAGGAAATGCGCCAGGCCCAGGATGACGAGACCCGCTGCCACGACGTAAGGCATCGCTGTCGGGCCGACGCCATAGGTCGAGGTGATCGTCTGCTGCGAGGCGTCATAGCCGATAAGGGCGGCGACGATCAGCAGCAGCACCCCGACGAGCAGGGCCGGCTTGTTGGCACCTTGCGTGCGCGTATCGTTGGTCATGGGCGTCCCCGCAGTCCTGGCCGGCGTCTTGTGGGCGCCTCTGGCGGTTGGAAAAGGGGCCGGTTTCCCGGCCCCTGCAGATTGTAGCGTCTTGTTCGGCTTACTTCACCAGGCCAACTTCGGTCATGACCTTGGAGACGCGCTCGATCTCACCCTTCAGGAAGGTGTCGAAGGCGGCGCCGGCCAGGAAGGCATCGTCCCAGCCGCGGGCCTTGAGGATTTCCTGCCACTCCTTGGACTTGACCATCTTCTCGACCGTGTCCGTCAAAGCCTTGACTTGGTCGGCCGAGAGGCCGGGAGGGGCGACGACCGAACGCCAGTTCAGCAGCTCGAGATCGATGCCCTGCTCCTTCAGCGTCGGCGCGTCCGGCGCATTCTCGAGGCGCTTCGACGAGGAGACGGCGAGCACGCGCAGCTTGCCGGCCTTGATCTGGCCTTCGAACTCGCCATAGCCGGAGACGCCCGCCGTGACGCGGCCGCCGAGCATCGCCGCCAGGGCCTCGCCGCCGCCCGAGAACGGGATGTAGTTGATCTTCTTGGCGTCGGCGCCGACCGCCTGCGCGAACAGCGCGGCGAGGATATGGTCCGTGCCGCCGGCCGAGCCGCCGGCCCAGGTCACCTTGGCCGGGTCGGCCTTGAGGCGCTCCGCCAGGTCCTTGGCGGACTTCAGCGGCGATTCCGTCGGGACGACGATGACCTCGGCCTCGGCGGTCAGGCGCGCGATCGGCGTGACCTGGGTCAGGTTGACCGGCGACTTGTTGAGCAGGATGGCGCCTACCATGACGAAGCCGTTGACCATCAACTGGTCGCCGGCGCCCTTGGCGCCGATCAACTGCGCGAGGCCGATCGTACCGCCCGCGCCGGTCACGTTGTTGACCTGGACGCTCTTGGTGATCCCGGCCGCGGTCAGCGCCTGCTGCATCGAGCGGGCCGTGCCGTCCCAGCCGCCGCCGGGCGCAGCGGGAGCCATGATCTTGAGTTCGTTGACCTGGGCGAAGGCGGCGGTGGAGAGCGCGGCAAGCGCGACCGCCGTCAGGGCTGTGCGCTTCAGGATGGATGTCAGCATGAATTCCTCCGCTTGCGGGCTTGGTCCGCGGTTTTTCTGAGACGGCTTCGCCTGTGGCACCTTGCCGCGCTGGTCGTCAATTGCGCCTGATTGCATAATCATCAGTCAATAATTTTCGGCCATCGGACCTGTTTTCCGCATCTTATGCGCCTTTGGTTCTACGACTTGGTCGCCTGTTCAGGCGCCCTCCGACCGGGTTGGCGTCATCGGATCGCGCGGGACGATCGGCTTCGCGCCTGTGCCCGGCGTTTCAAGTCGGCCCAATCTCCTTTCATACTGCGGCGCACCGGCATGCCGCCCATGCCGGTGCGTCATTCTAAGGCGCTTGAAGTTTCGCTGCCGCGCCGCCAATTGCCCGCAGTCCATCACCGGCACAACGCGCCACGGCCCGGGCTCGGAGCGCGGCCGCCTGTGTTGATGCTTGCAGGGCTCGCGCTCTTGTGGCGTTTGGGGCGTCTGCCAGCGCGGCCACGTCCGGCGCCTGGCGGTAATCGGCGGCTCGAGGCTGCCAGGGGGTATCATGGCTGAGTTCGACGTCGATCTCTTCGTCATCGGGGCAGGTTCGGGTGGCACACGCGCGGCGCGTATCGCGGCCGGCCATGGCGCCCGCGTCATGATCGCGGAGGAGGACCGCATCGGCGGCACCTGCGTCATCCGCGGCTGCGTGCCGAAAAAGCTCTTCGTCTATGCCAGCCGCTTCGCCGAGGATTTCGAGGACGCCGCGGGCTTCGGCTGGACCTTGCCGCAGGCTCCGGTCTTCGATTGGCCGACGCTGCGCGATGCCGTCGCGAAGGAGGTCACCCGCCTTTCCGGCCTCTATCGCAAGGGGCTGGAGGGCGCCAAAGTCGAGATTCGCGAGGAGCGCGCCGTAATAGAGGGGCCGCACCAGGTTCGTCTGACGAAGAGCGGGCATATCATCCGCGCTCGCCATATCCTGGTCGCGACCGGCGGCTGGCCCACCTTCGATCCGCCGATTCCCGGCGGCGAGCTCGGCATCTCCTCCAACGAGGTGTTCAATCTACCGGCGCTGCCGAAGCGCCTGCTCGTGGTCGGCGGCGGCTATATCGCGCTCGAATTCGCCAGCCTCTTTGCCCGGCTGGGCGTCGCGGTGACCGTCCTGCACCGGGGTGACAACATCCTGCGCGGCTTCGACGAGGATATCCGCACCCGGCTGCGCGACGCCCTGCAGCATGCAGGCATAACCTTGCGGCTCGGCTGCACGATCGACCGGATCGAGGAACTGCCGGACGGCACCCGCCGCGCCCATTGCGCCAAGGGCGAGCCGATCGATGCCGACGTCATCCTCGTAGCAACCGGCCGCCGGCCAAACACTAGGGGTCTCGGCCTCGAACAGGCCGGCGTCGCGATGGGGCCGGTCGGCGAGATCAAGGTCGACGCCACCTCGGCCAGCAGCGTGCCCTCGATCCATGCCGTCGGCGACGTGACCAACCGCGTGAACCTGACGCCGGTCGCCATCCGCGAGGGCCATGCCTTCGCCGACTCGACTTTCGGTGGTCGCAGCTGGACGGTGGACCACGCCACCATCGCCTCGGCTGTCTTTACGACGCCGGAGGTGGGCACCGTCGGCCTGACGGAGGCGCAGGCCGTTGCCGCGGGGCACGAGGTCAAGGTTTTCGAATCCGGCTTCCGCCCGATGAAGGCGACGATCTCCGGCCGGCAGGAGCGCATCTACATGAAGCTCGTAGTCGACGCGCAGTCGGACAAGGTGCTCGGCGTCCACATCCTCGGCCACGATGCCGGCGAGATCGTCCAGGCGGTCGGGATCGCGGTGACGATGGGCGCGACCAAGGCCGATTTCGACCGTACGGTCGCGCTGCATCCGAGCGCCGCGGAAGAACTGGTGACGATGCGCACGCCGCGGGCGCGGTGATCGCGCCCGCGTTGAATCGCCTTGTGAAGCGCTTGAATCGCGATAGCAGGTCGTTGCCGCGATAGGGCAGCGATCTCCGCCATCCCGTTGCTGGGAATCGGCTTTTCGATCGTGCGTGACAAGGTGTGGAGAGGCTTCGGCGGCGACCTCTCTACGACGGTGGCCATTCCGCCACCATCGGTGTATAGCCGCCCCTTCGCGCCACCAAGAGGTTAACGATGCGCGATCTCACAATCAGGAGCACGTAATTCCCATGTCCGAGCGGTGGACGCCAGAGAGCTGGAGGGCCAAGCCCGCCCAGCAGATTCCGGATTATCCGGACCAGGCAGCCTTGAAGGCGGTCGAGCAGCAGCTCGCCGGCTTTCCGCCGCTCGTTTTTGCAGGCGAGGCGCGCAAGCTCAAACGGGCGTTGAGCAAGGTCGCCGCCGGCGAGGCCTTCCTGCTGCAGGGGGGCGATTGCGCCGAGAGCTTCGCCGAGCATTCGGCCGACAATATCCGCGATTTCTTCCGGCTGTTCCTGCAGATGGCGGTGGTGCTCACCTTCGCCGGCGGCTCGCCCGTGGTGAAAGTCGGCCGCATCGCCGGCCAGTTCGCCAAGCCGCGCTCGGCCCCGACCGAGAAGATCGGCGATCTCGAGCTGCCGAGCTACAAGGGCGATATCGTCAACGATATCGACGCCACGCCCGAGGCTCGCATCCCGGACCCGCGCCGCCAGCTCGAGGCCTATCGTCAGTCGGCAGCGACGCTGAACCTGATCCGCGCCTTCGCGACCGGCGGCTACGCCAATCTCGACAACGCGCATCGCTGGATGCTCGGCTTCGTCAAGGATTCACCGCAGTCGCATCGCTACCAGGAAGTGGCCGAGCGCATCACCGAGGCGCTGGAATTCATGCGCGCCATCGGCATCGACCCGGAGACCCATCCGGAGATGCGCACGACCGATTTCTACACCAGCCACGAGGCGCTGCTGCTCGGCTACGAGCAGGCGATGACCCGGACGGATTCGACCACCGGCGAATGGTACGACACCTCCGGCCACATGGTCTGGATCGGTGATCGTACGCGCCAGCTCGATCACGCCCATGTCGAGTTCTTCCGCGGCATCCGTAACCCGATCGGCCTGAAATGCGGCCCCTCGACCACTGTCGACGGCTTGTTGAAGCTGATCGACGTGCTCGATCCGCAGAACCAGCCCGGGCGGCTGACGCTGATCGCGCGCTTCGGCGCCGACAAGGTCTTCGACCATCTGCCGGCGCTGGTGCGGGCGACGAAGCGCGAAGGCCGCAACGTCGTCTGGTCCTGCGACCCGATGCACGGCAACACCGTGAAGGCCGCCAGCGGCTACAAGACCCGGCCCTTCGACCTTATCCTGGGCGAGGTGAAGAACTTCTTCGCCGTCCATCAGGCCGAGGGCACCCATGCCGGCGGCCTGCATCTGGAGATGACCGGCAAGAACGTCACCGAATGCACCGGCGGCGCGCGCGGCATGACCGATGCGGACCTCAACGACCGCTACCACACGGTCTGCGATCCCCGCCTCAATGCCGAGCAGGCGCTGGAGCTGGCCTTCATCGTCGCCGAGCTTGTCAAGCGCCAGCGCGCCGGCCGGGCACGGCCCGAGGTCGAGGCGGCCGAGTAGGGCGCCTCACCAGGCCCATGAACAGAAAAGGCCGGGGCTTGCGCCCCGGCCTTTTCGTTTCAGGCAGGATGTTGCTGCGTCAGAACTTCAGGCCGGCACCGACGCGCGCGGTATCGACGACGGCGTTCACGCCTTTGTAATCGCTGAAATAGATGCGATTATATTCCGCGCGGAACAGGATGTTGTCTCCGAGCAGCGCGTCGATACCGGCGCCGAGCGCGATGCCTGGAACATAGCCTGACGAAATTTGAGTCGCTCTCGTGATGGCGGTAGCGTCGGGCCGGCCGATCGTATTCGTGCCGGCAAAGGTCGTGCGCGTTATCGTCCCGTTCTGGTCGACGGTATTGAAGCTCGAATAGTTTTCGATCGTCGCATGCCCCTGCGCCATCTGGGCATTGGTCGAGATGCGGCCGACGGCGAGACCGATATTGGCGAACGGCATGAAGTTGCCGAACGCGTAGCCCGCCCTGGCTTTCAGCATGACCATGTCGTCGATCTTGTTGGTCGTGCGCCCGGCGACGCCGATGGCCGTCTGCGTATTGAGCGGCTCGGTCGATGGCGACGACTGGACGGTGGTCGAGAAGAGATTCTCGAAGACCGCTCCATTCGAGCCGCGCTGGTCGGTCTGGATGTTGAGGCGCAGATATTCGGCTTCGACACCGAGGACGGCATCGCCGAAGGCCGTATTATAGCCGACAAACCCGCCGAAATTGACCTTGTCCTTGCTGGCCCTGCCGAAATTGTAAAGGCCGCTGCCCGAAGTGCTCACGACCGAGTTCCCAAAGATCGCCTTGGTAAGCATTTGGGATTGCTTCTCGGCGTCGAACTGCCCGGTCACATATCCGGCGGTTCCACCGAAGTAGAAGCCCTCCCAGTTGGAGGACCCAAAGGATGGCGCCGGCGGCGCGTCCTCGATCTGCGAGCCGCGCAGGACAGGGTAGTCCGCGGCGACAACCGGCGCGGCAAGAAGGCTGGTCGCGAGGGCAGTGGACCCAAGCATGAGCGCGATGGAACGGATGCGCATCCTGATCTCCCCGAGCAGCGGTCCGGTTCCACCCGTTTCACCCTGCTCTAGAGCCAATTCATGCCTCGGTAACCCTAATGCCGGGTTAACGATGCGGAATTTCGCTGAAACGCCGGATTGTCGCCTGCCGGCAAAAGCGCCATAAGCCGGCCATGATCTCGCCGCTCGTCCGCTTCGCCCCGTCGCCCACCGGCTATCTCCATATCGGCAATGCCCGGCCGGCGCTGTTCAACTGGCTGTTCGCCCGCCGGCACAGCGGCCGGTTCCTGCTGCGCTACGACGATACCGATATCGTCCGCTCCAAGGCGGAATATGCCGACGCGATCGCCGAGGACCTGGGCTGGCTCGGCATCGTGCCCGATCAGGTGATCCGGCAATCCGAGCGGCTGGCGATCTACGACGCCGCTGCCGATCGTTTGCGCGGGGCAGGGCGGCTCTATCCCTGCTACGAGACGGCGGACGAGCTCGACCGTCGCCGCAAGCGCCAGCTCGCCCGCGGCCTGCCGCCGATCTATGACCGCGCCGCACTGAAGCTCACCGCCGAGCAGAAGGCTGCCTTCGCGGCGGAGGGGCGCAAACCCCATTGGCGCTTCCTGCTGGAGGCGCGCGAGGTCGCCTGGGACGACCTGGTGCGCGGCGCCTCCCATGTCGATTGCGCCTCGCTCTCGGACCCGGTTCTGGTGCGCGAGGACGGCAGCTATCTCTACACGCTGCCCTCCGTCGTCGATGATATCGAGACCGGCGTGAGCCATGTCATCCGCGGTGAGGACCACGTCACCAACACGGCGGTCCAGGCCCAGATCTTCGAGGCGCTGGGCGCGAGCCTGCCCACCTTCGGACACCACAATCTGTTGACCACGGCGAGCGGCGAGGGGCTCTCCAAGCGCCTCGGCCATCTCTCGCTGCGCGGCCTGCGCGAGACCGGCGTCGAGGCGCTGGCCGTGGCCGCGCTCGCGACGCTGGTCGGCACCTCCGATGCGGTGCGCCCGGTCGCCAGCCTCGATGAGCTCGCCGGCCTCGTCGAGCTTGCCCATGTCTCGCGCGCGCCGGCCAAGTTCGACGAGCACGAACTGGAGACGCTCAGCGCACGTACGCTGCACCAGTTGCCCCTGGCCGCGGTCGCCGATCGCCTGGCCGCGTTGGGCGTCCTGGCCGACGAGCCGTTCTGGCAGGCCGTGCGCGGCAATCTTACGAAGCTGGACGAGGCGGCTCAGTGGTGGCGGGTCGTGCAGGGACCGGTTTCGCCGGTGATTGCCGATCCGGGCTTTGCAACGACTGCGGCTGGCTTGCTGCCGGCCGAGCCCTTCGACGCGACGACCTGGAAGAGCTGGACTCAAGCCGTCTCGGCCGCGACGGGCACCAAGGGCAAGGCGCTGTTCATGCCGCTGCGCCAGGCGCTAACGGGGCTCGACCATGGGCCGGAGCTGGCGGCACTGCTGCCGCTGATCGGGCGGGAGAAAGCGTTGAGGCGGCTGGCTGGCGAGAGCGCTTGATCACCTGACGATTGTCGTTCCGGGGCGAGCGCGCAGCGCTCGAACCCGGAAGCCACGGCTGGGTAAACCGCTTCAGTATCCGGTCATTGAGGGCGCGCCCGATCGTGGATTCCGGGTTCAGGCCTGACAGCCTGCCCCGGAATGACAAGATTCAGGTGCAGTCGCTCACTCGTGCCGGTGCATCGCTGAAGCGTGCTTGGTATCGCGCATCAATGCGTAGACCAGGAACGATATGAAGATCATGCCGGCGAGATAGTAGAAGAACCACTGTTCGTGGCCCTGCTGCTTGAAGAACAGGGCGATGGCCGGCGCCGTGCCGCCGAAGATCGAGACCGTCACGGCATAGGGCACGGCGACACCGGTCGCCCTGACGGCGGTCGGGAACAGCTCGGCCTTCACCACCGCGTTGATCGAGGTGTAGCCGGCCGTGAAGATCCAGGCGCCGCAGATCAGCAGGAACGCCGTCCAGGGGGATTTCGTACCGGCAAGCGTTGTCAGAATCGGCACGGTGAGCAGCGTGCCGGCGATGCCGAAGAACATCAGGACGGGCTTGCGACCGATCCTGTCGGAGATCAGTCCGTAGATCGGCTGCAGGATCGAGGCGAAGATCAGGGACCCGGCGATGACATAGGTCGTGACGATGTCGGACAGGCCCACCGTCTGCTTCACGAAGGTCTGCATATAGGTGGTGAAGGTGTAGAAGGCGGCGGTGCCGCCGGCGGTCAGGCCGACGACGATGGCGACCTCGCGGGGATAGCGCAGCAGGCCCCTGAGCGAGCTCTCGCGCTTCATCGTGCTCTTCGCCGCCTCGAAGGCCTCGGTCTCCTGCATATGCCGCCGCATGAACATCGCGGTGATGGCGAGCAGGGCGCCGATCACGAAGGGCACGCGCCAGCCCCAGGCGACGAGCTGATCGTGAGTCAGGAAAACGTTCTGGAGCAGCAGCAGAACCAGGATGGCGGTCAATTGGCCGCCGATCAGCGTCACGTACTGGAAGCTCGAATAGAAGCCGCGATGCTCGGGGTCGGCGATTTCCGTGAGATAGGTCGCGCTCGCCCCGTATTCGCCGCCGAGGCTCAGACCTTCGATGATGCGCGCCAGCGCCAGGAGCGCCGGAGCGGCGAAGCCGATCGTCTCGTAGGTCGGGGTGAAGGCGATGATGAGCGAGCCGAAGCACATCATCAGCACCGACACCATCAGGGAGAGCCGCCGGCCGTAGCGGTCTGCCAGGTGGCCGAACAGCCAGCCGCCGACAGGGCGCACGATGAAGCCGGCCGCGAACAGCGTGGCGGCATTGAGCTGCTGCACGACGGGATCGCTCGAAGGGAAGAAATGCGGCGCGAAATACAGCGCGAAAGCGGTGTAGGCGTAGAAGTCGTACCATTCGACCAGGTTGCCGACCGAGCCGATGAAGATTGCCTTGATCCGGCGCTTGGCATCGTCGAATTCGATCGGATGGGCGGGAGGTGTCGCAGTCGTCTCGGACATGGCGGCCTTCTGAGCTGGGGAGCGTCAGAAGCGGGCGCGCGGCGCAAACGAGCCGTGGGACGGGTCTGGCGGCCTCCCGGAGGCGGCTTGGAAAGCCCTGTTATGCTGCGGTTCCGGTGATGCGTCCAGCGCTCATCCTGCCGTTGCCGAAAAGCCTTCCATGCACCGCCGGCATGGAACTTTCCGCGCTCAGGGCCTGACGAGCTGCGGGCTCAGATTCGGCGCGAGATTGGGCGCGACGATCCGCACGGTCCGGCGCTCGCCGGTGGTGCTGCGCGATTCGCTCTTCAGGCCGTCCTTCTTGTCGAGCACCTTCTCGCCGACGATGTCCGGCCCGACGCCGGCCGACTCGGTGCCGGCCGTCGGCGAATCTTCGGACGGCATCGGCTTCTCCTCGGGGACGGCCGGAACCGGTGCCACGGCCGCCGGCTGCGGCGTCGCGCCCTTGCGCTTCGGATCGACCTTGGGTCGCGACAATTCGGCGGCGCGCTGCTCGCTGACGATGACGTCGCCCTTGCGCTTGTCGAGCAGATACTCGGCATCCTTGAGGGCGGCCGACCAGCTCTGCCCCTGGCCGCGGCAGGTGCAGGCGGCATCGAAGCTGCGGGTGTATTTCCCGGCATTGGCCAGGGAGGAATAGGGCTGCCCGGTCGCGCGGGATGCGGCGTTCTGGATGTCGCCGCCCGCGCTCATGCCATAGGCCAGCGTCTCGGTGCCCGGGCAGAGCGCCTGGCACATCTCGTCGCCATTGCCGGTGTTGTTCCCGAGCGGGAAGAAGAAGCCGTCGCAGGTCCGCACGCAGACGGTCTGCGGCCCGCCGAGCCTGGGCTTCGCCGGTTCGGTCGGCTGCTCGGGATCGAGCTCCGGCAGGGTCGAATCGATTTCGCCGGGGCCGGGATCGCGCCCGAAGATCGTGTCGAAGAAGCCGCGCGGCTGCGCCCGGCAATTGTTGTTGATGGCGGCCGCGAGCTGGGCGCGGCGCTGCTCGATGCCGCCGCCCTCGGCCTGGCGCTGCAACTGGCCATACTGGTTCTGCAACTGGCCGAGCTGCTGGCGGATGAAATTGCACTGCGGCGGCGGCGAGTCGAAGAAGCTGAAGCCGCGGTCGCAGCCCATCGAGCGATACTGGTTGCTCAACTGCGCGAGCTGGGCGCCGACGCGTTGCGCGGCCTGTGCCGCGCGCGGATCGCTGCCGCTGCGCCCCTGCAGGCTTTCGAGCTCGGCCCGCCAGGCATTGCAGGAAGCCGACTGCGCCACGGCGGTACCACCGAGGGCGGCCAGCATCACGAGGGCCATGCCGAAGCGTCGGGAAAGTCGCAGCATCATCGCAGGTCGGGTCACGTCATCCATAGTCGAGCCGGCAAACCGGCCCTGTCCGGGAGCAGTGGTCTAGAACACCCGCCAAACACGACGGAACTATGGAGCGGAGCCTCGCCAGACAGGCCGCGGGGACGCTCCATCGCGAGGGCATCGCATGCCATATTCGGGAGGGCGCAGCAATCCGGGGACGCGTGCGCCGTCGCTGTGGTGGAAAACCTCCGCTTTCGTTAGAAGACCTGCGGCTGCGGCCCGTCCGCGCCGGCCTTCCGTGCAGCGCCAACGAGGCAAGCCCGCCCATGTCCGACTATCTGCCTCTTCACGAAGCCGTCATCCCGGAGCTGCCGAACTACTATCGCGGCAAGGTCCGCGAGAATTACGACCTGCCCGACAACCGCCGCATCCTGATCTCGACCGACCGGCTCTCGGCCTTCGATCGTGCGATCGCCTCGATCCCGCTCAAGGGCCAGGTGCTGACGCAGACGGCACGCTACTGGTTCGAGCAGACCGCGGATATCTGCCCCAACCATGTCCTGGAATATCCCGATCCGAACGTCGTCGTCGGCAAGCGGCTGGATATCCTGCCCGTCGAGATGGTGGTGCGCGGCTATCTCGCCGGCACGACCGGCACCTCGATCCTGACCATGTACAAGCAGGGCCGGCGCGAGATGTACGGCATGACGCTGCCGGATGGCCTGCGCGACAACGAGGCGCTGCCGCAGGCGATCATCACCCCTACCAGCAAGGCCTTCGACGGCGGCCATGACGAGCCGCTCTCGGCCGCGCAGATCGTGGGCGAGGGGCTGCTGACGCAGAAGCAATGGGACGAGGTTTCGGCCTATGCGCTGGCGCTCTTCGCCCGCGGCCAGAAGCTCGCTCGCGAGCGCGGCCTGATCCTCGCCGACACCAAATACGAGTTCGGCACCGATGCCGAGGGGCGCATCCTGCTCGCCGACGAAATCCATACGCCGGATTCGAGCCGCTACTGGTTCGCCGAAAGCTATCCCGAACGCTTCGCCTCCGGCGGCAAGCCCGAATCCTTCGACAAGGATTTCGTGCGCAACTGGGTCGTGGCGCGCTGCGATCCCTATACGCAGGATCTGCCGCCGATCCCGCAGGAACTGATCGACCAGACCTCGGCGGTCTATGTCCGGGCTTTCGAGGCGATCACCGGGACGGCCTTCGCCTACCCGCCGAAGGGCGAGGATCCGGCTGAGCGGATCAGGCGCAATCTCGCGCGGTACTTCTGAGGCGCGCCGTCATTCTCGGGCGGAGCGCAGCGCAGACCCGAGAATCTCTTGCAGAAGGAGGCACTGGAGTCTCCGCGTCATGAGATGCTCGGGTCAAGCCCGAGCATGACGGCTGCTGCCGAGATGGCTCTCTAAGCCCCATCTTCCTCGCGATAGTTCCCGGCGAGATGGCGCCCCCGCTCGGTCAGCGTCGAGAGCACGCGTTCGAACACCTTGAGCTCGTCGGGCGCGATGCCCTCGATCCAGCGGGCCTCGAAGTCGAGAGCCAGCGGCACGATCTGGTCGTAGATGCGCTTTCCCGCCGCAGTCAGCGTGACGAAGGATTCGCGCCGATCCTGCCGGTTTTCCGCGCGTGAGACGAGGCCGCGCTTCTCCAGTTCGCCGACCGCGCGCGAAACCTTGGTCTTGTGCATCTGGGCGAGCTCGCCGATGTCGCGCGAGGTCAGCTTGCCGAATTCGCCGAGCTGCGCCACGACCCGCCATTCCGGGATGCCGATGCCGAAATGCTCGCCATAGATGCGCCCGAGCGCCCGGCCGCCGAGCGTGCCGACGACATTGAGGCGATAGGGCAGGAAGCGCTCCAGATGGAGCGCCTTGGTTTCGGGGTCGACGGGTGGTTTCGTTGTCATAGCGATTTGGAAGACGCGCCTCAGCGCGCCTTCAGCCTGTTCATGAACGAGTCGTAGGAGAGTTCGGCGATCTGCCACCAGAGCAGGTTCTCGCCGCGGAAGGCGACCATCGAATCGTAGCCCTTCTTGAAGTCCGGGCTCTTGGCGCTGGTCTCGGCGTAATATTCCTCGGCCGCCTTGAGCGCCGCTTCCATCACGGGCAGCGGGAAGCCGCGCAATTGCGCGCCCTGCGCCACCAGACGGCGCAGGCCGCCGGGATTGACGAAGTCGTACTTCGCCAGCATCCAGTTATTGGCCGCCTCGCAGGCGTTCTGCACGATCGCCTGATAGTGCTTCGGCAGCTTGGCCCAGGCGTCCTTACCGATGATCAGGTGCAGCATCGCGCCGCCCTCCCACCAGCCGGGATAGTAGTAGTACTTGGCGACGCGGATGAAGCCGAGCTTCTCGTCGTCATAGGGGCCGACGAACTCGGCCGCGTCGATCGAGCCGCGCTCCAGCGCCGGATAGACGTCGCCGGGCGCGATCTGCGTCGGCACCACGCCGAGCTTGGCGAGCACCGCCCCGCCCATGCCGCCGATCCGGAACTTCAAGCCCTTGAGATCGTCCACGCCCTTGAGCTCGTTGCGGAAGAAGCCGCCCATCTGGCAGCCGGAATTGCCGCAGGGGATCGAATAGGCGTTGAAGCGGTCGAGCACGCCGTTGACGATCTGCTCGCCGCCGCCGAAATACCACCAGCTATGCTGCTGGCGGGCGTTGAGGCCGAAGGGGATGCCGGTGCCAAGCCCCAGCGTCGGGTCCTTGCCGATATAGAAATAGGTCGGCGAATGCGCGCATTCGACCGTGCCGGACGAGACTGCGTCGAGCGCCTGCAGGCCGGGCACGATTTCGCCGGGCGCGAAGACCTGGATCTCGAACTTGCCGTCGGTCGCCTCGGAGACGTATTTCGAGAATTGCTGGGCCGTGCCGTAGATCGTGTCGAGCGACTTCGGGAAGCTCGACGTCAGCCGCCATTTCACCTCGGGCTGG
>NZ_JAELTI010000318.1 GCF_016428755.1 Allobosea sp. ASV33
CCCCCCCCCCCCCCCCCCCCCCCCCCCCCCCCCCCCCCCCCCCCCCCCCCCCCCCCCCCCCCCCCCCCCCCCCCCCCCCCCCCCCCCCCCCCCCCCCCCCCCCCCCCTTTTCAAGCCGAAGACGGCAAACGAGATCGCGCCTAGAGTCTCGTGGGCTCGGAGATGTGTATAAGAGACAGGGGTATAAGTGGTTCGTTCGATTTACCGAACAGGCGGCCAGGACCATGGCGAACGGCTTCGGCGCGGACGAACCCATCACGACAAGGCCGGCAGAGGCGCTGCTGGCGCATCGTGCGGCTGCGCTCG
>NZ_JAELTI010000319.1 GCF_016428755.1 Allobosea sp. ASV33
GTTCCGGAGGATCGGCGCGGCACCTTCGACGGCCTCGCCGAGCCGGCGGTGGTCGACTACATCAAGAGCCTCGGCGTCACCACGGTCGAGCTCCTGCCGGTGCATGCCTATCTCGACGACCATCACCCTGTCTCTTATACACATCTCCGAGCCCACGAGACTCTAGGCGCGATCTCGTTTGCCGTCTTCTGCGTGAAAAAGGGGGGGGGGGGGGGGGGGGGGGGGGGGGGGGGGGGGGGGGGGGGGGGGGGGGGGGGGGGGGGGGGGGGGGGGGGGGGGGGGGGGGGGGGGGGGGGGGGGGGGGGG
>NZ_JAELTI010000320.1 GCF_016428755.1 Allobosea sp. ASV33
GATCGATATCATCGCATCCTCGCATCTCGAGGTTCTCCCAACACTCGGGACTGTCAGCGCCGAGAGCGGCAAGGCTGCGTTCGCTGCGATCGCCATGGCGATTGATCTCGCCAGGGAGGGTCAGGTCTGTCTCTTATACACATCTCCGAGCCCACGAGACTCTAGGCGCGATCGCGTTTGCCGTCTTCTGCGTGAAAAGGGGGGGGGGGGGGGGGGGGGGGGGGGGGGGGGGGGGGGGGGGGGGGGGGGGGGGGGGGGGGGGGGGGGGGGGGGGGGGGGGGGGGGGGGGGGGGGGGGGGGGGGGG
>NZ_JAELTI010000321.1 GCF_016428755.1 Allobosea sp. ASV33
CCGGCGCGGGATTCCTCGGCCTGGATCTCGCGATCGAGATCGCTCGCCATCCGGTGAAAATCAGCGATCATCATCTCGATCTGGCTTACCCGGCGACGTTTCTCGTCGACCTGGAAGCGCTTGAGCCTGTCTCTTATACACATCTCCGAGCCCACGAGACTCTAGGCGCGATCTCGGATGCCGTCTTCTGCTTGTAAAGGGGGGGGGGGGGGGGGGGGGGGGGGGGGGGGGGGGGGGGGGGGGGGGGGGGGGGGGGGGGGGGGGGGGGGGGGGGGGGGGGGGGGGGGGGGGGGGGGGGGGGGGG
>NZ_JAELTI010000322.1 GCF_016428755.1 Allobosea sp. ASV33
CCCCCCCCCCCCCCCCCCCCCCCCCCCCCCCCCCCCCCCCCCCCCCCCCCCCCCCCCCCCCCCCCCCCCCCCCCCCCCCCCCCCCCCCCCCCCCCCCCCCCCCCTCTTTTCAAGCAGAAGACGGCATCCGAGATCGCGCCTAGAGTCTCGTGGGCTCGGAGATGTGTATAAGAGACAGGGCCTGGGCCGCGCCGGCGAGCAGGCCGGCGGCGAGAAGGGCGGCGAGAGCCATGGAAGTACGCTTCATCTGTCTGGATCCTTGATCGATGGATAGGCGGACCGCGCCGCGAGGCGGCGTCGTGAT
>NZ_JAELTI010000323.1 GCF_016428755.1 Allobosea sp. ASV33
ATGGATGCCGCGCTCGCGCGGGCCTACTCTGCCAATCCGACGCTCAACGCGCAGCGCGCCTCCGTCCGCGCGACCGACGAGAACGTGCCGCAGGCGAAGGCGGGCTACCGTCCGCGCATCACGGCCTGTCTCTTATACACATCTCCGAGCCCACGAGACTCTAGGCGCGATCTCGTTTGCCGTCTTCTGCTTGTAAAGGGGGGGGGGGGGGGGGGGGGGGGGGGGGGGGGGGGGGGGGGGGGGGGGGGGGGGGGGGGGGGGGGGGGGGGGGGGGGGGGGGGGGGGGGGGGGGGGGGGGGGGGGG
>NZ_JAELTI010000324.1 GCF_016428755.1 Allobosea sp. ASV33
CCCCCCCCCCCCCCCCCCCCCCCCCCCCCCCCCCCCCCCCCCCCCCCCCCCCCCCCCCCCCCCCCCCCCCCCCCCCCCCCCCCCCCCCCCCCCCCCCCCCCCCTTTACAAGCAGAAGACGGCATACGCGATCGCGCCTAGAGTCTCGTGGGCTCGGAGATGTGTATAAGAGACAGGGCTGCCTGACCTGCTGCTTCCAGAAGCCGAGCAGGCCCTCGTAATAGGCCGGGTCGTTCGGGCGCAGCACGGTCTGGCTGATCATGCCGCGGACCAGGCACATCGTGGCGTTCATCACGGTGCGGGT
>NZ_JAELTI010000325.1 GCF_016428755.1 Allobosea sp. ASV33
TAAGGGTGACAAAAGCTGTCAGAGTGCTTCAATGTCGTTCGCGAAGGGTCAAGAACTGCTCAAGCTCGCAATGATGGCGACGGGCCGGAGCGGTGTGTCGCTCGAGGAGATCGTCGACGAGTGGGGCCTGTCTCTTATACACATCTCCGAGCCCACGAGACTCTAGGCGCGATCTCGTATGCCGTCTTCTGCGTGAAAAAGGGGGGGGGGGGGGGGGGGGGGGGGGGGGGGGGGGGGGGGGGGGGGGGGGGGGGGGGGGGGGGGGGGGGGGGGGGGGGGGGGGGGGGGGGGGGGGGGGGGGG
>NZ_JAELTI010000326.1 GCF_016428755.1 Allobosea sp. ASV33
GTCGCGCACGGTGCCGACCACCTCCGCCAGCGTATCCAGCAGGTCGTTGACGCCGGCACAGAGCGTGGCGACCTCTCCGGTCTTGCCGTCGAGCGGCACGCGTCCGGTCAGGTCCTTGCCCTTGGCCCTGTCTCTTATACACATCTCCGAGCCCACGAGACTCTAGGCGCGATCTCGTATGCCGTCTTCGGCTTGAAAAGGGGGGGGGGGGGGGGGGGGGGGGGGGGGGGGGGGGGGGGGGGGGGGGGGGGGGGGGGGGGGGGGGGGGGGGGGGGGGGGGGGGGGGGGGGGGGGGGGGGGGG
>NZ_JAELTI010000047.1 GCF_016428755.1 Allobosea sp. ASV33
ATCGTCTCGAATGCCGCCTTGCAGTCGCGCCCCTTCGCGGGGCTGAAGCGGCATGGCGAGCGCATCCGGGCCTATCTCGCCGGCAGCTATCTCTTCGCCAAGGGCGGGCCGCGCCATCTGCAGGACCCGCTGAGCTTCCGCTCGCTGCCTTTGCTCCATGGCGCGGCAGCCGACAGCTTGGCTTTCGCCTATGGCCAGGTCGAGGCGGAGCTGAGCGCCAGCCAGAACAACCCGATCGTCTCGATCGAGGAGCAGGCGCTGGTCTCGGTCGCCAATTTCGACACGGTGTCGCTGTCGATGGCGCTCGATATCGCGCGGCTCGGCTTCGCCCCGGTGATGACCGCTTCGGCGGAGCGTGTCGCCAAGCAGGTCGATTCCTTCTGGTCGGGGCTCACCGTCGGGCTGATCGAGGAGGATGGCGTCGGCCTGCCCGGCTTCAACGGGCTGGCGCAGTTCCACAAGGCGATCACCTCCGAGGCGCGGCTTGCGACCGCACCCGTGGTGCACGAGCTCGCCAGCTCCAGCCATTCCAACGGAAATCTCGACCGGGCCGGCATGGCCGGGCTCGCTGCCCGCAAGACGGCGGAGGTCGCGTCGCTCTGCCGGTCGATCGCGGCGGTCGAATTGATGGTCGCGGCGCAGGCGGTGGAGATCCGCAAGGCGACGCCGCTCGGCGCCGTCACCGGCAAGCTTCACGCGCTTGTGCGGGAAGCGGTGCCCTTCGCGGCAGCGGGCGATCGCGTGCCCCATCTCGATCCGCTGCTGCGGCATCTCGGCGAGCGCCGCGAAGCCATCCAGGCGATGCTGGAGCCGGCCTGAGGCGTCATATTGTCTTTGAGAATCCGGCCCTCATCGTGAGGAGCGCCGCTGTCGCGGCTCCTCCGGATGAGGGCTGAGTGTTCAAATCGTCTCTCAGATTTCGACGGCCTCCTCCGGCAGGCGCGAGATCACGCCGACGATCGGACGCAGATGCTGTTCGAGGATCGCCAGCGCCTTTTCCTCGTCCCATTCGGTGAGGGCGGCAACCAGGGCGTGATGTTCCCTGCTGATGCGGCTGATGCGCGTCGGGTCGGTGTGGATCGCCGTCATCGCGACGCGCTGCTGGCGGGCACCGAGCGACTGGTAGAGCTCCGACAGCACGACATTGTCGACCGCGGCGATCATGACGAAATGGAACTCGCGGTTCAGCTCGACCCGATTGAAATAGTCGCCCTGCGGCAGGCGCTCCAGCGCGGCGAGGATCGCGTGCATGTCGGCGGGAAGGGGGAGCTCCTCGCGGCAGATGCGGCGGATCGCGTGGCCCTCGATCATGCGCCGGGCCTCGTAGAGATCTAGCAGCTCCTTCGCCGTCACCTGCCGGACCAGTGCGCCGCGGCGCGGCAGAAGATCGATGAAGCGCTCGGCTTCGAGGCGGTGGAAGGCCTCGCGGACCGGCGTTCGCGACACGCCGAGCGCGGAGGAGATCTGCTCCTCCTCGATGAAGCTGCCGCCCAGGAAGCGGCCGCGCAGGATCTGCTCGCGCACATAGAGATAGACCCGTTCCCGGGTCGGCTTGCCGCGCAAGGCGGCCATCTCGTCCTGTTCGATCATCGCCATCGACATCGTGCCCCTTTCGCTCTTCCATAGGGCTTTCGAGAGTAGACAACAAAAAATCCGCCACGTATACATGACGCATCAAGAGCGTGGCTCATCTGTTCGTCTACAGTGAAGCCGCGCCGGGGAACCGCATGACCGTGTACGCCACCATCGCGACAGAGAGCCGGAGTCCGGGCCGCTTGGCCGGGCGCGAGCGGCCGTGTCGGATCGCTGGCGCGGTTATTGCTCGCGTCCGCCCGGCTCCGCCCTTCCCGCCATCAACGGGAAGCCAGAGGGCATAAGCCCGCGGACAGCCGGACCCAGCAGCAGAGGATCAGCCGATGACCATCTCTCGCCGTTCCGTCCTTGGTGCCGGTCTTGCCGGTCCGCTGCTGGCCTCGCCCTTCCTGATCCGCCCCGCCAGCGCGCAACGCGCCGCCGGCATCATCCGCTACGGCCTCTCGGCCTTTCCGCCGAACCTGCAGCCCTGGGTCTCGACGGGTGCCTCGGCCGGCACGGTCAAGATGCTGATCAACCGCAGTCTCGTCTCCTATGACGGCAAGGGCGAGTTGCGCGGCGAGCTTGCGGAATCCTGGTCGCGCGATGCCGAGGGCGCCTGGGTGTTCAAACTGCGCAAGGGCTGCGTCTTCCACAATGGCGAGCCGGTCACGGCCGACGACGTGAAATGGTCGATCGAGCAGATCGCCGGCGAGAAATCGACCGCCTATATGCGCACGCAGTTCCAGCTGATCGAGCGGGTGGAAATCCCCGATCCGCAGACGGTCCGGCTCATCACCAAGGAGCCGCTGGTCACGCTGCCGAGCTGGTTCGCCAACTACAACACTTTCATCATCTGGCGGAAATCGAGCCCGAACGAGCCGATCGGCGCGGGTCCCTTCCGTCTCGTCGGGCAGGAGCGCGGCACCTCGCTGGAGCTGGCCGCCTTCGACAAGTTCTACAAGCCGGGTATCCCCAAGGCGAAGGGCATCAAGTTCGTCGTCTATGCCGACGAGAACCTGCGCAACGCGGCGCTGATCTCGGGCGATGTCGACATGATCGAATACGTGCCCTGGCAGTCGATGGCGACGGTCCAGGCCGATCCGCGCCTGAAGCTCGACACGCAGGAAGGGCCGTTCATGGACGTGCTCTTCAACGGCACGAAGCCGCCGTTCAACGACCCGCGCGTGCGCCGCGCCGTCGCCCATGCGGTGAAGCGCGACGATATCGTCAAGGTCGCCTTCTTCGGGCGCGGCAAGCCGCTCGAGGGCCTGCCGATCGTCGAGGGCACGCCCTGGTACGACAAGGACCTGGCGCATGGCTGGAACTACGATCCGGCCAGGGCCAAGGCGCTGCTGACCGAAGCGGGTTTCGCCAACGGCTTCCAGACGACCATTCTCGCCACCGCCCAGTTCGGCATGCACAAGGACACTGCCGAGATCGTCCAGCAATATCTCGCTGCGATCGGCATCCAGGCGGAACTGCAATTGCCGGATTGGTCGACCCGGGTCAGCCGTGGCACGCGCGGCCAGTACGACATGGCGATCCATGGCGTGTCCTCGGACAATAACGACCCGGACGGATTGACCGTGGTGCTCGATACCTCGCTCTCGCCGACGCATGGACGCTCCTTCAAGGTCGATGCGCCGCGCACCATTGCCGCGCTCGCCAAGGGACGGGCCGAGTTCGACCAGACGAAGCGCATCGAGATCTACAAGGAGATGCAGCGCGCCGCCCTGGAAGAAGTGCCGCTCGTCGGCCTGGCCTGGCGCGAGCAGGGCTATGGCATGGACAAGGGCGTGATGGGCTTCGTCAACCAGCCCGGCGCGCTCTCGACCTCCTCCGGCAACATGCTCGAGGAGACGTATTTCGGATGAGCGCGGGCTGGCTCGGACGACGGCTGTTCCTGACCCTGGCGATGGCCTGGATCGTCGCGACGATCGTGTTCCTGGCGCTGCACATGGTGCCAGGAGACCCTGCCGAGCTGCTGCTCTCGACTTCCGGCGCCATGCCGGATCCGGCGACGGTGCAGGAACTGCGCGAGAAGCTCGGGCTCGACCAGCCGCTGATGGTCCAGTACGGCCGGTTCTTGGCCGGGCTGGCGCGCGGCGATCTCGGCACCTCGCTGGTCGACGACTACCCGGTCATCCAGGAAATCGCGCTCCGCCTGCCGCGCACGCTGGAGCTGATCCTGGCGGGGACATTGATCGCGCTCGTGGTCGGCGTGCCCGCCGGCGTCTATGCAGCCGTCCATCGCGGCGGCGCCTTCGACCGTGTCGCCTCCTGGATCACCGCGCTCCTGCTCGCCGTGCCGGTCTTCGTCGTCGGCACGCTGCTGGTCCTGCTGTTCGCGCAGACGCTCAGGCTGATGCCGGCCGGCGGCTTCACGCCCTTCGCGCAGGACCCAGGGCAGCATCTCAAGCTCCTGGCGCTGCCGGCGATCGCGATCGCCAAGGGGCTGGCGGCCGTGCTGTTCCGGATGACGCGGGCCGCGACCCTCGATGCGCTCGCCCATGATTATGTCCGCACAGCCCGCGCCAAGGGGCTGTCGCCGCGGCGGACGCTCGTCGTCCATGTGCTGCGCAACGCGCTGAACCCGGTCGTCACCGTGCTGGGTCTCCAGATGGGGACCCTGCTCGGCGGCACCGTGCTGGTCGAGTACGTCTTCAACTGGCCGGGCTTGTCGACGCCGCTGCTGCGCGCCGTCGAGGGGCGCGATTATCCGATGGTGGTCGGCATCATCCTGACGATCTCGGTGCTGTTCCTGCTCATCAATCTCCTCGTCGAACTCCTGCATGCGGCGATCGACCCACGGGTGCAGCACGGATGAAGCGGCGCGGCATCAAGAAGCTCATTCTGCCTGGCAGCGTGGTCGCGGCGATCCTGCTCATCGCGATCGCGGCGCCGCTGCTGCCGCTGCCCGATCCGATTCGGCAGGATGTGGCGCGGCGGCTGGCCGGGCCGATGCCGGGCTCCTGGCTCGGTCGCGACGAATTCGGCCGGGACGTGCTCTCGCGACTGGTCTGGGGGGCGCGCACCAGCCTCTCCGTCGCCTTCGTCTCGGCGCTGTTCGCCGGGCTCGTCGGCATCACGCTCGGGCTGATCGGCGGCTGGGCGCGGAGTTGGGGGGCTTTCCTCACGGTGCGCTGCGTCGAGATCATCATGTGCTTCCCGCCGGTGCTGCTGGCGCTGCTGGTAGTGACGCTGCTCGGCCCGGGAGCGGGGACGCTCATCCTCGTTCTCTCGGTGCTCTACGTGCCCGGCTTCGCGCGCGTGACCTATGCCGAGGTGCTGGCGGTGAAAGGGCGCGACTATGTCGAGGCGACACGGGCACTCGGCGCCAGCCAGTCGCACCTGCTGTTCCGGACGGTTCTGCCCAATATCGCGGGGCCGCTGCTCGTGCAGTTCTCGCTCGCGGTGGCTGCCGCGGTGGTGATCGAGAGCGGCCTGTCCTTCCTCGGGCTCGGCGTCGTACCGCCGGCGCCGTCCTGGGGCCTGATGATCCGCGGGGCGCGCTCGACCATGGAGCAGGCGCCGCTGCTGCTGCTCTGGCCCTGCGCCGTTCTGACCCTGACCATTCTCGCGATGAACCTGCTCTGCGACGCGTTGCGCGACGTGCTCGACCCACGCACCAGCGAACGCTGACAAACCAAAATCTATCCCAAGGAAGGACCACGCCATGGCTACCAAGACCGATCCTCTCGTCCATATGGGCACCATCTCGGGCGGGGAGGCCCGCGAGCTGCTGAAGTCCAACCCCGTGATCCTGCTGCCGATGGGCAGCCATGAGGACCAGGGCCCGCATGCGCCGATGGGCGACTATCTGCTGGCCGAGAAGATCGCGGAGCTTGCCGCCCTGCAGGCGAGCAAGGCCGGCACGCGCACGCTGGTCGCGCCGGTGCTGCCCTATGGCGGCGCGGACTGGTTCGGCCCGATGATCGGCGGCATCGCGATCTCGCAGGGCACGCTGACGGCGGTGATCGCCGAGATGGTCGACTCGCTGCATCGCAACGGCCTGACCCGGATCATCGTCATCAACGGGCATGGCGGCAATGTCGGGCCGATCTCGGAGGTCGCGCGCGAGCTCTACCAGCGCGAGCGCATCGTGCTGCCGAGCCTCTATCTCTGGCGCATCGCCTACGGCATGCTGCCGGGCATCGTCGGCGCCGAGACGTCGGCGAAGGTCTCCGGCCATGGCGCCGATCCGCTGACCAGCCTCGGCCTGCATCTCTTCCCCGAGCTGATCCGCAAGGACTTCATCCCGGCCGGCAAGCCGATGAAGCGCGACCCCATCCTCGACCTGCCCTTCACGGGGCTGGGCACCGCAAGCTTCGACGGCGCCGAGGTCGGGATGCCCAACGAGTATGACGAGGTCTATCACGACGGCGTCGGCAAGGGCGATCCGACGCTCTGCTCGGCCGAGACCGGCGTGAAGCTGGCGGAGAAGCTGACCGATGTCTGCGCCCGCTTCATTACGCATTTCGCGTCGAAGGTCCCGGCCTGAGCCGACCGGCTTTCAAGCTAGCCGCCCGAGGCGGCGCTACAGCAGGAGATTTCCCATGCTCACCCGCCGCCTCGTCATCCAGTCCGGCCTCGCGACCATCGCGATGCCGGCCGTCCTGCGGGCGCAGACGCTCTCCGGGCAGATCACGCTGATGTCCTATGCGGGCATCTTCCAGGACAACTATACCAAGGCGGTGATCGAGCCGTTCCAGCAGGCGCATCCGGGCGTGAAGGTGAATTTCGTGCCCGGCGGATCCTCGGCCCAGATGGTCGGCAGCGTCCGGGCGCAGAAAGCCGATCCGCAGACCGATGTGGTGATCATGGACGTCACCACCTCCAGCATCGGCAATCTCGAAGGGCTGTTCGAGAAGCTGACGCCGGCTGAATTCCCGGTGCTGAACGAACTGCTGCCGGAGGCGCGCGCGGCCGGCGGCGAGTTCGGCCCGGCCGTGACCTTCGACCATCTCGTCATCGTGCAGGATGCGGCGCTCAATCCCCAGATCGCTAAGCTGGCCGATCTCTGGCGGCCCGATCTCAAGGGCCAGATCGCGCTGGCCGCGCCGCCGAACATCCAGGGCCTTGCCCTGACGGCGATGACCGAGAAGATGGCGGGCGGCGATTACCGCAAGTCGATCGACGCCGCGATGAAGAAGCTGAAGGAGCTGGCGCCCGGCGTGAACACCTTCGACCCCAATCCCGACGGCTATTCGCTGATCCTGAACGGGGTGGCCAAGGTCGCGACCGGCTGGAACGCCCGCGCCCAGCTCTATTCCGACCAGACCGGCGGCAAGATCAACGCCCTGCTGCCGCCCGAGGGCTCGGTCTTCCAGGTCAACACGATCAATCTCACGGCAGGCTCGAAGAACCGCGCTGCGGCCGCCGCCTTCGTCGCGCATGCGCTGTCGCAGGGCGCGCAGAAGGCCTTCACCGAGCGGATGTTCTATGCGCCGACCAACGGCATGGCCGATATTGACGCCAAGGCGCTGGGCCGCACCGCCGCTTCGCCGGAGAACCGCGCCCGCATGATCCCGGTCGACTGGAACGAGATCCTGAAGGTGCGCGACCAGTGGAACAACCGCTGGCGGCGCGAGGTCATTGCGGCGGCACGTTGAGCGGCAGGCGATGAGCTATCTCGAACTCGCCGGGCTGCAGAAGCGCTACGGCAACTCGGTCGCGGTCGACGACGTCTCGCTCTTGGTGGAGCAGGGCGAGGCGGTGGCGCTTCTCGGTCCCTCCGGCTGCGGCAAGACCACGACCTTGCGCATGCTCGCCGGCTTGATCGAGCCCAATCACGGCACGATGACGCTAGACGGCAGCGAGATCACCCGGCTGCCGGCCCATAAGCGCAATATGGGCTATGTCTTCCAGTCCTACGCGCTGTTCCCGCATCTCTCGGTCGGCCGCAACATCGCCTTCGGCCTGGAGGAGCGCGGCGTTTCCCGCGCCGAGATCGACAAGCGCGTTCAGGAGGGGCTGGCCCTCGTGCGGCTCAGCGGCCTCGAACAGCGGCGCCCGAAGGAGCTCTCGGGCGGCCAGCAGCAGCGCGTCGCGCTGGCCCGCGCGCTGGTGATCCAGCCTTCGGTGCTGCTGCTCGACGAATCCCTGTCCAATCTCGACGCCAAGCTGCGCGACGCGATGCGCCACGAGATCCGCTCGATCCAGCGCACGCTCGGCATCACCACGCTTTTCGTGACGCATGACCAGGTCGAGGCGCTGACGATGTGCGACCGGATCGCGGTGATGCATCGCGGCCGCATCGCCCAGATCGGCAATGCCGAGGATATCTACGACCGGCCGGCGACGCGCTTCGTGGCCGAGTTCGTCGGGCGGGCGAACGTGCTGCCGCTGGCGCGCGACGCGCAGGGTCGCGCGACGGTCTGGGAACAGCCGGTGCCGGTCGAGCCCACTCAGAATGCCGATCTCTTCGTCCGGCCGCAGCGCATGCGCATCGTGCCGGTCTCCGAACCGGCGGGCGGCGATACAGCGCGGCTGACCGGTCGCGTGCTGCGCAGCGTCTTCGTCGGCGACCATGTCGAGGTGCTGGTGGAGGGCGCTGGCGGCCAGCTCACGGTCGAGATGCCATCGGGCTCGACGGCGCCGACCGAGGGGACCGAGGTCGCGGTCGTCTGGCCGCGGGCTGAAAGCCGCGTCTTCGCACGCGAGGCGACATGACCGCCTCGCGCCGCCTGCCATTGCTGCTGATCCCGGCGACGCTGCTTCTGCTCGTCGTCTATGTCTGGCCGTCGCTCGGACTGTTCCGCAACGCCTTCAACGAGGTCGGGCCGACGGGTGCGATGGTCGAGGCCTGGTCGCTGGCGACCGCGCGCGCGACCTTCCATGACAGCTTCACCTTCGAATTGACGCTGAACTCGCTCTGGCTTTCGGCGGTCTCGACGCTGATCGCGCTTTGCCTGGCCTATCCCGTCTCGCTTTTCCTGTTCCGCACGGATTCCCGTTTCCGTGGCCTGCTCGCGGTCGTCGCGATCCTGCCCATGCTGGTTTCCGGCGTGGTGCGCGTCTTCGGCTGGCTCGCCATTTTGGGCGATCGCGGGCTGGTCAACACCACGCTGCAATCGCTCGGGCTGATCACGACGCCGCTGAAGCTGGTCTTCAACTGGACCGGCGTCACCATCGGCCTCGCCGAGAGCATCATGCCCTATATGATCCTGGCGCTGCTCGCCGGCTTCGGCCGGCTCGACCGCACGCTGGAGGAAGCCGCGCGCTCGCTCGGCGCCTCGCCGTTCCGGACCTTCCGGCGCGTCAC
The DNA here is from genome assembly GCF_016428755.1 of Allobosea sp. ASV33. Classification (GTDB taxonomy): domain Bacteria; phylum Pseudomonadota; class Alphaproteobacteria; order Rhizobiales; family Beijerinckiaceae; genus Allobosea. Next base: position 8,840 of record NZ_JAELTI010000047.1, read on the forward strand.
CCTGCCGCTCAGCCTGCCGGCAATCGCGCTCGCGGCTGGCCTGGGCTTCGTGCTGTCGATGTCGGCCTATATCACGCCCAAGCTCCTAGGCGGCGGGCGCGTCTTCGTGCTGGCGACCGAGATTTTCGAGCAGGCGACGACCAATACCAACTGGCCGGTCGCGGCCGTGCTGGCGATCTACACGCTCATCCTGCTGCTCGTCCTGCTCGTGGTCTCCAACCTCGTGGCGCGGAGGCTGCAGCGATGACCGGGGCCGGGCGCGTTCTCTCCAGCTTCGCGGCGCTGGTCTATGCGATGATCCTGTCGCCGATCGTCGTCGTCGTCATGCTGTCCTTCTCGGCGGACAACTTCATCGTGTTTCCGCCGTCGGGCTATTCGCTGCGCTGGTTCCAGCAGCTCGTCGGCAACGGGCCGCTGCTGGCGGCGCTCTGGCTCAGCGTGCAGGTCGCGGCGGTGGTGACGCTGCTGTCGCTTGCGGTGGGCGTGCCGGCGGCGCTGGCCCTCGCGAAGGGGCGGTTCGCCGGCAAGGCGGCGCTGACGAGCTTCTTCCTGGCGCCGTTGCTGTTGCCGACATTGATCACCGGCCTCGCATTGCTGCTGTTCTTCTCGCCGTTGAAGCTGACCGCGACGCTGCCCGGCCTGGTGCTCGGCCATATGACGGTGACCGTGCCCTTCGTCATCCGGATGATGACGACGGCGCTCGCGAACCTGCCGGATGATATCGAGGCGGCTGCCGCGACGCTCGGCGCCACGCCCTGGCGGGTGGTGCGGCGGGTGACGCTGCCCCTGGCGACGCCCGGCCTGATCGCCTGCGCCTGCCTGTCCTTCCTGCTCTCCTTCGACGAGACGGTGATCTCCCTGTTCATCGCCGGCCCCCGCGCCTCGACCCTGCCGGTCGAGATGGTGCGCTATGTCGAAGGGCGTACCGATCCGCTCATCGCGGCTTTGTCCGTGGTGCTCATCGTCGCGACGCTTGCCGTCGTTCTCGTGGTCGAACGCCTGGTCGGCGTCGCCCGTGCTGTCGGAAAATAGGAGAGAAACATGCCCGATTACCGCATCGAAGCAATGCCCGAGCAGCTCCCGGCGGCGCTGGTCGAGAAGCTGCAGAAGGTCGAGACCGCCACCATCGGCCATTCCCAGCACTGGGGCTTCATGGATCGCGGCATCCAGCCGCTGCTGCGCGGCAAGCGCATCGCGGCGGTGGCGGTGACGCTGGCGATTCCGGGCCAGGATTCGACCCTGCTGCATCACACGCTCGGCCTGCTGCGCCCCGGCGACATCCTCGTGGTCGACCGTCTCGGCGACGACAAGCATGCCTGCTGGGGCGGCGGCGTCACGGTTGCCGCGAAGGCTGCAGGCGCGATCGGCGGCATCGTCGACGGTCCCTGCACCGATCTCGCCGAGATCGAGGATTCCGACTTCCCGATGTGGTGCCGCGGCATGTCGCCGATCACCACGCGGCTCTACAATCTCGGCGGCACGCTCAACCTACCGATCTCCTGCGGCAATGTCCCGGTGAAGGCCGGCGACGTCATCCTTGCCGACGAGTCCGGCGTGCTGGTGCTGCCGCGTGCCGACGCCGAGGCGATCGCCGACGCGGCCCTTGCCCGGCAGGAGCGGGGCGAGAAGACGCAGAATCGCGTCAAGATGGGCGAGAAGCTCGGCGACATCTCGGGCGCGACCAAGATGGTGCTCGACGCCATCGCCGCGACGAAGGGCTGACGAGGCCGGTCATGAACGCTCCCGCATCCGTCCCGCGCGTCGCCGACTTCATCTGCGAGAAGAAGCCGGCGACCGGCTCGCGCGGCATGGTCGTCACCAACCACCCGCTGGCTTCTGCGGCCGGCGCGCAGATGCTTCTCGCCGGCGGCAACGCCATCGACGCGGCTATCGCCTCGCTCTTCGCGCTGACGGTGGCCGAGCCGATGATGGTCGGCATCCTCGGCGGGGGGCTGAGCCATATCCGGCTCGCCGACGGGCGCCATGTCGTGATCGACAATCTCTCGACCGCACCGGGCCATGCGACGCCCGAGATGTACGAGTGCCTCTCCGACGAGATCGGCAAGCAGCGCGACACGCGCGACCGCGAGAACGTGGTCGGGGCCAAGGCCGTCGCCGTTCCTGGCGCGCTCAAGGGCTGGTGCGAGGCGCTCATTCGTTTCGGCACGCTGCCACTGGCCGAAGTGCTGCAACCGGCGATCGGGCTGGCGGAGCGCGGCTTCGTGGTCACGCCCTATCTCTCGAACTGCATCACCGACAATGCCGCCGACCTCGCCCGCGATCCCGGCCTCGCGGCGATGCTTTTGCCGGGTGGAAAGCCGCTCCAGCCGGGCATGCGGCTCGTCCAGGCCGACTATGCCGCGAGCCTGAAATTGATCGCGGCGGAGGGGCCGGACGCGCTCTATGGCGGGAAGCTCGGGCGGGCACTGACCGACTACATGGCCGCGAATGGCGGGCTGATCGATCAGGCCGACCTTGCGAACTACAAGATCGAACTGCGCGAGCCGATCCGGGGCTCCTATCGCGGCTACGAGATCATCGGCCCGCCGCCGCCCTCGTCCTCGGGCGTGCATATCACGCAGATGCTCAACATCCTCGAAGGCTACGATATCGGCGCGCTCGGCTTCGGCTCGACGGATGCCGTGCATCTGCTGGCCGAGGCGCTGAAGATCGCCTTTGCCGACCGCGCCGTGGCGACCGCCGACCCGGCCTTCGTCAAGGTCCCGGTCGCGAAGCTGATCGACAAGGCCTATGCCGACGAGCGCCGCGCCCTGATCGCGATGGGGCAGGCGAAAAGCTGGACGGCCGGGCTCTCCGGCGGCGAATCCGCCGACACCACCCATGTCACCGTCGCGGATGCGATGGGCAATGTCGTCAGCGCGACGCAGACGATCAACGGGCTGTTCGGCGCCTGCGTGCAGATCCCCGGTACGGGAATGATCGCCAACAACTACATGTACAATTTCGATCCGCATCCCGGCCGCGCGCTTTCGATCGCGCCGGGCAAACGGGTCTTCACCTCGATGGCGCCGATGATGGCGGTGAAAGACGGCCGGCTCGCCTTCGCGCTCGGCCTGCCCGGAGCCTTGCGCATCTTCCCCTCGGCCTTGCAGGCGATCGTCAACCTGATCGACCACCGCATGAGCCTGCAGGAGGCCGTCGAGGCGCCGCGCGTCTGGACCGAGGGCGGCGTGCTCGAACTCGAGGAAGCGATCCCCGAGGCCGTGGCGCAGGCGCTGATCGCGCGTGGCCACAAGGTGGTGCGCTCGCCGCGCGTCGCTGGCGGCATGAACGCCATCGCCTTCAATTCGGACGGCACGCTGACCGGTGCCGCCTGCTGGCGCGCCGACGGCACGCCGGTCGCCATCTCCGGCGGACTTGCCCGCGCCGGCGCCCGCTTCACCATCTGATCCGATATCTCTTCCGATCCTGCGACTGGACCATCCCATGCCCGAGACCATCTGCCTCCTCGACATGACCACCCCCGAGCGGGCCGACCGCCTGCGCGAATTCCTGCCTGACGGCTTCGTGCTGACCCATGGCACCGCCCGTGGCGACGACCACATGAAGCAGATCATCGCCGAGGCCGATTACGCGATTTCCGGCCAGGTCGGCGTCTCCGGCGATGTGCTGCGCGCCGCCAAGAAGCTGAAGCTCCTGCATAAATGGGGCGTCGGCTACGACAATATCGATATCGCCACCGCCAAGGAGCTCGGCATCAAGGTCGCGCGCACGACCGGCTCGAACGCTGTCGCCGTCTCCGAATTCGCTGTTGGCCTGATGATCTCGACGATGCGCCACATCGCCTATGGCAATGCCGAACTGAAGAAGGGCAACTGGCGCACCGGCCAGCTGCCGTCGGACACCTATACGCTCTCGGGCAAGACGGTCGGCATCGTCGGGCTGGGCGCGATCGGCAAGAATGTCGCCAAGCTCCTGAAGGGCTTTGGCTGCACCATCCTCTACAGCAAGCGCACCCCGCTCGATGCCGCCGAGGAGGCGTCTCTGGGCGTGAAGCATGCCTCGATAGAGGACATCCTGACCCAGGCCGATGTCGTCTCGCTGCATTGCCCGCTGACGCCGGAAACCAAGGACCTGATCGACCTTGCGGCGTTGAAAAAGATGAAGAAGACCGCGGTACTGATCAATGTCGCGCGCGGCGGCGTCGTCAACGAGACCGATCTCGTCACGGCGTTGCGGGCGAAGGAGATCGCGGGCGCGGCGATGGATGTCTACGAGATCGAGCCGCTGCCGGCGGACAGCCAGCTCCTCACCCTCGACAACCTCGTGACCACGCCGCATCTCGCCGCCATGGCCTCCGATAATTTCGCGCCGGTGGTGAAGCGCATGTTCGCGAACATGCAGCACGTCTCGCGCGGCGAGCCGGTGCCGCCGCTCGATCTGGTGGTGTGAGGTAATGCCGGCGTCGGCGGTTCAGTGCAGCCCGCCGACGCCGATATAGCGTTCGAGCACATCGGCATCCGCGCGCAGGGCATCGGGCTTGCCCGACCAGACGATCCGGCCGCGCTCGAGGATGATGACGTCGTCGGCGAAGGCGAGCGCGCTTTCCAGCCGTTGCTCGACGAAGAGGATCGTCATCGCGCCGCTGGCGGCGAGGCGGCCGAACGCCTCCATCAGCATGTCGCAGATGACCGGAGCCAGGCCCTCCAGCGGCTCGTCGAGCAGCAGCACGGCGGGCTGGCCGAGAATGGTGCGCGCCGTCGCCAGCATCTGCTGCTCGCCGCCGGAGAGTTGCGAGCCGAGATTGCGGCGCCGCTCCGCGAGACGCGGGAAGAGGGCGTAGGCCTCTTCGATCGCGCTGCGCGGACGGCCTTTCAGCCCGGCGAAAAGGTTTTCCTCAACCGTCAGCCCTTTGAAGATCTCGCGGGTCTGCGGGACGAGGCCGATGCCGCCATGGGCGCGGGCCGCCGTGCCGAGGGTGGTCACATCCCGCCCGGCGATGCTGATGCTGCCGGCGTAACGGCGCGTCAGTCCCATCAGGCTCGCCATCAGCGTGGTCTTGCCCATGCCGTTGCGGCCGAGGATCGAAAGGCGCCCGCCGGCCGGCACCGCGAAGGAGACATCCTCCAGCACATGGGTCTGGCCGTAGCCGGCGCTGAGATTGCGGACGTCGAGCTCAGCTGCCGGCATGGGCATAGCTCCCGAGATAGGCTTCGCGGACTTTCGGATCCCTGGCGACCTCGGCCGGCAGGCCCTGGAAGATGAGCTCGCCCGCGGCCAGCACGACGACGCGCCTGGCGAAGCGGAAAACGAGGTCCATGTCGTGCTCGATCATCAGCACGGCGAGCGAGGCGGGCAGACTTGCCAGCGCCTCCTCGATGCGCGGCGTGTCGCTGGAGGGCACGCCGGCCGCGGGTTCGTCGAGCAGGAGCACCTTGGGGCGCTGCGCCAATGCGATCGCGATCTCCAGCAGGCGCTGCTGACCATAGGCGATCGTCGCGACCTTGCGGCGGGCGACCTCGGTGAGGCCCAGCGTGGCGAGGATTTCGGCCGCTTCGTCCGTGGCTGCGGAATCGCCATGGAACCGGGCGAAGATCCGCGTCGCGCGGCCAAGACGCTGCAGGATGGTCATGACGACATGCTCTTCCGGCGTCAGGTCCGGGAAGAGGCGGGTGACCTGGAAGGTGCGGACGAGGCCGCGCCTGACACGCTTGACGGCGCCAAGTTTGGTGATGTCCTCGCCCGCGAGATGGACGCTGCCCGCGCTCGGCGGGATGCGACCGGTGACGAGGTTGACGAAGGTGGTCTTGCCGGCGCCGTTCGGGCCGATCAGGGCGAGGCGCTCGCCCTCGTTCATCGCCAGCGAGATGTCGCTGTTGACCTTGAGCCCGCCGAACGCTTTGGAGAGGCCGGAGACTTCGAAGACCGGGCTCATCGGCCGGCCCCCCAGCGGTTACGCGTCAGCAGACGGGCGAGCTCGTCGAGCGTGCCGGAGAGCCCGCGCGGGGCGAAGAGCACGATCGCGATCAGCACGGCGCCGACCAGCGTCATCCAGTGGAACGGGTTGATCGCGGCGACGATATGCTCGAGCGCCATGAAGATCACCGTGCCGATCAGCGCGCCATAGAGATGGCCGATGCCGCCGAGCACCAGCATGACGAGAGCGTTCGCGGACACCTCGAAGCTCACGCTGTCGAGCCCGACGACCTGCGTCGCGATGGCCGCGAGCGCGCCGCCCATGCCGGCCACGGTGCCGGAGATGACGAACATGTTGAGCAGGACCGGGAAGGCATAGATGCCGAGCGCGCTGATCCTGAGCGGGTCCTCCTTCAGGCCGCGGCAGATCATGCCGAAGGGCGAGCGCGTGACGAAGCGCAGCACGGCGAAGACGATCAGGAGCAGGCCGAGGCCGAAGAGATAGGCGCTGCGGCCCCAGAGATCGAACTCGAAGACGCCGAAGAGCGGGGCCGGGCTCATGCCGGAGAGGCCGTCGCTGCCGCCGGTGATCGAGGAGGCCTTGTTGGCGGCCTCATGCAGGAGCTGGACGATGGCGATCGAGAGCACGAGCTGCGGTAAGCCATGGGCGCGCAGCATGATCGCGCCCATCAGGAGGCCCATCACGGCGCCGGCCGCCGCGCCGATCAGGATGAGCAGGACGGGATCGGTGATGCCATGCACGCAGGCGATGCCGGCGGCATAGGCGCCGGCACCATAGAGCGCGCCCTGGCCGAGCGAGGCGATGCCGCAATAGCCGACGATCAGGTCGAGCGAGAGCACGAGCAGTGCGACCGAGATCACGCGGGTGAGGAAGGCCAGGTTGTCGGGAAAGAGCCAGTAGCCGCCGAGGCCGACGAGCGCGATCAGGGCGAGGCCGAGGAGATCGCGGCCGAGCGTGCGGCTTCCGGAGGCGGCTGCGGGCATGGGTGTCGCGCTCGCCATGCTACTGCGCCCGCCCCATCAGGCCGCGCGGGAAGGCGCAAACCACCAGGATCACCGCGAGATAGAAGAAGAAATTGCCGAAATCCGGCACGAGATAGCGCGCGGTGACGTCGATGGCGCCGAGCAGCAGGCAGGCGGCGAGCGCGCCGGGAATCGAGCCCGCGCCGCCGACGGAGACGACCACGAGGAAGGTCACCATGTAGCGCAGGGCGTAATAGGGCTCGATCGGCAGGAATTCGGCGCCGACCACGCCGCCGAAGGCCGCAAGCCCGATCGCCAGCGCGAAGCTCGCGGCATAGATGATCTCGGTGCGGATGCCGAGCGCGCGGGCCATCGGCGCGTTCTCGACGGCCGCGCGCAAATGGATGCCGAAGCCGGTGCGCTCGATCAGGAACCACAAGCCCCCGGCGACGACGAGGCCGCTGGCGATGACGAAGAGCCGGTGGCCGGCGATGCCGCGGAAGCCGAGATCGACCGAGCGGGCGAGTTCGGCCGGCAGCGGAATCGTTTTCAGAGTGGGGCCGAAGAAGTAGTTGGTGATGCCGATGACGCAGAACGTGATGCCGATCGTCATCAGCACCTGCGAGAGCTCGCTGCGGTCATAGATGCGGCGATAGAGCAGTCGCTCCAGCGGCACGGCGATGAGGACCGTGCCGATCATGGCGAGGACGATGCCGAAGGCATAGCCGAGGCCGAGATCGCGCGCGGCATAGGAGGCGATATAGCCGCCGATCATGGCGAAGGCGCCGTGCGCGAGGTTGACCACCCGCATCAGGCCCATGGTCAGCGACAGGCCGATGCAGATGATGAACAGCGCCATGCCATAGGCCAGCGCGTCCACGGCGATGCTCAGCGCGGTCTGCATGTTCGCGGGCCTCGTCGAACGGGAGCAGGGGGCGGGAGCTTGATGCTCCCGCCGCGTTTCAGGCTTAAGGCCGTTACTTCGTCAGGCCGGAATCTTTTTGCTCCGGCACGCTGGCGATCTCCTTGTTGATCCAGCGGCCCTGCGCGTCCTTCGCGACTTCGCGCAGATAGATCGTCTGGGTGATGTGGCGGGTTTCGGGATCGATCTTGACCGGGCCGCGCGGGCTTTCCCAGCCGAGACCCTTCACCGCCTCGACCGCCTTTTCGGCATCCTGCTTGCCGGCGGTGGCCGCGATCATCTTGGAGATCACGAACAGGCCGTCATAGGCGCCGACCGCCGGGAAGGAGAGGAGATCGGGCGCGCCGATCGCCTTTTCGCCCGCGGCGACGAAGCGCTTGTTGATCTCTGATTCATGCGAGACCGCGTAGTGGAACGAGGTGATCAAACCGGCGGCCGCTTCGCCGAGAGCGGGCAGGTCCGATTCCTGGGTCAGGTCGCCCGGCGCGAAGAGCTTGACGCCCGCCTTCTTCAGGCCGGTGTCGCTGAAGGCCTTGACGAAGCCGAGCGTCGGAGGGCCCGACGGCAGGAAGGCGAAGACGCCTTCGGCCCCGGCATCGCGGATGCGCTGCATGATCGGGCTGAACTCGGTGGTGTTGAGGGGGATGCGGATCGCTTCCTTGACCTCGCCGCCGGCCGCCTCGATCGCCTTCTTGAAGGCGCCCTCGGCATCGACGCCCGGGCCGTAATCGCTGACGATCGAGACGAATTTCTTGACGCCGCGCTCCACCGCCGCCTTGCCGAGCGGCGTGGTGGTCTGAGAGAGGGTGAAGGAGGTGCGCACCACCAGCGGCGAGGAGGTCATGATCGCCGAGGTCGCGGCGTTGAAGATCACCAGCGGGACATTGCCCTGCTTCAGGAGCGGCGTGATCGCCATCGCGTCCGGCGTGAAATAGACGCCGCCGAGATATTGCACCTTGTCGCGGACGATCAGTTCCTGCGCCAGCGCGCGGGCCTGCTGCGGATTGGCCGTCGGCAGGTCGCGGTAGACCAGCTCGATATCGTGGCCGGCGACGCTCTTGCCGTTCTGCGCCAGCCAGGCCTCGGCGCCGGCCTGGAAGTTCTTGCCCTGCAGGGCGAAGGGGCCGGAGAACGGCCCGATGATGCCGACCTTGATCGTGTCCGCCATGGCGGAGGCACCGAGCGTGAGTGCACCGGCCAGCGCCAGCGCGCCCGCGGGCAGCCATCTGTTCAGGAAACCCTTGGTCATTCCATCTCCTCCCGATCCTGCCTGCGATCCCGCAAAGGCCTTGCGGGGACCGAAGCTCTAGCTGCTCGGGCCGGTCGCCGCCATGGCGCCGCGCCTCTTGTTCTCACCAACGCAATTTTCTGCCGTGGGGCAATGCCCTCAATAAGGCAAGCCGACATAGTTCTCGGCGACGGCCGTCGCCGCCGCGCGGGAATGGACGAGGTAATCGAATTCCGCTTCCTGGATGCGCCGATCGAAGCCGTCCCGCTCCGGGAAACGATGCAGCAGGTTGGTCATCCACCAGGAGAAGCGCTCGGCCTTCCAGACCCGGGCGAGCGCGCGGGCCGAATAGCCGTCGAGACCGGCCTGCGAGCCGTCGCGATAGTGCTCGCGGAAGGCGTCGAAGAGATAGCGGATGTCGCTGGCGGCAAGATTCAGACCCTTGGCGCCGGTCGGCGGCACGATATGGGCCGCGTCACCGGCGAGGAAGAGCCGGCCGAAGCGCATCGGTTCGGCGACGAAAGAGCGCAGCGGCGCGATGCTCTTTTCAAGCGAGGGGCCGGTCTGCAGGGCGTCGGCGACTTCCGCCGGCAGGCGCCGACGCAACTCGTCGAAGAAGGCGTCGTCGGACCAGTTCTCGACCTTCTCGCCCAAGGGGACCTGGACATAGTAGCGGCTGCGCTCGACCGAACGCATCGAGCAGAGCGCGAAGCCGCGCTCGTGATTGGCATAGACCAGTTCATGTGCAGCCGGCGGCCGGTCGACCAGCAGGCCGAGCCAGCCGAAGGGATAGACGCGCTCGAAATTCTGCAGGGAATGTGCGGGGACCGAGGCGCGCGAGACGCCGTGATAGCCGTCGCAGCCGGCGATGAAATCGCAGTGCAGCTCCTGCTCCCGCCCGTTCGCGCGGAAAGTGACGCGCGGCGTGGCGCCATCGAAATCGTGGAGCGCGACATTCTCGGCCTCGTAGATCGTCGGGCGGCCCAGCGCCTGACGAGCCTCGATCAGGTCGCGCGTCACCTCGGTCTGGCCGTAGACGGTCACCGTCCTGCCGCCGCTGAGGTCCTTGAGGTCGAGGCGGTGCAGCGCGCCATGGAAGGCGAGCGAGAAGCCGTCATGGACGAGGCCTTCCTGATCGAGGCGCTCGCCGACGCCGGCCTCGTGCAGGAGATCGACCATGCCCTGTTCGAGCACGCCGGCACGAATCCGCGACAGCACATAGTCGGCGCTGCGCCGTTCAAGGATGACGTTGTCGATGCCGGCGCGCGACAGGAGCTGCCCGAGCAGCAATCCCGCGGGCCCGGCGCCGATGATGGCGACCTGCGTCCGCATTGTTCTTCTTTGCCTCCCGCGGAGGGATGGTTTGCACCGTTCGATCCGCGCGAGGAGGCTAGCCCCTTAAACACTGTTGACGGAATGGAGGAAACGCGCAGTGTCTTGGACAAATCGATCTTGGGGTCATGACATGCCCGGTAGAAGCGTCCCCGCCTACTGGCTCTATGGCGAACGCCTGACCGAGCGCTTTCCCGACGCATTGCATATCGAGCCGATCGTGGCACGCAGCTCCCTGCATGGCTGGACGATCCAGCCGCATATGCATCACGATCTCTTCCAGTTCTTTCTCGTCACGGCGGGTGGAGGGCGCACGCGCGTGGACGGGCGCGAGCAAGCGCTGTCGCCCGGTTCGGTGCTGTTGCTGCCGCCCTCGACCATCCATGAATTCGCCTTCCTTGACGATACGGACGGCTTCGTCGCCAGCACGGCGGCAACCTCGCTGAAGCGCCTGTTCGACAACGAGCCGGATGCGCGCGCGCTGCTCGGAGCGCCTGCGGTGTTGTTGATGGCCGAGGCGAGCCCGGAGATGGCGACACTCGAAAGCCTGATGCAGCTCGCCATGCGCGAGTTTTCGGCGAACCTGCCGGCGCGGGAATTTTCGCTCGCCGCCTATGCCGATCTCATCGCCACCTGGTTCGTGCGCGCGATGCGCGGGGCGAGGACGCAGGGAGAGCCCGTCAAGGACCCGCGCGCCGGGCTCGTGCGCCGTTTCGTCGAGCGGGTCGAGACGCGCTTCCAGCATCATGATTCGCTCGATGACCACGCACGGGAACTGGGCGTTTCCGTGCCGCATCTCTCGCGCTCTTGCCGGGAGCTTTTGGGCCGTTCGGCCGCGCGGGTCATCCAGGACCGGCTGATGATCGAGGCGCGGCGCGACCTCGTCTACACCGCGATGTCGATCTCGCAGATCTCGTTCCGGCTGGGCTTTTCCGATCCCGCCTATTTCTCGCGCTTCTTCGCCAAGAGGGCGGGGGTGTCGCCCTCGGACTACCGGGCGAAGGCCTGAGATAGCTCAGCCGGCCGCCTCGATCTCCTTGATCACCGCGGCGGCCTCGGCAAAGGCGGTGTTGCCGGCGGGGACGCCGGCATAGATCGCCGTCTGCATCAGTACTTCCTTGAGGTCGTCCTGCGTGAAGCCGCCGCGCGTCAACCCGGCGCGGACGTGCAGGCGGAATTCCTCCCAGCGGCCGAGGCTCGCGGTGATGGCGAGGACAAGCAGGCGGCGGGTGCGGTCGTCGAGGCCGGGCCGGCTCCAGATCTCCTGCCAGGCGATGCGGGTGATCATCGCCTGGAACTCGGCGTTGAAGGGCGTGCGGTTGGCAAGCGAGCGGTCGACCCAGGCGTCGCCGAGCACGCGGCGGCGGTTCTTGAGACCGGCTTCAAAGAGGGTCTCCGCCGCGTCCTGCGTATCCTGGCCCGGCGTGAGGGAGGCGCGCAGGGCTCCAGCGAGAGCGGCGGGCGCTTCGAGCGGGGCGAGATGGCCGCAATCGAGCTGCTCAAGCGCAGCGCCGGGGATCGCGGCGACGAGGTTCTCGCCATGGCCGGCAAAAGGGGTCGAGGCGTCGCGCTCGCCGACGACGACCAGCGTCGGGCAGGCGAGGGCTGGGATGCGGCCGATCAGTTCCATGTCACGGATCGCGGCGCCGGCCCCGGCATAGCCTTCGCGGTTCATGGCGACGAGGTTGCGCCGCACGCTCTCCGCCACGGCGGGCTGCCCGGCCGTGAAGGCCGGTGAGAGGAAGCGCTGCATCGCGAGATCGGCGATCGCGGCCGTGCCTCCCGCGCGGACCTTCGTGATCCGGTCCTGCCAGGCCGCCTTGTCCATGGTTGCGGAGGTGCAGATCAGAGCCAGCGCCGAGACCCGCTCCGGCCGCGAGAGGGCAAGCTCCATCGCGATCATGCCGCCGAGCGAGACACCGGCCACTGCCGCCTGCGCGATGCCGGCTGCGTCCATGACGGCGGCGACGTCGTCCGCCAGCATGGCGAGCGTGTAGTCGCCGTCCGGAGCATCGGAGGCGCCGTGACCGCGCGTGTCGAGGCGCAAGGTTCGGAACGAGCCGAGCAGGGCGGGCATGGCCGCGTCCCACAAGCCGAGATCGGTGCCGATCGAGTTCAGCAGGACGAGTGCCGGCCTGCCCTCGGTGCCTTCCAGCTTCCAGTAGATGCGGGCGCCGTTGCTCGTAGCAAAAGGCATCGTGCGTTCCTCAGTCGTTCGGGGCGAGCAGCGCGGCAACCAGCGCCGCGCTCTCGCCGATATCGTTGCCGAGCCCGGCTGCCGCGAGATTGCGGGCGATGGCGGCCTCGTCGATGTCCAGCCCTTCCGCGACCGTCGCCATGGCATCGGCCGCGCCGGCCGCGAGCAGGAAGAGCTCGGCCAGCGACGGGCCTTCCGCCTGCCAGCCGCCGAGGCCGCGTTCCTGCTCTGCGGGCAGGCCGGCGAGGATGCCGGCAACGAGGCCGGGCGCGCGCAGGCTTGCCGAAAGCGCGACCTGGCAGCCGGTCGGGTTGCGCTTATGCGCCATGGCGGAGGAACCGCCCCGGCCGGGAATGGCGGGCTCGCGGGCTTCGCCGACACCGTTCTGGGCCAAAAGCGAAACGTCGCGCGCCATCTTGCCGAGCGTGCCGATCACGATGGCCAGCGCCGTTGCGATGCCGGCAATGCCGCCACGGCGGGCATGCCAGGGCGGCGAGTCGGGCAGGCCGAGCGCTGCGGCGAGACGGGCGGACACGGCTGCCGCCTTGCCTTCAAGGCCGGCGCGAGAGCCGGCCGCGCCGCCGAACTGCTGGGTGGCGCCTGCCTCGACCTCGCGGCGAAGGCGGGCGGTCGCTTCGGTAATGCCGGCCTGCCAATGCGCAATGCGCAGGCCGAACCCGATCGGTAGCGCGTCTTGCAGCAGCGTCCGGCCTATGGCCGGAGTTGCCGCATGGCGTCGGGCCAGCGCGGCGAGCGCCGTCGTGACACGGCTCAGATCACTGCCGAGCAAGCCGCCGGCTGCGCGGATCTGGCACGTCAGGATGGTGTCGGCGACATCCTGGCTGGTCGCGCCCTTGTGCAGGGCTTTTGCGGCGTCGCCGCTCAGCGCGGCGCGCAAGCGCGCCACGAGGGGAATCGCCAGCGTGCCGGCGAGCGCCGCTTCCTCGGCCAATTCGGCGGGATCGATCGCGATCGTGGCGCAAAGCGTGGCGATGGCTTCGGCCGCCTCGGTGCCGATCAGGCCCTCGGCCGCCTCGGCGCGTGCAAGCTCGGCCTCGAAGGCGAGGGCATGACGCAATGTGGCCGCGTCCGAGAACGCGGCCAGCATGGCTGGGGTGGTCGCCGGCCGGGCGCGGAGAAGCGCGCTCACGCGGCCTTTGCGAGGCTTGGCGCGACGCTGAAGGTGGCTTCCGTCTTGGCCTTGACCTCGTCGAGGCTGACGCCTGGGGCGAGCTCGATCAGGGTCAGGCCGCCGCCATTGGCCTTGTCGCAGGTCATCACGCAGAGATCGGTGATGATCATGTCGACCACGCCCGCGCCGGTGAGCGGCAGCGAGCAGCGCTCCAGCACCTTGGATTCGCCCGCCTTGTTGGCGTGATCCATCACGACGATGACCTTCTTGACGCCGGCGACGAGGTCCATCGCGCCGCCCATGCCCTTCACCATCTTGCCGGGGATGGTCCAGTTGGCGATGTCGCCATTGGCCGCCACTTCCATGGCGCCGAGGATGGTCAGGTCGATATGGCCGCCGCGGATCATCGCGAAGCTATCGGCCGAGGAGAAGAAGCTTGAGCTCGGCAGGATCGTGATCGTCTGCTTGCCGGCATTGATCAGGTCGGGGTCGGCCTCGCCCTCATAGGGGAAGGGTCCGATGCCGAGCAGGCCGTTCTCGGACTGCAAGGTGACGTCGACGCCCTCCGGGATGTAGTTCGCCACCAGCGTCGGGATGCCGATGCCGAGATTGACGTAGAAGCCGTCCTTGAGCTCCTTGGCGGCGCGCGCGGCCACCTCCTCGCGGGTCCAGGCCATCAGGCTGCCTCCCTCTTGCGCTCGGTCAGCTTCTCGATGCGCTTCTCGTTGATCGTGCTCTTGATGACGCGGTCGACATAGATGCCGGGGGTATGGATCGCCTCGGGATCGAGCGAGCCGACCGGGACGATCTCCTCGACCTCGGCCACGGTCACCTTGCCGGCGGTGGCCATGTTCGGATTGAAGTTCCGCGCGGTCTTCCGATAGACGAGGTTGCCGGCGGTATCGGCCTTCCAGGCCTTGACGATGGCGAGATCGGCCTTGAGCCAGGTCTCGCGGACATAGAGCTGTCCTTCGAACTCCTCGACCGGCTTGCCTTCGGCGACGACCGTGCCGACGCCGGTCTTGGTGTAGAAGGCCGGGATGCCGGCGCCGCCGGCGCGGATGCGCTCGGCCAGCGTGCCCTGGGGGTTCAGTTCCAACTCCAGCTCGCCGGCAAGATATTGCTGCTCGAACAGCTTGTTCTCGCCGACATAGGACGCGATCATCTTCTTGATCTGGCGGGTCTGCAGCAGCATCCACAGGCCGAAGCCATCGGCGCCGGCATTGTTCGAGATCACGGTGATGTTCTTCACGCCGGAATCGCGGATCTCGGGGATCAGGCTCTCGGGATTGCCCGACAGGCCGAAGCCGCCGGACATGATCGTCATTCCGTCGAAGAGCAGCCCTTCGAGCGCGGCGGCCGGGCCGTCATAGATCTTACCTGTCATCGTTCCTCCCAAGGCGCGGCCTGCTGCCGCGACATGCATTTGCGCCGAGGCAGGCAGGCCGCCCCGGAGGTTCCGGCGCGATCAGAATACGATCGCCCGCGAATGTCCATGGCTGCCGTAGCATAGACAGGCCGGCGGCGGGGAGGGCCTTCGTCGATGTGGCGACCCGAGGTTGCGGGAAGGCTCAGGCCGGGGCCATCCGCGGCCGCGCCGGGACGGGAAATAGCCGGTCATAGGCCAGATTGAACAGGAAGGCGTAGACCACGTAGAAAACCACGATGGCGAGGTCCATCACGAAGGTCTGCCACAGGCCCATGCCGAGATACCAGGCCATCGGCGGCAGCAGCAGGACCAGCAATCCGCCTTCGAACAGCAGCGCGTGCAGCACGCGCTGCGCCAGGTTCTTGCGGGTGTGCCCGGCGAAGCGGAGCATCGCGTGGTCGAAGCCGAGATTGTAGACGAAGTTCCAGAGCGTCGCGACGGTGGCCGAGCCGACGCCGATCACGCCCATATGGGTCGCCGGCAGGTTGAAGAGCATGGCGCCGCCGGGGATCACCAGCGCCAGCCCGATGATCTCGAACATCACCGTGTGGCGAACCCGGTCAGGGAAGGAGCGCATGGACATCTAAAACACCTGTCGTTCTCGTTGACGCCGTGCCTTCTATCGCTAAACCTGGTTATCTCAAGTTAGGTTGTATCTGGATATCAGATAGATGAATCCCTCCTTCGAGCAGCTCGAGGCCTTCGTTGCGGCGGCCGAGCAGGGCTCCTTCTCTGCGGCGGGCCGCACGCTGCGCAAGGCGCAGTCTGCGGTGAGCACGCAGGTCGCCAATCTGGAGGAAGATCTGGGCGTCGCGCTGTTCAGCCGGGCCGGGCGCAATCCCGTGCTGACGGCGGCGGGCGAGCGGCTGCTGCGCGAGGCGAAGGTGATCCTGGATCGCCGTGCGCATCTGATCGGCGTCGCCAGCAGCTTCGAGAGCCATGTCGAGACGCGGCTCGTCGTCGCCATCGACGAGCTCTACCCGGAGCATCTGCTCGGCGCGCTCTTCGCCGATTTCGCGCGGCATTTTCCGCATGTCGAGCTGGAGCTGCTGTTCCCGCTGATGGAGGATGTCAGCCAGCTCGTGTTGGCGGGGCAGGCCGATATCGGGGTGATGTGGCGCCAGGAAGTGCTGCCGCCGGAGCTCGGGTTCCAGACGGTCGGCTGGGTGCCGATCAAGCTCGTCTGCGGCAAGGGCCATCCGCTCGCCGGCACGCGCGTGGACTGGGAAGACTTGAAGCGCCATCGCCAGATCCTCGTAGCGGCGCGCGGCGACGGGCCGGAAAAGCAGCGCCTGCGCGTCGCTGCCGAGGTCTGGTGGGTCGAGAGCCACTGGGTGATCCTGCAACTGGTCAAGCAGGGCATCGGCTGGGCCTTCGTCTCCGGCTATGTCATCGCGAATTCGCCAGTGACTGCCGATCTCGTGACGCCGGACCTGCAGTTCGACGATTTCGACCTGCCGGTGGCGCTGGAGATGGTCTGGCATAAGCAGCGCCCTTGCGGCCCGGCAGCGCATTGGCTGCGCGCGCGCTTCGCGGCGGCACGCATCGGGGTGGCCTGAGCATCCCCGGAGCCGCCTTCTCCAGCATTTTGGAGAGCCGCGCCGGCACTCCATAGGTCTGTTTCCGGAATTAAATTACATCTTGGTAGCCTCGGCATGAGAAGTCGTCGGGCTCACTTCGCAGGATAAGGCGGTTTTTACGCCGCTTTGGCCAAATCGCGATTGCGCCCCAACTCCCGATAAGATAAGAAATTCGTAATAAAATTTCATAACGCCGCGAATGGCGGCTTCTACCGGGGAGTGATCATGCAGAACGATGTCCTGTCTCGTGGCGGTCTGACGCGCCGTGGTCTGGGCGGCCTTGCCGCCGGCCTCGCGGCCTCGACGATGCTTGCCCCGGTATCGGCTCTGGCGCAGAGCGTTTCGAGCGCGAACCTCGCCATGGTCGGAGAACCGCAGTCGCTCGATCCGATGGCTTCGACCGCCGATCTCGTCGGCACGATCATGCAGCATGTCTACGAGCCGCTGTTCACCTTCGACGCCAACTGGGCGATCCGGCCGATGCTGGCGGCGGCGCAGCCGGCCGTCTCGGCCGACGGCAAGACCTATGCGATCGAACTGCGCAAGGGCGTGAAACTCCATAACGGCCGCGAGCTCGATGCCGAGGACGTGGTCGCCTCGCTGAAGCGCTGGCTCGACATGACGCCGCGCGGCAAGGGCCTCGCCAAGAGCATCGCCAGCCTGACTGCCAAGGGGCCGACGAGCGTCGAGATCGTACTCGGCAAGGTCGAGCCGGCGCTGCTGGCGCATCTCGCCCTGCCGTCGGGCTTCGCCGCGATCATGGCGAAGGAATCGATCGCCAACCCGCTCACCGAATTCGTCGGCACCGGTCCCTACAAGTTCCGCGAGCGCAAGCCCGACCAGTTCGTCGTCCTCGTCAAGCACGATGGTTATGCCTCGCGCAGCGAGCCGGCCTCCGGCTATGCCGGCAAGCGCGAGGCCAAGATCGACGAATTGCGCTTCATCCCGGTGCCGAACGCCAATACCCGCGTCGAGGGCGTGATCGCCGGCCAATACCAGTTCTCCGACCAGCTCCCGGTCGAGGCCTTCAAGAAGCTCTCCGGCGCCAGCGCGGCGCGGGCGGTGCTGACCATGCCCTTCGGCTTCCCCTATTTCCCGACCAACACCAAGCAGGGGCCGATGGCCGATGTGAAGGTCCGTCAGGCCTTCCAGATGGCGCTCGACCTCGAAGAGGTGCTGATGGCCGGCTTCGGCGATCCGAAGTTCTTCGCGCTGGCGCCCGAGCATTTCCCGAAGGGTTCGCCGTTCTTCTCGGAAGCCGGCAAGGACAAGTACAGCAAGGCCGATGCCGCCGGCGCCAAGAAGCTGCTTGCGGAGGCCAAGTATGACGGTACGCCGATCCGCATCCTGAACTCGAAGCAGTACGACTTCCATCACCGCATGGCGCTGGTGATGGCCGAGCAGATGAAGGCGGCTGGCTTCAAGGTGCAGCTCGACGTGGTCGACTGGGCGACGCTGATCCAGCGCCGCGGCGACGCCGCGCTCTGGGACATCTACATCACCCATTCGGCCTTCCTGCCCGAGCCGATGCTCTCGCCGCCGCAGCTCGGCGACGGTGCGCCCGGCTGGTGGTCGAGCCCGGCCAAGGACGCGGCGCTCGCCGCCTTCAATGCCGAGCCCGATCCGTCCAAGCGCGGCGCGCTCTGGGCCAAGGTCCAGCAGGTCGTCTATGACGAGGTGCCCTATATCCGCGCCGGCAATTTCGCCGCGCTTTCCGGCGCCTCGGCCAAGATGAAGGATTTCGCGGCGATGCCGTGGCCGTCCTTCTGGAACGTCGAACTGGGCAAGTGATTCCGCGGGATCACCGTCGCATCTGACGTCTCTCCGGCGCGGTCACGCCCGCGCCGTTTCTCCATTCCCGAAACGCCTGCCTCCAGCCAACGGAGCGTATCCGATGCTTGCGCATCTCGGACGCCGGTTCGCCGGCCTGCTGCTCGTGCTTTTCATCGTCGCCGCAATGGTCTTCTTCCTGACGCGGCTGGCCCCCGGCGACCCGGCCGCGCTGATGCTCGGCGACCAGGCCACGGCCGAGGACATCGCCAAGCTGCGCACCGCCTACGGGCTCGACAAGCCATTGGTGGTGCAGTTCGTGCTCTGGCTGAAGGAGGTCGCGAGCGGCAATCTCGGCCATTCGATCTTCCTGCAGCGTCCGGTGACGCAAGCCCTGCTCGAACGGGCCGAGCCGACCTTCTTCCTGGCGCTGTTCTCTCTGGCGATCGCGACTGCGATCGGCGTGCCCGCCGGCATCGCCTCGGCGGTCTGGCGCGGGCGCCCGATCGACCAGGCGGTCAGCGGGCTTGCGATGCTCGCGGCGAATATCCCGAGTTTCTGGCTTGGGCTGCTCTTCATCCAGCTCTTCGCAGTCAAGCTCGGCTGGTTCCCGGTCGCCGGCTACGGCGCGCCGGAGGCCGGCCTTGCCGAGCGGCTCCAGCACCTGCTGCTGCCTTCCGCCGTGCTCGGTGTGGTCAATTCGGCGCTGATCACGCGCTTCACCCGCGCCAGCATGCTCGACATCCTCAGTGCCGATTTCCTGCGCACGGCGCGGGCCAAGGGTCTGTCCGAGCGGCGGGTGCTGCTGGAGCATGCCTTCCGCAACATCCTCGTGCCCGTCATCACCGTGCTCGGCCTGACGCTGGCGCTGCTGATCGGCGGCGCAATCGTCACCGAGACGGTGTTCGGCCTGCCCGGCATCGGCAATCTCGTGGTCTCCGCCGTGCTGCGGCGCGACTATCCGGTGATCCAGGGCGCGCTGCTCGCAGTCGCCGCGATCTATGTCCTGATCAATCTTCTCATCGACCTGATCTACACGCTGGTCGATCCGCGCGTCCGTTACTGAGGGGGCGACGATGAGCTCACCTGTCCTCGCCTTCTGCCGCAGCCTGTTCCGGCGCAAGCTGGTGCTCGTCGCGGCCCTCGTGCTGCTGATCGCCTTCGTGCTCGCGGTGTTCGCGCCCTGGCTTTCGCCCTTCGACCCCGGCGCGATGCGCGTGGTCCGGCGCCTGCGCCCGCCGAGCGAAGTCAACTGGTTCGGCACCGACGAGCTCGGCCGCGACATCTTCTCGCGGGTGGTCTGGGGCGCGCGCGCCTCGCTCGGCATCGGCTTTTCGGTGGTCGTGATCTCGGTCACTTTGGGCGCGGCGCTGGGACTTGTGGCCGGTTATTTCAAGCGGCTGGACGGGCCGATCATGCGGCTGGTCGACGCGCTGATGTCGCTGCCCGACATCCTGCTGGCGATCTTCCTCGTCGCGGTGCTCGGCGCCTCGGCCGGTAATGTCGTGCTGGCGCTGTCGATCGTCTACACGCCGCGCGTGGTCCGCGTCATCCGCGCCTCGACACTGGTGGTGCGCGAGATGCCCTTCGTCGAATCCGCCCGCTCGATCGGCGCCTCGACGGCGCGCATCCTGTCGATCCATCTCCTGCCCAATATCGCCTCGCCGGTGCTGGTCCAGGCAACCTTCATCTTCGCCTATGCGGTTCTTGCCGAGGCCGGGCTTTCCTTCCTTGGCGCGGGCGTGCCGCCGGAGGTGCCGACCTGGGGCACGATGATCGCGTCCGGCCAGCAATTCGCGGATGACGCCTTCTGGCTCGTCGCCTTTCCGGGCCTGGCCATCGTGTTCGTGGCCCTCTCGCTGCAGATTGTCGGTGATGGCTTGCGCGACATGCTGGACCCGCGGCTCAGAAAGGCGCTGTGATGGCCATCGGGCCGCAACACCACCCGCAGCCCGGCCCCGGCCGGCCTGCATGATCGTCTCCAACCGAAGGCTTGCGGCATGACGCGCGCATCCGAAGCCACCGACACCATCGGCCGGGTTGCCGGGGCCGAGGAAACGGTCGGCGCATCCGATATCCTCAGCGCGATCCGGGCCGGGCTCGAAACGATGTCCGAGAGCCAGCGGCGCGTCGGGCGGCTGATCCTCGACGATCCGGACTGGGCGGTGAAGGCCAATGTCGAGGATATCGCGGCCCGGGCCGGGGTCAGCGCCCCGACCATCGTGCGCTTCGCCCGTGCCGCCGGCTGCGAGGGCCTGCGGGATCTCAAGCTGAAACTGGCCGGCGCGCTGGCGCTGGGCGCGCCGTTCCTGCACCGCTCGGTGCATGTCGGCGAGACCGCCGGCGATGTCGTGCGCAACGTCACGGGCAGCGTGACCACCGTCATCGCCGAATGGCAGCGTCGGCTCGACCCGGCCGAGCTCGACCGGGCGGCGGCAGCGATCAAGCGGGCGCGCCGGATCGACTGCCTCGGCACCGGCGCGACCTCGCATTTCCTGGCGCAGGACCTGCAGGCACGGCTCTTCCGCCTCGGCCTGACCGCGAACGCCTTCTCGGACGCACATTTCCAGCTCGTCGCGGCAGCGACGCTGACCTCGGCCGATGTGCTCGTCGCGATCTCCTTCGTCGGGCGGATGCCGGCGCTGTTGCGCGCCGTCGAGGTCGGGCGGGAGCGGGGCGCGACCGTGATCGTCCTGACGCAGACGGGGACGCCGCTCGCCGAGCTCGGGCATATCGTGCTGCCGATCGACGTGCCGCGCGACGCGACCATGCTGGTCGGGACCGACGCCTATATCGTGCAGCTCATCGCGATCGAGGTGCTGATGATCCTCGTTGGCCTGCGACAGGGGCCCGGGCTGATCGCGCGGATGAACGATCTCCAGCACGTTCTCAACACCTATGGTGTCGATCGCGAGGATCCGTCCGTGCTGCATTCGGGCTGGCGGCAGATGCTGGAGCCTGCGGACGGCACGCCCGATACCGAGTGACGCCGGTGCTGCCGGCTATTGGTGGAAGGTCCAGAGCAGGCTTTCGCTGAGCTCCTTGAGGGCTTCGACCGCGTCGGGCCGTTCGCGCGCGATCGCCGCGATGAGCGCATCGGCAAGCGCGAAGACCGCGGTCGGCGAGTTCGGCAACAATCGGCTGCGGGCGGGCGCGAACAGGGTGACGTCGGCAATCGGAGCGAGTGGCGAAGTCGGGCTGTCCGTCAGGGTGAGCAGCGCCGCGCCGCGCTTCTTGGCGAAACTGGCGAGATCCAGCGTGGCGCGGGAATAACGCGGTACCGAGATCGCGACGACGAGATCGTCCGGCCGCGCCGACATCATGTGCCGGATGGCGCGTTCCGGGCCGGTGCGCGATGACGCGAAGATCACGTCGGCATCGAGATAGAGCGCTAGCCCGTCTTCCAGGAAGGAGGCGACATGGTGGCTGGCGCCGGAAGCCGCGATGAAGACGCGCGGCGCCTTCAGCAGCAATGCGACGGCCTTGGTCACGGAGGCTTCATCGAGACCGTCGCGGGCGGCCTGGAGATTGGCGTTCTGGTCGGCGAGCGCGGCGGTGAAGGTCGCGAAGGTCGAGCCCGCGGCTGAGCGGGCGCCGGCAAAGCTGTCGACCGGGTCATGGGCGAATTTCAGGGCGGCGGAGAGCGCACCGCGGAACTCGCCGTAACCGCCATAACCCAACGCCCTGACGAAGCGCGTCACGGTCGCGTTGGAGGTGCCGCTGCCCTCGGCCAACCCCTCGATCGTCATGGTCGCCACGTCGAGCGGGTGTTGCAGCACGAAATCGGCGGCGCGGCGGTGGCCACTGCTCAGCGACGGGTAGACCTGCGCGATCCGGTTGGAGAGATCCGTCGTCGGCTTCAGGCCCTGTGACATGCGCGGCTACCCGATTGACGTTCGAAAATTTTCATGTTTGCTACTAGACGAAAATAAAGCTGTCAAAAGCGGTTTCAATCGGGAGCGGATCCTATCATGCGTAAACCCCTATTCCTCGCGGCTTTCGCGGCCGCCTGCCTTGCCGGCACAGCCGTATCCGCGCAGACGCTGCGCATCGCGCTGGCCTCGGAGCCGACGGCGGTCGATCCGCATTACCACGATCTCACCCCCAACAATGCGCTGGCTCAGCACATCTTCGACTCGCTGGTGCGCCAGGACGAGCAGCAGAAGCTGCATCCCAGCCTCGCGGCTTCCTGGGAGAACGATGGCAAGAACCGCTGGACCTTCAAGCTGCGCGACGGCGTGAAGTTCTCGAACGGCAAGCCCTTCACCGCCGAGGACGTGGTCTTCACCTTCTGCCGGACGCTGAAGAACGAGACCAAGGTCTCGGATTCCTTCGCCGACGTCACCGGCAATTTCGCCGCCGTCGAAGCGCCCGATCCGCAGACGCTGGTGATCACCACCACCAATCCCGAGCCGCTGCTGCCGAACCTGCTCTCGGCGCTTCCCATCCTCTCGGCCTCCATCGTCGAGCACGGCACGATCAGCTACGATGTCGCCAAGAATTGCGGCGTCACCGGCCCCTGGCCGACGGTCAGCGGCTTCAACGACGGCACGCTCGCCATCGGGACCGGGCCCTACAAGCTCAAGTCCTATGTGCGGGGATCGGCGATCGAGCTCGAGCGCAACCCGAGCTATTGGGGCAAGGCCGAGCCCTGGGCGACGGTCCGCCTGCTGCCGGTGACCAATGCCGGCCCGCGCCTCGCAGGCCTGCTCGCCGGCGACTACGACGTGATCGAGAACCCGGCGGCGCGCGACCTCGGCCGGATCAAGGACGACAAGCGCTTCGGCCATGTCATCACCCCCTCGACCCGCGTGGTCTATTTCCAGCTCGACGTCGCCCGCGACCAGAGCCCCTTCGTCAAGTCGGAGGACGGCAAGAACCCGCTGAAGGACCTGCGTGTCCGCAAGGCGATGTCGCTGGCCATCGACCGCGACGCCATCGTCAAGCGCATCATGGACGGCGCGGCCGAGCCGGCCTACCAGTACCTGCCGACCGGCATGTTCGGCACGCAGGCCAAGCCGGAGAAGCTGGCCTATGACCCGGCGCAGGCTAAGAAGCTGCTCGCCGAGGCCGGCTATGCCAAGGGCTTCCAGCTCACGCTCTCGACCACCAACGACCGCTACATCAACGACAGCCAGATCACCCAGGCCGTCGCGCAGTACCTGACCCAGGTCGGCATCAAGGCCGAGGTCGATGCGATGACGCGGGCGATCTACTTCCCGCGCCGCGCCAAGAAGGAATTCTCGGTCGCGATCGGCGGCTGGGGCTCCGGCACCGGCGAGGCGGCCTCCTTCCTGCGGCAGTGGCCGCCGACCCCGAACGAGGCCAAGACCCTCGGCGGCTCGAATTACGGCGGCTACAAGAACGACCAGTTCGACAAGGTCATCCGCGAGGCCGTCACCACGCTCGACGACGCCAAGCGCGACCAGCTCCTGCAGGAGGCCGGCAAGCTCGTCCTCGCCGACTACGCCTTCATTCCGATCCATTTCGAGAGCGGCATCTGGGCCTTCAAGTCCGAGCTCGACGTCACGGGCCGCGCCGACCAGTACATGCTGGCGATGTCGGTGAAGCCGAAGGCGAAGTGAAGTCGGAAAGGCTCCGATGGCTCATGGCAGCCTTCGGAGCCTGCCGGGTTTCCTTGGAAATGCGCGTCATCCCGGACGCAGCGAAGCGGCGTTCCGGGACCCATCGTAGGGCGTGGCGCTTGACGATGGATCCCGGGTCAAGCCCGGGATGACACTCTCCGCCGTGAACGGCGAAAGAACCTCCTCTTTGTCCATCTCATCACAGAACCATCCCGGTCCGACCCCATGACCGCCTATGTCCTGCAGCGATTGATCCAGAGCGTGCTCGTGCTGCTCGCGGTCTCGGTCGTGGTGTTCTTCGCCGTCTACGGCATCGGCGACCCCGTCGAATTGCTCGTCTCGCCCTCTGCCAGCGCGGCCGAGCGCGAGGCGCTGGTCCGGCGCCTGGGCCTCGACCTGCCGGTCTGGCAGCAATATTTCGTCTTCATGGGCAATGCGCTCAAGGGCGATCTCGGCCGTTCCTTCGTGCATGGCGTGCCTGCGATCGAGCTCATCCTCGGGCGCCTGCCTGCGACCTTCGAGCTCGTCCTGCTCTCGATGACGCTGGCGATCGTCACCGGCGTGCCGCTCGGGCTCTATGCCGGGCTCGACCAGGACAGCCGGCCCTCGCGCATCATCATGGGCGCCACCGTCCTCGGCTTCTCGCTGCCGAGCTTCTGGAAAGGCATGATGCTGATCCTGCTCTTCGCGGTGGTCCTCCACTGGCTGCCCACGGCCGGGCGCGGCGAGACGGTCTCGGTCCTGGGCATCCGGACCAGCCTCCTGACCTGGGACGGGCTCGTCCATCTCGCCTTGCCGGCGATCAACCTCGCCATTCCCCAGATCGCGCTGATGACCCGCCTCGTCGCCGCCGGCACGAGCGAGGCGATGACGCAGGACTACGTCAAATATGCCCGCGCCAAGGGCGTCAGGCCGCGCCGCGTCGTCGGGCGGCATGTGCTGCGCAACATTCTGATCCCGGTCGTCACCGTCGTCGGCATCGAGTTCGGCAGCCTCGTCGCCTTCTCGACGATCACCGAGACGGTCTTCGCCTGGCCGGGCATGGGCAAGCTGCTGATCGACTCGGTCTACCAGCTCGATCGGCCCGTCGTCGTCGCCTATGTGCTGCTGGCGACGCTGCTCTTCGTCACCGTGAACTTCCTCGTCGACATCCTCTATGCCGCGCTTGATCCGCGGGTGAAGCTGACCGGAGAGATGGCATGAGCGCCCAGGCGAAAGCTCCCGCCGTCCCTGCCTATGCCGAGACGCCGCTGCGCGAAAAGGTGCTGCGGCGCATCCGCAGCCGCCCGACGACGCGCGGCGCCGCGATCCTACTCGGCATCATGGTCGCGCTGGCCCTGCTCGCGCCGGTCATCGCGCCGCAAAACCCGCATGACCTCGCCTCGCTCAGCGTGATGGACAACCGCCTGCCGCCGGGGGATGCCGGCATGAACGGCATGACCTATTGGCTCGGCACAGACTCGCAGGGCCGCGACATGCTGAGCGCGATCCTCTACGGCCTGCGCACCAGCCTGATGGTCGGGCTCACCGCGACGCTGGGCGCGCTCTTCATCGGCATCTCGGCCGGGCTGGTGGCCGCGCAGTTCGGCGGGGTGGTCGATGCCGTGATCATGCGCGTCGTCGATTTCATGCTCGGCTTTCCCTCGATCCTGATCGCGCTCGTGCTGCTCGCCTCGATCGGGCGCGGCGTCGACAAGGTCATCCTCGCGATCGTCTTGGTGCAATGGGCGCAATATGCCCGGCTGATGCGCGCCTCGGCGCTGGTCGAGCGGCGCAAGGAATATATCGAGGCGGCACTGAATTTCGGCCTGCCGACCCGGCACATCATGATCGCGCATCTGCTGCCGAACTCGGTGGGCTCGGTGCTGGTCGTCGCCTCGATCAGCATCGCCGGCGCGATCACGCTGGAGGCGACGCTCTCCTTCCTCGGCGTCGGCGTGCCGGTGACGCAGCCCTCGCTCGGCCTGCTGATCGCCAACGGCTTCGAATTCCTGCTCTCCGGCGAATACTGGATCGCGGTCTTCCCCGGCATCGCGCTGGTGCTGCTGATCGTCTCGCTCAACCTCGTCGGCGACCGGCTGCGCCGCAGCTTCAACGTGCGCTCATGAGTGAACCCTTGCTCGATGTCCGCGGCTTGCGGACCGTCTTCCACGCGCTGGACGGCGCCTGGCCCGCCGTCGACGGCGTCGATCTCAGCGTCTCGCGCGGCGAGGTGCTGGGACTGGTCGGCGAATCCGGCTCCGGCAAATCGGTGACCGGCTTCTCGCTGGTGCGCCTGATCGACCCGCCGGGCGAGATCGTCGCCGGCACGGTGAGCTTCGGTGGCGAGGATCTGCGCGCGGCTTCCGAGGAGCGTCTGCGGAGCCTCCGCGGCGACCGCATCGCCATGATCTTTCAGGACCCGCTGATGACGCTGAACCCGGTGCTCAGCATCGGCGAGCAGATGAGCGAGGCGATCCTGGAGCATCGCGACTGCAGCCGCGAGGAAGCGCTCAGCGAAGCCGCGAAGGCGCTGGCCCGCGTCGGCATCTCCTCGCCGGAGGCGCGGCTGAAGCAGTTCCCGCACGAATTCTCCGGCGGCATGCGCCAGCGCGTCGCGATCGCGACCGCGCTGCTCAATGCGCCCGATCTGATCATCGCCGACGAGCCGACCACGGCGCTCGACGTCACCATCCAGAGCCAGATCCTCTTCGAGGTGCAGAAGCTCGCCCGCGAGACCGGGACGGCGGTGCTCTGGATCACGCATGACCTCGCCGTGGTGGCCGAGCTCGCCGACCGGGTGGCGGTGATGTATGCCGGCCGCGTCGTCGAGATCGGACCGGTCGACGAGGTGCTCGACGCACCGCGCCATCCCTATACGCTCGGCCTGCTCCATTCCTCTGCCGCCAATGTTCTGCCTGGCGAGCGCCTGAACCAGATCGATGGCGTCGCTCCGCGCATCGACGCCCGGCCCAGCGGCTGCCCGTTCCGCCCGCGCTGTCCGCGCGTCCAGTCGGTCTGTTCAGAGCGTGATCCCGAGACGACAGGCGAGGGCGCGCATCGCTTCCGCTGCCACAATCCGGTGCCGGTGGGAGAAGCGGCATGAGTGCTTCGACAAGTGCTTCGACGACCGCCCCGATCATCGAGCTCAAGGGCATCACCAAACATTTCCGCCGCAAGCCGACTTTGGCGGAACGCATCCTGATGGCGACCGGGCGCGGCAAGGCGCCGCCGGTGCTGCGCGCCGTCGACGGCATCGATCTCAGCGTCAAGCGCGGCGAGGTGCTCGGCCTCGTCGGCGAATCCGGCTGCGGCAAATCCACGCTGGCGCGCGTCGTCACCGGCATCCTGAAGCCGACGGCCGGCGAGGTGGTCTACGAGCAGCGGCCGGTCGTGGGGCTCAAGGGCCAGGAGCGGCTCGATTTCCTGCTGAAGGTCCAGATGATCTTCCAGGACCCTTACGCTTCGCTCGATCCGCGCATGAAGGTCAGCCGCATCGTCGGCGAGGCCTTGAGCATCCACAAGCTCCTGCCCAAGGCGGAGATCGATGGGGCGGTGGACCAGGCGCTGAGCGAGGTCGGGCTGGATCTCGCCTATCGCGAGCGTTATCCGCACCAGTTCTCCGGGGGCCAGCGCCAGCGCATCGGCATCGCTCGGGCGCTCGCGGTCAAGCCGGATTTCCTGGTCTGCGACGAGCCGGTCTCGGCGCTCGACGTCTCGATCCAGGCGCAGGTCATCAACCTGTTCATGGATGTGCGCGAGCGCCATGGCCTGACCTATCTCTTCGTCAGCCATGATCTCGGCCTCGTCCGGCATATCAGCGACCGCGTCGCGATCATGTATCTCGGCCGTATCGTCGAGGTCGGTACGGCGGCTGATATCTTCGCCGAGCCGGCGCATCCCTATAGCGCCGCGCTGATCGCGGCGATTCCGTCAGCGGCGCGGCGCAAGCGCGCCTTCCAGCCGCTCAAGGGCGAGTTGCCCTCTCCATTGGCGCCGCCGCCCGGCTGCCCGTTCCATCCGCGCTGCGATAAGGCGATGGCGGTCTGCCGCGAGGTCCGGCCGGTCCTCACCGAGATCGCGCCCGGCCGCAGCGCCGCCTGCCATCTGCACAAGGCTCCGGAGGCCGCATGATCACGAAAACCCTGAACGCGCCGGTCGGACGCAGCACGCTGCCCTTCATCGACGCGAGCCATCCCGACAAGCCGCTGGAGGTGAATGTCTACCGCCCGGCGCGGCACCAGCCGAATAATCCCGTGATCGTCGTGCAGCACGGCATGCTGCGCAATGGCGACGAATACCGCGATTTCTGGATCGATGCGGCCGAGAAGCACAACCTGCTGATCGTCGCGCCGACCTTCCCGAACGAGCCTTTTCCGAAGGCCGAGGGCTACAACAATGGCCTCGTGGTTTCGGCGGAGGGCGCGATCGCGCCGCGCCCCGAATGGCTCTATGCAGTGCCCGGCCGCGTGCTTGATGCGCTGCGCGCTGCCGGCGTGATCGACAAGCCGGTGATCCGCATCTTCGGGCACTCCGCCGGCGGCCAGTTCGTGCATCGCATGCTGGCGACGGAAGGCGGGGCGCTGTTCGAAGCGGCGATGGCCTCCAATCCCGGCTGGTACACCCTGCCCACGCCGGAGCGGCATTTCCCCGAAGGCCTCGGCGGGCTTGGTCTCGACGCGGCGGCCCTGACGCGCTGGCTCGCCTATCCGATGATCCTGTTTGCGGGGGACCGCGACATCGTCACCGACGATCCGAACCTGCCGGCGCAGCCCGAGGCGCTGGCGCAGGGGCCGCATCGCTACGGCCGCGCCCATTTCATGCTGGATTTCGGCAAGACGGAAGCGGCGCGCCTCGGCGTGCCCTGCAACTGGCAACTGATCACGGTGGCCGGCATCGGCCATGACGGGGCGGCGATGTCGCGCGCGGCTGCGTCCTACTGGTTCGAGGGCGGCCGGATTCCGCCGGCCGAAGAGCTCGGCAAGCAAGCCGCTCCGGTTCTCTGATCGACTTCGATCAGGCCCTGTCCGTCTCGGGCGGGGCCTTTTTCGACATCGCTGCGCTCCGGCCGCCAGTGCCGCCGGAATGGGCAACCTTGCCGTAATCTTCGTCCGCAATCTGCGCATGCCGGCCCGCTCCGATCCACGGAGCCGAATCGGCTGGCAGATGTGTCGGCGGCGAGGAGCCCCCGCAAGGAGTCATCGATGTCTCGTATTCTTCCTCTGGCCGGCCTCGGCCTGATGGCCCTGTTCGCGCTGCCCGCATATGCGGCGGACCGTGCCCGGCCACGGCCCCAGGAATGGCCGGCCTATTCGGCGCCGCGCGCCTATAACTGGAACGGCTTCTATGTCGGCGCCCATGCCGGCGGCGCCTTCGACCGCTTCAACGGCGTCAGCAAGAAGAGCCGCAACGAAATGCTGCTCGGCGGCCAGGTCGGCTACAACGTCCAGATGGGCACGATGCTGTTCGGCCTCGAAAGCGACCTGTCGATGAACGGCTTCGGCAAGGGTTCGAAGCGCGGCGGCGGAACCTCTGCCGACATGCGCTATGTCGGGACGCTGAAGGCGCGTGCCGGCGTCACCTTCGATCGCCTGCTGGTCTATGGCACGGGTGGTCTCGCCTATGGCAGCATCAAGGCAAGCGACGGCCTCGTCTCCAAGACGCGCGGCAAGACCGGCTATGTCGTCGGCGCCGGTGCCGAATACGGCATCACCGACAACCTCTCCGCCAAGGTCGAATACAATTACGTCTCGCTCGGCAAGGACAATTTCCAGCTCGGCAACGGCCGCACGCGGGTGGGTGTCAACGAGCACCTGGTCAAGGCCGGCCTGAACTACCGGTTCTGATCGCGAAGGCTCCGGGCCGGCCCGTAAGCCGGCCCGGTACGGGTTGCGGGATCGCGCGTGCGTCGCTGTCGCGCCGGCCGCAACCGGTCATGGGTGGAGCGTCATGTCTGGATTTGTCGCCCCTTCTCCGACATGACGTTCCATCCATGCATCACGACGGATGTGGCATGCGCGCTTTGATTGTCGAGGACGAGCCCGAGCTCATGTCCTATCTCTCGCTCCTGCTGACCAATGCGGGGCTGGTCGTGGATCGCACGGATACCGTCGAGACCGCGCTCGCGGCCCTGCGGACGGCGCCGTTCGACATCGCCGTCGTCGATCGGCGCCTGCCGGACGGCGACGGTCTGTCGATCGTCAAGGCGATGGCGAACGCCGAGAACCGTCCGGCCTTCCTGATGCTGACGGCGCGCGACGCCAAGCCCGACGTGATCGAAGGGCTGAACGGCGGTGCCGACGATTATCTCGTCAAGCCGTTCGAGCCGGGCGAATTGATCGCGCGGGTCCGCGTTCTCGCACGTCGGCGCAATCCCAAGCGCTCTCTTGTCCTCAGCGCCGGAAACC
>NZ_JAELTI010000327.1 GCF_016428755.1 Allobosea sp. ASV33
CCCCCCCCCCCCCCCCCCCCCCCCCCCCCCCCCCCCCCCCCCCCCCCCCCCCCCCCCCCCCCCCCCCCCCCCCCCCCCCCCCCCCCCCCCCCCCCCCCCCCCCTTTTCACGCAGAAGACGGCATACGCGATCGCGCCTAGAGTCTCGTGGGCTCGGAGATGTGTATAAGAGACAGGTGCAGGCCGAGATCGACACCGCGCTCGGCCGCGCTGAGCCGCTCGTCGGCATCGAGCGCTTCGCATTCTACGATCAGGCGCGGCGGGCTTTCGCGGTGGTACAGGTCGGCGATCCCCGTCCCTATG
>NZ_JAELTI010000328.1 GCF_016428755.1 Allobosea sp. ASV33
CCCGCGCGAGGCCTGGGAAGCCTCGCCGCGCGGCCTCTCCGCCGCCGATCTCGCCATGCAAGTCGCCCTGCCGGAATTCGATGGGCGAATCGGCGCCATTCCCGTGGCTTTCAAAGCGGACGAGACCCTGTCTCTTATACACATCTCCGAGCCCACGAGACTCTAGGCGCGATCTCGTATGCCGTCTTGTGCTTGAAAAGGGGGGGGGGGGGGGGGGGGGGGGGGGGGGGGGGGGGGGGGGGGGGGGGGGGGGGGGGGGGGGGGGGGGGGGGGGGGGGGGGGGGGGGGGGGGGGGGGGGGGG
>NZ_JAELTI010000329.1 GCF_016428755.1 Allobosea sp. ASV33
CCCCCCCCCCCCCCCCCCCCCCCCCCCCCCCCCCCCCCCCCCCCCCCCCCCCCCCCCCCCCCCCCCCCCCCCCCCCCCCCCCCCCCCCCCCCCCCCCCCCCCCTTTTCAAGCCGAAGACGGCATACGCGATCGCGCCTAGAGTCTCGTGGGCTCGGAGATGTGTATAAGAGACAGGGCTCGCGATATTGCCCAGGCTCAGCACCCGGAAGCTCGCCGCGACGTAGGCCGCCAGTTGCTCCTCCCAGCGCTGCTGCATCTGGGGTTCGATCGCCATCGACTTGAGCGTCTCGACCGCCGTGAC
>NZ_JAELTI010000330.1 GCF_016428755.1 Allobosea sp. ASV33
GCGCGAGGCGCTCTACGCCGACGACGACGCCGAGGAAGCCACCGAGGCCAAGCCGAAGAAGGCCGCCGCGAAGAAGACCAAGAAGGCCGAAGCCAAGGCTGACGAGAAGGCCGACGACGCCTCCGCCCTGTCTCTTATACACATCTCCGAGCCCACGAGACTCTAGGCGCGATCTCGTATGCCGTCTTCGGCTTGAAAAAGGGGGGGGGGGGGGGGGGGGGGGGGGGGGGGGGGGGGGGGGGGGGGGGGGGGGGGGGGGGGGGGGGGGGGGGGGGGGGGGGGGGGGGGGGGGGGGGGGGGGG
>NZ_JAELTI010000331.1 GCF_016428755.1 Allobosea sp. ASV33
CATGTTGCCCCAGCTCGGCGTCGGCGGCACGATGCCGAAGCCGAGAAAGCTCAGCACCGACTCGAACAAGATGACGCGCCCGACAGTCAGGGTGAAGGCGACGATGATCGGCGTGATGGTGTTGGGCCTGTCTCTTATACACATCTCCGAGCCCACGAGACTCTAGGCGCGATCGCGTATGCCGTCTTCTGCTTGAAAATGGGGGGGGGGGGGGGGGGGGGGGGGGGGGGGGGGGGGGGGGGGGGGGGGGGGGGGGGGGGGGGGGGGGGGGGGGGGGGGGGGGGGGGGGGGGGGGGGGGGGG
>NZ_JAELTI010000332.1 GCF_016428755.1 Allobosea sp. ASV33
GGAGGGCGCGATCGTCGCCCTGCTCGGCTCGAACGGCGCCGGCAAGAGCACGACGCTCAACACCGTCTCGCGGCTCGTGCCGGTGACGAAGGGGCGCATCCGCTTCGCCGGCGAGGAGATCCAGTCCCTGTCTCTTATACACATCTCCGAGCCCACGAGACTCTAGGCGCGATCTCGTATGCCGTCGTCTGCTTGAAAAGGGGGGGGGGGGGGGGGGGGGGGGGGGGGGGGGGGGGGGGGGGGGGGGGGGGGGGGGGGGGGGGGGGGGGGGGGGGGGGGGGGGGGGGGGGGGGGGGGGGGGG
>NZ_JAELTI010000333.1 GCF_016428755.1 Allobosea sp. ASV33
GGCCCCGGCCCCGGCTCCGGTCCGTCAGGCTGCGCAGGCGCCGGTCGAGACGCAGCGCTTCGTCGCCGGGCCGTCCGCCGCTCCGCGCGCCATGCCGCCAGCCGCCGTCGATCCGAAGGTGCAGGCCCTGTCTCTTATACACATCTCCGAGCCCACGAGACTCTAGGCGCGATCGCGTATGCCGTCTTCTGCTTGAAAAGAGGGGGGGGGGGGGGGGGGGGGGGGGGGGGGGGGGGGGGGGGGGGGGGGGGGGGGGGGGGGGGGGGGGGGGGGGGGGGGGGGGGGGGGGGGGGGGGGGGGGG
>NZ_JAELTI010000334.1 GCF_016428755.1 Allobosea sp. ASV33
CCCCCCCCCCCCCCCCCCCCCCCCCCCCCCCCCCCCCCCCCCCCCCCCCCCCCC
Organism: Allobosea sp. ASV33; assembly: GCF_016428755.1. Classification (GTDB taxonomy): domain Bacteria; phylum Pseudomonadota; class Alphaproteobacteria; order Rhizobiales; family Beijerinckiaceae; genus Allobosea. The sequence goes on from NZ_JAELTI010000334.1 coordinate 55, forward strand.
CCCCCCCCCCCCCCCCCCCCCCCCCCCCCCCCCCCCCCCCCCCCCCCCCTTTTCAACCAGAAGACGGCATACGAGATCGCGCCTAGAGTCTCGTGGGCTCGGAGATGTGTATAAGAGACAGGCTCGATGTCGTGCAGGAAGTCGAGGGCGATGTCCGCACGCTCCTGCTGATCGGGCATAATCCCGGCTTCGAGGAGCTGGCGCATCTGCTTACCGGCCATGGCGATCGCTATGCGGCGGCGCGGATG
>NZ_JAELTI010000335.1 GCF_016428755.1 Allobosea sp. ASV33
CTTCGCCACCAATCTGAAGGAAGCGGACAAGACCGACGCCCGGGTGAAGGGCTTGCGGCAGATGCGGCTCGGCCTTCAGGAGATCGTCGTCGGCTCCGCGCTGGCGCTGCGCGGGACGGGGTTGCGCCTGTCTCTTATACACATCTCCGAGCCCACGAGACTCTAGGCGCGATCGCGTATGCCGTCTTGTGCTTGAAAAGGGGGGGGGGGGGGGGGGGGGGGGGGGGGGGGGGGGGGGGGGGGGGGGGGGGGGGGGGGGGGGGGGGGGGGGGGGGGGGGGGGGGGGGGGGGGGGGGGGGGGG
>NZ_JAELTI010000336.1 GCF_016428755.1 Allobosea sp. ASV33
GACCGATGCGGTCAGGCAGGGCAAGGTCGCACTGGTCGGGATGAACTACAAGGACGAGGCCGAGAATGCGCGGCGCTTCCTCGGTGCGCTCGGCAATCCATTCTCGGCCGTGGGGGCGGATCAGGCCCTGTCTCTTATACACATCTCCGAGCCCACGAGACTCTAGGCGCGATCTCGTATGCCGTCTTGTGCTTGAAAAAGGGGGGGGGGGGGGGGGGGGGGGGGGGGGGGGGGGGGGGGGGGGGGGGGGGGGGGGGGGGGGGGGGGGGGGGGGGGGGGGGGGGGGGGGGGGGGGGGGGGGG
>NZ_JAELTI010000048.1 GCF_016428755.1 Allobosea sp. ASV33
AGCTGGGCAGTCAGCACCCGCCCCTCGCCATCAAGATCGGCCAAGACACTGCCCCATCGAAGGCTGATAGAGCCCGTCCTCGATCGCGATCATATGCCGTCGATCTCGCGCTGGACCGAAGCCACGGCCGAAGCAGCCTCGGTCCACCGCCCGCTGCCCAAGCCAAGCCACGACGTCGACCACATCAGATGTCCGTGTCCTGCCGCCGGCCGATTTCGATTTCGCCCTGTCCTCGGCGCTGATGCAGAAGGCGGGCCTGCGACGCGTGATCGTACTCCCCGCCGCCGACCCGGCATCCGAATTGGCCATTCTCGCCGATGCGGCAGCGTCCCATCTGATCGAGCCGGGAGCGCCGGAGGACGTTGCCGGGCGGACGACCAGCCGCATCCTCGATCGGATCGGCGAATTGCCGGGGCGCTCGATGGTCCAGCTCTTGGGTGTCAGCCGTGCCACCTATTTCCAATACGACCCGGCCGAGATGATCCGTGCGATGGCCATGCGCTTCCGTGGCCAGACCTTTCCGATCTATGCCCCGCTGCTGCTCGCGGACGCGGCCCTGGTCGCTTCGCTGCGCGAGCAGATCGGCATCGCCGACAGCATCGCGCAGTTCCAGAAGCTGACACGCGTGCTGTTCTCGGTCGGGGGCTGGAAGCGGGACGGCTCGGGCGTCTTCGAGAACTTCGACGAGAACGCGCGCCCAAGGGCGCGAGGCCGGCGCGACGGCCGTAATCCTCGGGCCCATCCTCGATGCGGAAGGGCGGCGCATCTGTCGCTTCCTGTCCGAGCGTTGCCTGACGATCTCTACGAAGATTTCATCCTCGCCCCGGATCGCGTGGCCGTCGGCGGACACGCCCGCGCCGACGCCGTGCTGGCATGCGTGTGCGCCAAGGCCGCGACGGCGCAGGTAAGGGATGCGAAGACGGCCCAATACGTCCTGGACGCGTTACTATGATGGACGCTGCAGAAAACAAGAGCATCGGGGGCACGCCGCAATGAGCGTTCTGGTCTGCGGAGAGGCGATCGTCGACCTGTTCGTCGATATCGGCGAGGGGACGATGCAGGCGCAGCCGGTCCTTGGTGGTTCGCCCTACAACGTGGCGATCGGCCTTGCCCGGCTCGGCGTGTCGACCGCCTTCTTCGGCGGCCTCTCATCGGATCTGTTTGGCGCCGCGATACGGTCCCGCCTCGTCGCGGAAGGTGTCGACATCGCTCATTGCGTCGAAACAGAGCAGCTGACCACGATCAGCATCGTCGGGACGAATGCGCAGGGGTTGCCGGCCTATGCTTTCCACGGTGAAGGCAAGGCCGATCGCAGCGTCGATGTCGCGGATCTGCCGAAGGAACTCGATCATCATATCCGCGCCATCGCGATGGGTTCCTTCACGCTCGCCGTCGAGCCCGTCGCCAGCGCGCATCTTGCACTCGCCCAGCGCGAGGCGGGCTCGCGGCTGATCTCCATCGATCCCAATCTGCGTCCGACGGTGACGCCGGACCTTGCCGATTGGCGGCGGCGTTTCGCCGCGTTCGTCCCTCGCGCCGGCATCATCAAGGCCAGCGACGAAGACCTTGCCATAGCATTTCCCGGCACGGCCCATCGCGATTTGACGGAGAGCTGGCTTGCGGCCGGGGCGGAGCTTTGCATCATAACCCATGGAGCAAAGGGTGCGGTCGCCTGGCGCCGGGGAAGGGAGCCGGTCGTCCAAGCCGGCCGGCCGGTCGAGGTCGTGGACACGGTCGGAGCGGGGGACAGCTTCCATGCGGCGCTGCTGGCGTGGCTCGATCAGCGCGGACTTCTGTCGCGCGAAGGCCTGTCCGAGCTGGGCGATGCGCAATTGTCCGAGGTTCTGGCCTTCGCCGTGACCGCCTCCGCCGTAACCTGCTCGCGACGTGGTGCCGAGCCGCCGCGGTCGAGCGAGATGCCGCGACCGTCGGCCGCCCCCGACATCGCAAGCTAGGCTGAGCCGGCAGAACCAGCGATAGGCGAGGCTCAGATGCACGTCCTCGCACAGGCGCCGCTCCGAGCGGATCCCGAAGCTGTAGCCGATCAGCAGCATCCGGATCATCAGCGTCGGATCAATCGAGGGCCGTCCCATCTCGCTGTAGAACGGTCGCAGATGCGCGCGGATATCCGAGAGATCGACGAAGCGATCAATGGCGCGCACCCTGTGCCCTAATGACACATGCCGCTCCAGGCTGAACTCGTAGAACGGTGCCTCCTGCGCCACCATCCGCTTGCCCATATCGCGCCGCCATCCGACAATGACCACTGAAACAGGACTTCACGCGCCCACAATGCCGACTTTTTGAACGTATCCGCCAAGTCCGGACATTGGCCCCTTGCCTGGAAGCGGACATGCCAACCCGTGGGGATAGGCTGCGATCCCGCCATGCTTGCGCAAGCATGCCGGCCTGCCGAAACGAGGGTAGCTGGCGGCCCGATCATCTCCATATCATGCTGCGTCGCACAATCATTGGTGCGTCGCAGCGAGATTGAGAGACTGGATATGGCGAAGCGGAACAGCGGATCGGTTCGCCGCCGCAAATCATCGGACTTGCGGAAGCAATGGCGGGCCATCGTCGAGGCCTGGAAACAGGGCCATCTCGAGTGGCAGGGCGCCTGGGGCCCGGCCCCGAACGAGCCCGGCTGCCTGTGTCCGCGCGTGATCCTGGTCGAGCAGGGACTGGTCGTCGCCGAAGCCGCCTGAGCCGGCGCCGGCGCCTCGCTTTCGGCGTGGGCCGGATCGCTACGATCCGACCCAGCGGCGTGGCCCATTCAGGCCTTCTTGCAGGCGTCGCGGAACGTCTTACGGGCCTTGCCGTGCAGCCCCTTCTGATCCGCCTGATCGGAGCAGGCCTTCGACTTGGCAGTCCGCTCGCTGGAAGAGGTCGCGGTCTTCTTGCCGGCAGGAGCCATCGGCGCGGGAGCCGTCACGGCCGGCTTTGCGGCGGGGGCGGACGGGGCCGGTGTTTGCGCGGCGGCGTAGCCCGTCATCATGGCGAGCGCCGCCATCGGCAGCAGATAGCGCGAGAGGTTCATGGGATCGTCCGTCATTAACCCGGGGGATCGATTCCAGGCAGTCGCCGGGCCGGCTGTCGGATGAGAGAAGTTCGCGCCCGGCCGTTTGAATGGATGCTGAACGAATAGCGGCAGCAATCGGGCGCCGGACCGCTGGCTCATTCCCGTGGCCAGCGGGCTGAAGAATGGGCTAGCTTGCGAACGAGATCGACCGAGGTGCCTCATGTTCGAAGCCGTCAAAGATAAAGTCGAAGCCGAGATCATCACGCTGGCGACCCAGAATCAGCATCTCCTGACGGATTTCCTGGGCGAGAAGGCCTCCAGCCTCGTCAATGACGATGCCGCAATGCGGAATCTCTCCCTCAAGCTGTATGATCTCCTGCCGGCGATGCTGAAATCGATCGTCGGGCAGGACACGTTCACATCCTTCATGCTCGACAACCGCCAGAGACTGATCGCGGCCATCACGGCGGCCGCGCAGCGATCCGGCGGAACAGGCGCCTGATCGCCCGAAGGTAGCGACCGGCGCCGATCGCCGTCCGTGCCGGTTCGCGGGCTGCGCCCTCAAGATTCAAGCTTCCATTGAGACGATGCCTTTCGAGCCTGAGGCGGAGACCTATCAGCGGTGGGGATCGGGCGAGGCCAAATTCACATGGGCTGACGAAGACCCGATCCCGAGCATTGGCTAATCGACGCCGGAATCGAGGCCTGGCGACATAGCAACCGGACATCCCAGGCGGTCGCGTCCACAATTCTCACCAATAGACGCCCGTCGCCGATGCGCTACGCTTCCGGGCGGACAACGTTCGAGCCAGGGGAGGATGTCTTGCTCGCGAGGGAAACCCGGACCTATCCGACGACGACCCATGAGGTGACGAACCAGTCCGGCGCGTTGACCGGCGTGAATGTGTTCGCTCAGGACGCTATCCTCAGGGAGACGGTGGCGCGCGAAGGTGCCGGCTGGGTCGCGGAGCGCGCGCTGCGGCTGGGCGATGCCGCCGGCGATCCCATCTGGCAGGAGCGCGCCCATCTCGCCAACCAGAATGAACCGCGCTTCACCAGCCATGACCGTTTCGGCCATAGGATCGACCTCGTCGAGTTCCATCCGAGCTATCATGCGCTGATGGAGCTCGCGTTCGGCTCGGGCGTGCACTCCCTCGCCTGGAACGCCAACCGGCCGGGCGCTCATACGGCGCGCGCCGCCTTGTCCTATATCTGGAACCAGATCGAGAATGGCGTCGGCTGCCCGACCGGCATGGCTTATTCGGCGATCCCCTCGCTGCGCCTGGTCCCCGAGATCCGGTCCCTATGGGAAGGCAAGGTGCTGGCGGACGCCTATGACCCCCGCCCGGTGCCGATCGCCGAGAAGGCGGGCGCGACCATCGGCATGGCGCTGACCGAAAAGCAGGGCGGCTCGGACCTGCGCGCCAACGCGACGCGCGCCGTACCGGTGAGTGGCGGCGGCCCCGGCGGCGAATATCGCCTGACCGGACACAAGTGGTTCTGCTCCGCGCCGATGAGCGATGCCTTCCTGACGCTCGCCCAGACGGAAAAAGGGCCTTCGTGCTTCTTCGTGCCGCGTTCGTTGCCGGACGGCACCCGCAACCGCTTCTTCATCCAGCGGCTGAAGGACAAATGCGGCAACCGCTCGAACGCCTCCTCCGAGATTGAATATGACGACACCTATGCGGTCCTGCTGGGCGAGGAGGGCCGCGGCGTGCGCATCGCGATCGAGATGGCGCATCTGACCCGGCTCGACTTCGCCGTCGGCTCCGCCGGGCTGATGCGCTGGGCACTCAGCCTGACGCTGCACCATACCCATAACCGGCGGGTCTTCCAGCGCGTGCTGGCCGAACAGCCGCTGATGCGCAATGTGCTGGCCGATCTCTGCCTGGAATCGGAGGCCGCGACCTTGATCGCCTTCCGCCTTGCGCGCGCCGTCGACGAGGCTGCGGCCGGCTCGGAGGAGGCGCGCCTGCTGGAGCGCATCCTCACCCCGGTTGCGAAATTCTGGAACTGCAAGCGCGCGCCGGCCTTCGTGGCGGAATGCCTGGAATGCCATGGCGGCAACGGCTTCATCGAGGAGCAGCCGATGCCGCGTCTCTATCGCGAGGCGCCGCTCAACGGCATCTGGGAGGGCGCCGGCAACGTGATCTGCCTCGATGTGCTGCGCGCGCTGCAGCGCGAGCCGGATACGGTCGCGGCACTCCTGGCGGAACTGTCGCTGGCGCGTGGAGCGGACCGGCGGCTGGATCTCGCCATCGACGCCTTGGAAGTCGAGCTTTCCGACACACGCGACCAGGAGCACCGTGCCCGCCAGATCACCATCCAGATCGCCACGGTGATGGAGGCGGCGCTGTTGGTGCGTCACTCGATTCCCGCGACGGCGGATGCGTTCGTCGCCTCGCGCCTCGAGGGGCTGCCCAATCGCGCCTTCGGCAGCCTGGCGCGCGATTGCGATCTGGCCGCGATTGTCGCACGATCGCGGCTATCCTGACCCTCGGAAAGCAGCTTGGCCCGCGTCGATCTCCGCAATTCCTCCCGCTACTGGCGCGACCCTCGGGTTCCGGGCCTGAGCTGCCTCGTCGCCGATTTCACCAGCCATGACTATGCGCCTCATAGCCACGAGGCTTTCGTCGTCGCCGTCACCGAAGCCGGCGGGGCCGAGTTCAAGAGCCGGGGGCGGGCCGACGAGGCGAAGGCCTCGACCCTGCTGGTCTTCAATCCCGACGAGCCTCATTCGGGGCGGATGGGCTGGAGCCAGCGCTGGATCTATCGCGGCTTCTATCTGACCTCGCCGGCGATCGAGACGCTCAAGACCGCGCTCGGCCTCGATGCCACCGCCTATTTCACGCGCAACAGCCTGCACGATCCGGATCTGATCGACGCCTTTCTCGGCCTGCATCGAATCCTCGATGAAGGGAACGACCCTCTCGAGGAGCGCGAGCTTCTGGTGCGCAGCTTCGGAGCGCTCATCCGGCGTCACGCTGCCGGCGAACCAGGCCTAACCTTGCCGACGCGCGACCAGGTCAAGGCGGCCCGCATCCGCGAAATCATGCGGGCCCGTCATGCCGAGGAGCTCACGCTGGAGCAATTGGGGACCGAGGTCGGGCTCAACCCGTTCCAGCTGATCGCCCTGTTCAAGCGCAGCACCGGGCTCACCCCGCATGCCTATCTCACCCAATTGCGCCTCAAGACCGCGATCGCTGCGCTGGGTCGCGGCGCGACGATCGCCGCCGCCGCGCTCGACGCCGGCTTCTACGACCAGAGCGCCCTGACGCGGCACTTCAAGCGCGCCTATGGGATCACGCCGCTGCAATGGGTGCGCGCCGCCTCTGATTGAGCACGCTCTCAATTTCCACCAATACCCGCACACCGCACTGCACCATTCTCGCCTGCACGCAAAAGCCCCGTCGGGGCTGTCGGCAAGGTGAGATTGGATGTCCCGTTATTTCTGCCTCGACCACCCTGACGTCCTGACGCTGACGACCGAGGTCACGGATGCGCGGCCGGGGCGGGTCCTGCTCGCGGAAAGCCCGTTCTATCCGGGCGGCGGCGGCCAATTGTCCGATCGCGGCACGCTCGCCTGGGACGGCGGCGAGGTCGCGATCTCGGGCTTCGAAAGCGAAGGCGGCCATCTCTGGCACCTGCTCGCCGAGCCCATCGAACTGCCGCCGGCTTCAGCCGAGGCGCGGGTCGATGGCCCGTTCCGGCATTTGATGCGCGCGCTGCACACCGACCTGCATATCGTCAACGCCGTGGTCTTCCAGGATTTCGACGGCGCGCTCGTCACCGGCGTGCAGATGAACGAGGACGGAACCGCGCGCATCGATTTCGACCTGCCCGATGCCGACAATGAGCGGCTGCGCGCGATCGAGGAGACGGTCAACGCGCTGATCCGGCAAGACCTCGCGGTGCAGGCGACCCACATCCCGGAGGCAGCGGCCTTTGCGGAGCCCGGCCTGATCCGATCGCGCTCCGTGGCCCCGCCGCCGAGCGCGGACGGCCAGGTGCGCATCGTCGAGATCGTCGGCCTGGACCGGCAGGCCTGCGGCGGCACGCATTTCGCTTCGACGGGCGCCTCGCCGCCGATCCGCATCCTGAAGATCGACAACAAGGGCCGGCACAATCGCCGGTTGCGCATCGGCCTCGCCGAAATCCTGTGAGGCTGCGCGATGACGATCCTCCAGCGCCTCTGGGCGCAGCCCTTGCTGCTTCTGCCCCTGCCGCCATTGTTCTGGGCCGGCAATCTCGTGCTCGGCCGCGCGCTCGCCGGCTCGTTTCCCCCGGTTTCGCTCGCGGTCGGTCGCTGGGTCGTCGCGCTGGCCTGCCTGCTTCCCTTTGTTTTCAGGGCGATGGGAGCGCAGCGAGAGGCGCTCTTTCGTGCTCGCGGTCTCGTCTTCGCATGCGGCGCCTTTGGCATCGCCGGCTATAACGCACTCGGTTATCTGGCCCTGCAGAGCGCGCCGGCGGCAAGCGTCGCCTTCCTCAACTCGACGCTGCCGCTGATGGTGCCGCTCGCCGCCTTCCTGCTCGGCGTCGAGCGCGTCTCGGCTCGCGTTCTGGCCGGCATTGCCATCTCCTTCATCGGCGTGACTTGGATCGTCGCGCGCGGCGAGCCGTCGACGCTGTCGGGCCTGAGCCTCGCCGGCGGGGAGCCGCTGGTGCTGATCGCAGTCGCCAACTACGCGGTCTATTCGGTGCTGCTGCGCCGCCGGCCGGCGGATCTCGATCCGCTCGTCTTCCTGGCCGCGACGATGGCGGCGGGGCTGCTGGTGCTGCTGCCGTTCTGGTTCTGGGAGCTCGCGCGCGGCGCAACGATCCCGACGGGCCCCGGCCCGATCGCGGCGGTGCTCTATATCGGCGTCTTCGCTTCGCTGCTGGCTTTCATTATCTGGAACCGCTGCGTCGCCACGCTCGGAGCCAGCGTGACGGGCGCATCCTTCCATCTCGTCGCCTTATTCACCGCCGCGCTCGCCTTTCTGGTTCTCGGCGAGCCTGTGCGGCCGTTCCACCTCGTCGGCGCTGCGCTGATCCTCGGTGGCTTCGGCCTCGCCGCAATCGGCAGCAGCTCCAGCGCATCCCGAAGCTCTGCGGGGGCGAGATCATGACCGCCTCTTCGCAAGACGGCTTCGTCGACCATAAGCAGCCGGCGTTCGTCGCCGATGACCGCCGATGAGCAAGACCGTCGCCCTTCTCGAGGAGTTGGTCGGTTTCGACACGACGTCGAGCCGGTCGAATCTGGCGCTCGTCGAGCGGGTCGCCGATCGGCTCGACAGCACCGGCGCGCGGATCCGGCTGAGCCATGACGAGGATCGGAGCAAGGCCAATATCCTGGCCAGTTTCGGGCCCCGAGGGCCCGGCGGCATCGTGCTGTCGGGCCATACCGACGTCGTTCCGGTCGACGACCAGAGCTGGTCCTCCGACCCGTTCCGTCTGACCGAGCATAATGGAAAGCTCTACGGCCGCGGTGCGGCCGACATGAAAGGCTTCGTCGCCGCCTGCCTCGCCGCCGCGAGCGGCTTCAGGGGCGCAGATCTGGCCCGGCCGATCCACATCGCCCTGTCCTATGACGAGGAGGTCGGCTGCCTTGGCGTGCCGCGCCTGATCGACGATTTGCTGGCGCATGAGGCCAAGCCGGAACTCGCCATCGTCGGTGAGCCGACGGGGATGCGCCTTGGCGATCGCCATCGGGGCTTTCTCGGCTTCCGCACCCGCTTCGAGGGCAAGGCAGCGCATTCAAGCGATCCCAGCGCCGGCGCGAGCGCGATCTATCCCGCGGCCGATTTCATCGGATTCCTGAAGTCGATCGGACACCGCGCCGGAGCGGGGATCGACCAAACGACCGTCAATATCGGCCGGATCGAGGGCGGCTCGGCGATCAACATCGTGCCGTCCGCCTGTGAGGTGCTGTGGGAGTTCCGACCGGTGACGCCGCAGGACGCCGACGAGACCGAGTCGCTGATCGCCTCCTATCTCGCGCGCGCCATTCCGCCTGACATCCGCCAGACGACCCGGCGGCATGTCCATGTTCCGCCGCTGTCGCCTGCCGGCGACGAGCCGGCGCTGGTCCTGGCTGCAGGCCTCGGCGGCATCTGCCCGCCCTTCGCGATGCCCTTCGGCACGGAGGCCGGCTTCTTCCAGGCGGCCGGCATCTCCACGGTGGTATGCGGGCCGGGATCGATCGCGCAGGCGCATCAGCCCGACGAATGGATCGAGCGCTCGCAGCTCGATGCAGCGGACGCCTTCCTGGCTCGCCTCGCGGGGTGGGCGAGCCGCTGACAATTCCGAAAGCCACGGCCTCGACGCCAGGGCTGCTTGAAGAGGGGATCATCATGACGCAGCTCGTCGGCACTCATCCCGACCCGGATGCCGCATCGGCCACCAGCAGGCTCTCGGGCCGGCGAGCGGTGATCGCCGCCATCGTCGGCAACACGCTGGAGTGGTACGATTTCGCCGTCTACGGCTTCTTCGCACTGACGCTCGCCAAGCTCTTCTTCCCGACAGGCGACCCGACCGTCTCGCTGCTCCTCACCGTCGCCACTTTCGGCGTCGGCTTCATCATGCGCCCGGTCGGCGCGCTCGTCCTGGGGACGCTCGCCGATCGTCGCGGGCGCAAACTGGCGCTCTCCCTAACGATCCTCCTGATGGCGTTGGGGACGGCGATGATCGGTCTTGCGCCGACCTATGCGACGGCCGGGGCCTGGGCACCCGCGATCATCGTTCTCGCCCGATTGATCCAGGGCTTCTCCGCCGGCGGCGAGATCGGCGGGGCGACCGCCTTCCTCGTCGAGCACGCTCCGCCGGCGCGGCGGGGGCTCTATGCGAGCTGGCAGCAGGCCAGCCAGGCCGGGGCGCTCCTGCTTGGTTCGCTGACCGGCGCCGTGCTGACCGGCCTCCTGCCTGCAGCCGATATCGAGGCCTGGGGTTGGCGGGTCCCGTTTCTGCTCGGTCTGCTGATCGCGCCAGTCGGCCTCTTCATCCGCTTCCGGGTCAGCGAGACGGACGCCTTCAAGGCGATCCTGCGTGAGCGCGCGGCGCGACCCGAAGCGTCGTTCTCTCCGCTGCGCGATACGCTTGCCAAGCACCGTTCCGCCGTGGTCGCCGGCTTCGGCATCACCATCGCCTGGACGGTTTGCACCTATTTCTTTCTCGTGACGATGCCGACTTATGCCGTGCGCCAGCTTGGCGTACCCCAAAACGCGAGCTTTCTCGCCAATAGCGTCGGCCTTGTCCTGATCGTCATCTTGGCGCCCGTGTTCGGCGCTTGGTCGGATAAGATTGGACGGCGCCCGATCATGCTCGCTGCGGCATGCGGGATTCTGCTCGCCTGCTGGCCTCTGCTGTTCTGGCTGACCCATCAGCCCAGCGTCGTGAACCTCGTGCTTGCGCAGATCGTCTTCGCCGTGCTGATCGCCGGCTTCAGCGGGCCGGCTCCGGCTGCGATGGCAGAGCTCTATCCGCCCGCGATGCGCTCGACGGGCCTGTCCATCGCCTACAACCTGGCGGTCACGATCTTCGGGGGATTCGCGCCTTTCATCACGACATGGCTCATCCTCCAGACGGGAAGCGCCCTTGCACCGGCGTGGTACGTCATGCTTGCCGCGGCGATCAGCCTGACGACGCTCGTCGCGAGCGGCAATCTGATCAGGAGGCCGGATGATCGATGACGGCCGGGGGCGAGGTTACGGGCTCGGTTCTCCTGACATCGGTCTGTAGCTCGGAAGGCTAGCTTCTACTTTTGCCGAAAGCGGGTGGCGCTCGACCAGCCATCCGGGCGAGTATCGGCATCAGGAGAATGGAGCGCCCCATGGCCCGTGAAGCAGGCAAGATCCATATCGGCATCGGCGGCTGGGTGTTCGAGCCCTGGCGCGGGGCGTTCTATCCGGACGGGCTGCCGCAGAAGCGCGAGCTCGAATATGCCGCGAGCAAGCTGACCTCGATCGAGGTCAACGGCACCTATTACGGCTCGCAGAAGCCGGAGAGCTTTGCGAGATGGCGCGAGGAGACACCCGACGATTTCGTCTTCGCGCTCAAGGGCTCGCGCTTCTGCACGAACCGGCGCGTGCTGGCGGAGGCGGGCCCTTCCGTCGAGAAATTCCTGACCAGCGGGCTGACCGAGCTCAAGCACAAGCTCGGGCCGATCAACTGGCAGTTCATGCCGACGAAGCAGTTCGATCCCGCCGATTTCGAAGCCTTCCTTAAATTGCTGCCCAAGGAGCTCGACGGGATCGCGTTGCGCCATGCGGTCGAGGTCCGGCATGACAGTTTCCGCTCGCCGGATTTCATCGCGCTTCTGCGCGCGTATGGTGTCGCCGCGATCACCTCGGCCGATGCGGATTACACACAGATCGCCGACGTGACTGCGCCCTTCGTCTATGCGCGGATCATGGGGACGAAGGAGGCCGAGCCGAAGGGCTATTCCGAGGCGGGGCTCGATCGCTGGGTCAAGGCCGCGCAGGCCTGGGCCAAGGGCGGCGTGCCCGAAGGGCTGGAGACGGTCGGGCCGGCGGCCAAGGCCGAGAAACGCGACGTGTTTCTCTATGTCATCAGCGGCGACAAGGTGCGCAATCCCGCCGCCGCGATGGAGCTGATCGCGCGGACGAAGGGCTGAGCGCCTACTCCGCCGCAGCTGTCTCCTGCGCCGCTTCCTGGCAGGTATCGACCCATTCGGCCCGGGTCAGCTCGGCCATGCGCTCAGGCGCGATGCGCAGCGCGCTATGGGTCGAGCCTGCTGCCGGAACGACGATATCGAAGGCTTTCAGCGAGACGTCGCAATAGACCTTGAGCGGCGTCGCGAGCCCGAAGGGGCAGACGCCGCCGACAGGATGGCCGGTCAGGGCTTCGACCTCCTCCTGGCCGAGCATGCGCGGCTTGCCGCCGAGCGCCGCCTTGGCCTTTCTGTTGTCGAGCCTGGCGTCCCCGCGGGTGACGACCAGGACGACCTCCTCACCGATGCGCAAGGAGAGCGTCTTGGCGATCTGGCCGGGCTCGACGCCATGGGCCGCCGCGGCAAGCGGCACGGTCGCGCTGCTCTCGGGCGTCACGATGATGGCAATGTCGGGAGCGTGCTCGGCGAAGAAGGCGCGGACGGATTCGAGGCTCATCGGGCAATTCGCGAGGTCAGCCACAGGATCAGCAGGCTGGCGACCGCCGGCACGCCGAAGACGACGAGGAAGATCGGCGCTTCCTCCGTCACGCTATAGCCTGCGCGGGCGACACCGATCGAGAGATTGATCAGGGCCCCAGTGAACCAGAGCGGCAGGAACAGCTTCACCGCGAAGGGGATCGGCCGTCTGGCCGAGATCGAAAGGCGCGGCGCCAGGACGAGCAGGATTCCGAGCAGCGCGAAGCCGATGCCGATGACCTTGATGGTATGCATGGGTCAGGCTTCCTTGGCCCGCAGCGAGATCGCTTCCCAGGCTGCGACGAGGATCAGGATCGCGGTCGCGGCCAGGCTGAAGCCGAGCGGCGGCAGCACGGTCCAGGCCGGGGTGAGCACGGCGAGCAGGCCGAGGCCGACGAGATGGGAGAGCGGATACCAGCCGGCCGTGATCCGTTTGAACAGCAGGTTGCCGAGGAGGTAGAAGGCCGGGCCGGCCAGGACCGCGATCGCCGTCCTGCCGTCGGTATGGCCGGTGGGATGTGCGATCACCAGTTCGTCGCCGACCGCGACGAGGACGATGCCGGCGACCAGCAGGACATGCAGATAGGTATAGGCGATCCGCGCGATCCGGCCCGGGTCTTCCGAATGGGCGATATGCTGGCTCGCCCGCTCGGCGCCGATATGGAAATAGACCCACCACATCGCCACCGTGCTCAGGAAGGCATTGAGGAAGGCCGTCAGATTGACCGTCGTCGGCGGCAGCTTCGCGGCGGTCGCGCCGGTCATGATGACGGATTCACCGAGCGCGATGATGATGAAGAGGGCGCAGCGCTCGGCGAGATGGCCGCCTTCGACATTCCAGTCGCTGGTCAGCGAGCGGCCGAGGCCAAGCACCCGGAAGCCGACGGCGGGGCCGACATACTCGATGCCGAGCGCGATCAGCCAGAGCCCGAAGCGCAACGGCCCTTCGCTCAGGCCGCCGGCGATCCAGAAGACGCCAGAGCAGACCAGCCAGATCGTGATGCGCTGGAAGTTGCGGTAGTTCGCGGGCGAGGCGTCCCTGAGGCTCACCATCGTGAAGACCGAGCGGACGAGTTGGGCCGTGACATAGGCGCCGGCGAAGGCGAGGCCGGTCGCGCCGAAAGCCTCGGGCAGCGCGCAGGACATCACCAGCCCGAGGAACATCAGGACGAAAAGCAGGATCCGGACCGGCGGCCGTTCGGGGTCGAGCCAGTTCGTCACCCAGCTCGTATAGATCCAGATCCACCAGACGGCACCGAGCAGGAAGGCGGCCTGGGCCAGTCCGAGCACGCTGAAATGCTCGAGCAGCGTGTGCGAGATCTGCGTGATCGCGAAGACGAAGACGAGGTCGAAGAAGAGCTCGACGTACGAGACCCGCGCATGCTGGTGTTCGACGCGCTCCCTGAGCAGCGCGCCGGATTTGTGAGCTTTGGCCATGCAGACCCCTATCCCCTGCCGCGCGGCTTCACGCGCAGCCCGTCAGCAAGCCTGTCCTGCGGCCCGCCCCGCCGTCAATGGCGGAAGTGGCGGTGCCCCGTGAAGACCATGGCGAGGCCGGCCTCGTCGGCCGCCTTGATGACCTCGTCGTCGCGCATCGAGCCGCCGGGCTGGATCACGGCTGTAGCGCCGGCCTCGGCCGCGGCGAGCAAGCCGTCGGCGAAGGGGAAGAAGGCGTCGGAGGCGACGACCGAGCCCTTGGCCAGGCTCTCCGCGACGCCCGCAGCCTTGGCGGCCTCGGCGGCCTTCCAGGCGGCGATGCGTGAGGAATCGACGCGGCTCATCTGGCCGGCGCCAATGCCGACCGTGGCAAGGTCCTTGGCATAGACGATGGCGTTCGACTTGACGTGCTTGGCGACGCGGAAGGCGAAGCGCAGATCGGCAAGCTCACGCTCGCTCGGCTGGCGCTTCGTCACGACCTTGAGCTCCATATCGTCGACGACGGCATTGTCGCGCGACTGGACGAGGAAGCCGCCGGAGACGGTGCGCAGCGACAGGCCGGGCGCGCGGACATCCGGCAGGCCGCCGGTCACTAGCAGGCGCAGGTTCTTCTTGGCGGCGATCAGGGCGATCGCCTCCTCGTCGGCATCCGGGGCGATGATGACCTCGGTGAAGACCTCGACGATCTTCCTGGCCGCGGCGGCGTCGAGCTTGCGGTTCAGCGCGACGATGCCGCCGAAGGCGGAGACGGGGTCGCAGGCGAGCGCGCGCTCATAGGCTTCGAGCAGCGAACCGCCGGCCGCGACCCCGCAGGGGTTGGCGTGCTTGACGATGACGCAGGCGGCCGAGGCCTCCGGCGCAAACTCGGCGACGCATTCGAAGGCGGCGTCGGTATCGTTGATGTTGTTGTAGGAGAGCTGCTTGCCCTGGACCTGGCGGGCGGTCGAGACGCCCGGCCGGTTCTCCGGCGTGCGGTAGAAGGCGGCCCATTGATGCGGGTTCTCGCCATAGCGCATCGTCTCGGCCAGCGCGCCGCCGAGCGCGCGGAAATGCGGGGCGGTGTCGCCGAGTTCGCCCGCGAACCAGTTCGAGATCGCCGCGTCATAGGCCGCGGTGCGGGCATAGGCCTTCTGGGCGAGCTTGCGGCGCAGCGTCAGCGTGGTCGCGCCCTTCTGCGCCTCGAGATCGGCGAGGACGGAGGGGTAGTCGGCCGGCTCGACCACGACGGCGACGTCGTGATGGTTCTTGGCGGCGGCGCGGATCATGGCGGGGCCGCCGATATCGATGTTCTCGATGCAGTCGTCATAGGGCTTAGCCGCAGCGACGGTCGCCTCGAACGGGTAGAGGTTCACGACGAGCAGGTCGATCGGCTGGATGCCGTGGCCGAGCATCGAGGCCTGGTGCTCGGGATGCGAGCGGATGGCGAGCAGGCCGCCATGGACCTTCGGATGCAGCGTCTTGACCCGGCCGTCCATCATCTCGGGGAAGCCGGTGAGATCGGAGACGTCCGAGACCGGCAGGCCGGCCTCGGCGATCGCCTTGGCGGTGCCGCCGGTCGAGACCAGCGCGATGCCGAGCTTGTGGAGGGCGCGCGCGAAATCGATCAGCCCCGTCTTGTCGGAAACGGAAAGGAGCGCGCGTTCGACGCGGCGAAGCTCATTCGGCATCGGGATCAGGTCCGGCTTGGATTGCGGGAAGGCAGTTTCGGCAGACGCGCGCGGGCTATCATGCTGCGCTGCAAAAGGCAAAAGCCGCCGTCGCAGAACCGTCACGCGTCGGGTGCGGGTTCCGCGGCCGCGCGCTCGGCGATCACGTCGGCAATCGTCCTGCCGGCGCGGGGATTGGCGGCGCTGATCCGATGGAGGCGCCAGATGACGCGCGGCGTCGCCCCGGCATCGAAGGCGACGACGAGCTGCTCGGTGCGGCGCCTGCCATCGGAGCCGGCCAGGAAGATGCTCTCCTCGATGGCGATGGTCAGTCCGCCGGCTTCGAAGCTCCAGACCTCGCCGGAAGCGAGCGCCAGGAGCGCGCCGCTGCCGTCGCGGACGAGGCTGGCCCGGACATTGGGGTGGAGATGGAAACGCAGGGCGGCGGGGAGCTCCGTGCGCGCGCCCGACACGGCGACCTCGTCCTCGCCTGCAAGCGCTGCGCCGTCGCGCGCCAGTGTCAGGCGCCGGGTATGGACGGCACCGAGGCTGCGGCGATAGCCGTCATGGCTGGCGACCCATTCAGGCCCGTCCGCGCCATCCTGGCGGGCGACGCGGACGTCCCGCGGACCGGCGACGACACGCATCTCGCCGAGAACCATGCCGAAATTCGCGCTGGAGCGATCGTCGAGGACCAGCGTGGAATGGGCGGCGGTGCTGCGCGCGGCGAGCTTCAGCTCGGGCAGGCCGAAGCGGCTGGCGCCGCAATTGACGATGATGCGCTGCGGGCCGCTGGAGAATTCGAAGGCAAGGCAGCCGGCATGGGCCTCGACCGAATAGGCGCCGCGCGGCGGCGGGCCGGCATCGGCGACGACGATGCTGCGCTCGGCCGAAAGGCGGCTATAGCCGGAATAGGCGGCATGCTCGGTCGGGCGGCCGCGCGCATCGTCATAGGCCGCGAGCGTCGCCATCAGGTCGGGCGGCGTCGTGCCCATGCCGTTGAACAGGGCGAGCGCGCCGTCGCCATGCCGGAACAGGCGCAAATGAGGCATCATCCGCTCGATCGCGGTCATCACGCCGCGCGGCGGTTCGAGGCCGCGGGCGGCGAAGGTCTCGCGCAACGGCAGGAGATCGAGCAGGAACTCGATCAGCAGGCGCGGATTGCGCGAGAGATGGCCGCCATCGGGCAGGATCTGCTCGGTCAGTTCCTCCGAAAGCAGGATTTCGATCCGGCGCCGGCGGCCGTCCTGGCCATCGAGGCAGATCGCGGCGAAGGCGATGGCGATCAGACCGTTCAGCCGGTCAGCACCGTCTACGGCGCCGGCCAGGGCGAGACTCAACCGGTCGGTCAGGCGCGAGACATGGCGCAGATAGCGCTCGTAGAAAGCGTGGTCGGCGCCTTCCAGCAACAAGGGGGAGTGCGACAGGAAGGAGATCAGCCGGCGCGCCATGACGGCCGGGCGCCGGGCGATATCGTGGCGGTCGCGGCGCCGGGCGATGAAATCCTCGACCAGGCTGCGGGCATTGGCGCGGGCGATGGCCGTATCGGCGGCGCGCATGTGGCGCAGCCAGCCGAAGCCGTAGAGCCCCTCGGCCCAGGCATCGCTCGGCGGCGTCGCGTCGAAGGGAGACTCGCCGTGGCTGCGCAGGGTGCGACCGGCAAAGGCATAATAGCCTGCGTAGAAATCGCTGGCCGTCGTCGGATCGGCGGTGCGCAGGTCGTGCGGCGCGAAGAGCAGGCGGGTGGCGTTGCTGCGGCCGAAGGGCCAGAGCCTGCGGGTGGCGCCGACGAAATGGCCACGGGTCCGCCGCGCCGCCCGTCCGATCGCGGCCTGGGCCAATCCCCGTCGCTCAACCCACCCGCTCAAATCCCCCGTTAGCTCCGTCCCCGGGCGCGGCGGCGCGCCGCGCGAATCCCGGTCCCGTCATAGCCTGATCAAGCGGGTTGCGTAAAATCCCGCCCATCCCGACAGACGCGGGGTTTCGCCCTGCAACTGGTGCGGAAGGGTGCGGATATCGCCGTTCGCATCGATCGCGTCAGTCAAACCGCCGATTTCTGTAGGTTGGACCGGTTCGCGACGAAACTGGGGATTGCGCGCGAGGAACGCTTCAGTCTGCTCCTCGCCCTCCTGCGGCTCCAGCGAGCAGGTGCAGTAGACGAGGCGCCCGCCCGGCTTGGTCAGGGCGGCGGCGGCATCGAACAGGCGGGCCTGCAGGGCGGCGAGGCGGTCACGATCTTCCGGCAACTTGGTCCAGGCGACGTCGGGATGGCGGCGGATCGTGCCGGTCGCGCTGCAGGGGGCGTCGAGCAGCACGGCATCGAAGGGTTCGGCCTTCCAGGTCACTGCATCGGCGGTGACCACTTCGGCTGAAAGGCCGAGGCGGGCGAGATTGGCCTTGAGGCGGCGCAGGCGCGGGCCCGAGCGGTCGAGCGCGGTGACATGGGCGCCGGCCGAGGCGATCTGGGCGGTCTTGCCGCCGGGAGCGGCGCAGAGATCGGCGATGCGCTCGCCAGGCTTCGGAGCCAGCAACTTCACCGGCAAAGTTGCTGCTGCGTCCTGCACCCACCAATCGCCCTCGTCGAAGCCGGGCAGGCCGGCGATGGCCTGGCGCTCGCGCAGGCGCACCGAGCCGACCGGCAAGGCGATGCCGTCGAGCTTCTCGGCCCAGCCGGCCGGATCGGCCTTGACGGAGAGATCGAGCGGCGGCTCCTCGCGATGGCTCCGCGCGATCGCGGCGGCAGTGTCCTCGCCATAGGCGGTGCACCAGCTCTCGATCAGCCAGTCGGGCGTATCGCCGAAGACTTCCGCCTGGGCTTCGGCCAGCACCGCGTCGCGCTCGCGGGCGAGGCGGCGCAGCACGGCATTGCCGAGCGCCGCATAGCGGGCCGAGCGCGGGTCCTCGTGCAATTGCCGGATCGCGATATCGACGGCGGCATGGTCGGGCACGTCGAGGAAAAGGATTTGCGCGGCGGCGGCCGTCACGATCGGCTCGAACGGGCCGGATTTGCGCGGGCTGCCACGGTCGAGCCTTGCGTCGATGGCCTGCTGGATCGTGCCGAGGCGGCGAAAGGCGGTGACGGTGATGGCGCGGGCGAGGCTGGCATCGGCCGCATCGAGCCCGGATTCCGGCAGCATCCGCTCCAGCGTCTCGTCGAGCGCGACGCGGGCGCGCAGCACTTCGTCGATGACGGCTGCCGCGAGCCGGCGGGCCGGCAGGCCCGGCGCATCGTCGAGTTTCGGCGCTTCCGGCTGGGGCGGGCGGGGCGAGGAGGATTGAGCGGCCATATCAGCCCCACGGGCCCGGCTGGCGCGGGGCGTTACCCCAGGGATTGTCAGCGGCCTGGGCGGTAAAGCCTGCGCTCGCATTGCCGCGGCCGATGCCCAATGCGCGCGCCTGTTCCATCAGGGCGGCGATGCGATTGCCGGTGTCGGGATGTGTCGAGAACAGATTATCCATGCCGCCGCCGGTCAGGGGATTGATGATGAACATGTGCGCCGTAGCAGGCTTGGCTTCGGCTGTCTCGTTCGGGATGTGTTGGACGCCGGCCGCGATCTTGGCGAGCGCGTCGGCCAGCCAGACCGGATTGCCGCAGATCTGACCACCGAGCTTGTCGGCTTCATATTCGCGCGAGCGCGAGATCGCCATCTGAATCAGCGCGGCCGCCATAGGGGCGAGGATCGAGAGCAGGATCTGGACGATGAAGTTCGGGCGGTTGTCGCGCGAGCCGAAGAACATGCCGAAGGTGACGAGCGAGGAGATCGCACCGGCGAAGGTCGCGGTGATCGTCATGGTTAGCGTATCGTGGTTCTTGATATGCGCGAGTTCATGCGCCATCACGCCGGCCAGTTCCTCATAGGTCAGCGTGCGCAGGATGCCGGTGGTCGCGGCAACGGCGGCATTCTCGGGGTTGCGCCCGGTGGCGAAGGCGTTGGGCTGGTCCTCCTGGATCAGGTAGACGCGCGGCATCGGCATGTTCGCGCGGGCCGCGAGATCGCGCACCATGCCGTAGAGCTCGGGCGCGGTACGCTCGTCGACCTCCTGGGCGTTCTGCGCGGCGAGCGCCAGCCGGTCGGAATTCCAGTAGCTGAAGAGATTGGTCACGGCCGCGAAGCCGAGCGCCATCAGCATGCCGCCCCCGCCGCCGAGCAGATAGCCGACTGCGCCGAAAAGCGCCGTCAGGCCCGCCATCAACATGCCGGTGCGCACGTAGTTCATCGCATTCCCTTCTCCGGCGCCTGTTCGCGCAAGCCCTCGCATCTGCGAGCGTCGTGCCCTATGTGGTGAGGGGAAACCCGATCCTGCAAGGAAATCCTGCAAGGAAACGCGCCGAAATGCCCGAGAAGACCGATCAGGACAGCCCGCCAGAGGCGACCGAGCGCAAGGTACTGTCCCCCGCAGCGCAGCGTGCACTAGCGGAAGCCGCCGCGCGCCGGGCCGCGATCGACGCCCATGCCGCGGAGGTTGCCGGGCAGCGCGAGGTCAACGGCCGCGGCGGGCTGGAGCCGGTGCGCTATGACGACTGGGAAGTGAAGGGCATCGCCAGCGACTTCTGACGCGGCTGGACTGCACGCAAATCCCTGAAACATTGCCAATTTTTGCACTTGCGTCCAAACAGCAGCCGGACAGCAGCGGATTCGCCTCATGGACAGCAACGACAAGCGCCTCGCGGCCCTGCGCCGCCTTCTCGCCGAGGCGCATGAGAAACTCGGCCTGAAGCTCGGCTTCCGGCTCTGGGACGGCAGCATGGTCCCTGCGTCCTGGCCGGCCGACGGGCTCGCCATCGGCATCGCCGATGGCGGCGTGATGGCGGCGCTGATGCGCAAGCCGAAGCTCGACACCGTGCTCCACCTGCATATCGCCGACCGTATCTCGATCCTGAACGGCTCGATTTTCGATCTCGCGGCGGCACGGCCGGAGGGCAAGATCGGCAAGCTCGCGCGCGATATCCCGAAGAGTGCCGTGTTCGACGTCGTCCGCCGCTTCATCTTCGCGCCGGGCAAGGCTGCGGCGGCGGTCAGCCATCGCAAGGGCGACGAGATCGCGCGCGACGGCGATCCGACCACGAACAAGGCGAATGTCGCCTATCACTACGACGTCTCGAACGAGTTCTACCGGCTCTTCCTCGACGAGGAGATGGTCTACACCTGCGCCTATTTCACCGAGGACCACGGCGATATCGGCCGGGCGCAGCAGGACAAGCTCGACATGATCTGCCGGAAGCTGCGGCTCAAGCCCGGCGACCGCTTCCTCGATATCGGCTGCGGCTGGGGTGCTTTGGTCTGCCATGCCGCGCGCTATTATGGCGTCGAGGCCCATGGCGTGACGCTGGCCGAGGAGCAGCTCAAATACGCGCAGGCGAAGGTCGAGCGCTGGGGCCTGCAGGACAAGGTGACCCTGCACCTGCGCGACTACACGCAGATGGAAGGCGAGTTCGACAAGATCTCCTCGATCGGCATGTTCGAGCAGGTCGGCATCCGCAACTACCCGACCTATTTCCGCACAGTGAACCGCCTGCTCCGGCCGCGCGGCCTCTACCTGCACCACACCATATCGCGCCGCGCCAAGAAGACCGAGAAGGCCTTCAACAAGATGCCGGCGGAATATCGGGCGCTGGTGCGCTACATCTTCCCCGGCGGCGAGCTCGACCATCTGGGCATGTCGATCACCAATCTCGAGCGCCATGGCTTCGAGGTCCACGATGTCGAGGGCTGGCGCGAGCACTACCAGCGCACGACGCGGCTGTGGTGGGAAAGGCTTGAGGCCAACAAGGCCAAGGCCGAGGCCGAGATCGGGCCGGAACGCACCCGGATGTGGCTGCTCTATCTGGCGGGTTGCTCGCTCGCCTTCGAGCGCGGCGGGGCGCTGATCAACCAGACGCTGGTCTCGAAGCGGCGCAAGGGCCCGTCCGGCCTGCCGCTGACGCGCGCGGACCTCTACCGCTCCTGAATTTGCGCGCCCGAACAGGACGATGGCCGGCGTGAGCGCCGGCCCGCCATTCCCTGTCTCTTCGGGGGATCGTCCGGCGACCTGCCGGGCCGAGGCCTACTTCTTGATGAAGAGGTCGAGCTTTCCGTGATGCTCGGCCAGGAGATAGTAGAAGGTCAGGCGGGACTTGGTCTTGTCGGCCTTCATGTGCTCGCAGATCGCTTTGATCGAGCCGTCGAGATCGCCGGATTTCAGACCGAGCTTCTTCTTCAGGAAATTCTCGCGGACGCGGTCGAGTTCGGCCGGATCGGAGCAGGCGACGTAGCGGGTGTCGGGTTTGCCCATCACCAGAGCGTAGGATTTGGTCATGCCGGCAAAGGCAGCTTCGTTCAGCGGCTTCTTGGCGAACTTCTTCACGTCGGCGAGATGGTCCATCTGGTAGCCCCTTCCTTGCCCATACGAGCGTACGGGCGGTTACGTGTCGCGAGCGAAGGTTAACGCGGTTCTGCGCAGTCGGCGAGGGGGCAAGCGGCGCGATTTCCGGATTCTGGAACCGCCTGGCCCAATCTTTGGTCGAAGACCGGAATGCGTGGCGGGGATGACGGAACCAACGTCAGCATGGGTTGAGCAACGGCCGATGCGGTGCTGCGATGCAGCATCCTCCGGAGCATGACGATGAAGCCGACGATCCTGATGATGCCGCGTCTAGCCGATGAAGCGATCGCGAGCCTGAAGCAGCACTATACGGTGCTCGGACCGGTCCAAGGCGACGATGCGGCCAGCGTGCCGGCGGAGGCGCGAGAGGCGCGGGTCCTGGTCACCTATGGCGGACGCCGGACCGGTCCAGACCTTATGGACGCCTTGCCGAAGCTGGAGCTGATCGCCTGCTACGGCACCGGCGTCGAAGGGGTCGATGCGGCCGCCGCCAAGGCACGCGGCATCAGGCTCTGCAACGCCGCCGATGCCAATGCGCGCAGCGTTGCCGAATTCGCGGTGGGCCTGATGCTCTGCGCGATGCGCGGGATCGGGCGGGGCGACCGTTTCGTCCGAGACGGCCTCTGGACCAGCCGGGGGATCGAGCCGGTGGCCAATACGCCCGATCTCGCCGGCCGCAAGATCGGCATCTATGGGCTTGGCGCGATCGGCTCCCGCATCGCGAGCCGGGCCGCGGCCTTCGAGATGGAGGTCGGCTATCACAGCCGCTCGCCCAAGCCGGAATTGTCCTACCGGTTCCATGACAGCCTCATCGGTCTCGCCGAATGGGCCGATGTGCTGATGGTCGCGGTGCGGGCCAGCGCCGAGACGCGCAATGCGGTCGATGCCGCCGTGCTCGATGCGCTCGGGCCGGAGGGCTATGTCGTGAACATCTCGCGCGGCCTCGTCATCGACGAAGAAGCGCTCTGCGATGCCTTGGAGCAGAAGCGGATCGGCGGTGCGGCGCTCGATGTCTTCGCGGCCGAGCCGCATGTGCCGGAGCGGCTGCGCAAGCTCGAGAATGTCGTGCTGACGCCGCATATCGCCGCGAGTTCCCAGGACGCCAGGAAGGCTCAGCTGCGGATGCTGCTCGGCAATCTCGAAGCATTCTTCGCGGGGCGGGCGATGCCGTCCTCCGTCCCGCTCTGACGGGTCAGGGCAGGACGACGACCGGCGTGCCCATCTGGACGCGGGCGTAGAGGTCGATCACGTCCTGGTTGTGCATGCGGAAGCAGCCGTAGGAGGCGGCGGTGCCGATGGTGTTCGGCATGTTGGTGCCGTGGATGGCGTATTCCCCGCCCGGTCCGAGGCCGATGACGCGCGCGCCCATCGGGTTGCGCGGCGAGCCGCCGGGGATGACGTCGGGCAGGCGGGGATTGTCGCGCTTCACTTCGGCCGGCGGTGCCCAGGCCGGATCGACCTGCAATTCCTCGACATATTTGACGCCGCGCCACTGCTTGCCGGCCTTGCCGACGGCGATGGTGTAGCGGATCGCCTCGCCGGGTGCGGTGACGAAATAGAGCTTCCGCTCGCCGGTACGGATCACGATGGTGCCGGGGTCGAAGCGCTCGTCGCGCATTCCGACGATATCGCGCGCCTCGACGGGCAGCGCGACTGCGCCTGCTGCCGAGAGGGCAAGGGTGGCTAGGGCGACATGTCTGAGCATGGTCGGAACTCCCGCTGGAAACTGGCGGGAGTTGTCGCGCCGCAGCTGTGAAGCGCGGGTTGAGCGATATGGTGAAGCGGTGATTCACGATGAATCGCCGGTGAATCAGTGCTTTAGGCCGCCGGCCGGGTCCGATGCTGCTGCGGCAGCAGGAAGGGCAGGCCGGGAGCCGGCGCGCGGCTCAGCGTCAGGTCGACCTTGAACACCTGGCGCAGCAGTGCGTCGTCGAGCGTCTTGGCCGGCGGACCCTGCGCGATGATCTGGCCCTGATCCATCACGACGAGATGGTCGGCATAGGTCACGGCGAGGTTGAGGTCGTGCAGCACGATCAGCACCGCGACCCCGCGGGCGGCGATGGCGCGCGCCATGTCGAGCAGCGCGAGCTGGTGGCAGAGGTCGAGGCTGGCGATCGGCTCGTCGAGGAAGAGCACCTGCCGCTCGGCGACGCTGCGGCCGGCTTCGAGCTGGCAGAGCACGCGGGCGAACTGGACGCGCTGCTGCTCGCCGCCGGAGAGGGTCTGATAGCGCCGGCCGGCGAAGTCGATGACGCCCGCGGCAGCTAGGCTTTCGGCGACGATCGCCTCGCGGCGCTGGCGCGTCAGCGCTCGGCCGATGCCGTCGACGCCGAGGCTCGCGACCTCGTAGACGCTGAAGGGGAAGGCGAGGCGGGCATGCTGCGCCATGACCGAGCGCAGGCAGGCGAGCCGCCAGGCCGGGACCGCGGCGAGCGGCTCGCCGGCGATGCGGATTTCGCCGCCGGCCGGCTTGATCTCACCCGTAAGCAGCTTGAGCAGGGTCGATTTGCCGGCGCCGTTGGGGCCGATCAGGATCGTGGTGCTGCCGCCAAACAGCTCCAGGTTCGCCTCGGCGACGAGCTTGCGCCCCCCGGCAACGAAGCCGACGCCATGGCCGGAGAGGATCGGGTTCGCGTCAGACATCGATCAGGCTCGTGCGGCGCAGCAGCAGCCAGAGGAAGAAGGGTGCGCCGATCGTGGCCGTGACGATGCCGATCGGTAGCTCCGCCGGGACGACGATGAGGCGCGCGACGATATCGGCGCCGACCAGCAGCATTGCGCCGCCCAGCGCCGAGAGCGGCAGCAGCAGGCGGTGATCGGGGCCGACCGAGAGCCGGATCAGGTGCGGCACAACGATGCCGACGAAGCCGATCAGCCCGGCGGTGGCGACGCTGGCGCCGACCGCGAGCGCGACCAGCAGGATCGCCAGCGCCTTGATGCGCTGGACGGAGATGCCGAGATGATAGGCCTCGGCCTCGCCGAGCATCAGGCCGTTCAGGCCACGCGCCAGCAGCGGCATCAGCAGCAGCAGCGGCAGGATGATCGGTGCCACCACCGTCAGCTTGGTCCAGCTCGCGCCGCCGAGGCTGCCGAGCGACCAGAAGGTCAGGTCGCGCAATTGCCGGTCGTCCGACCAGAAGGCGAGAAGCCCGGTCAGGGCGCTCGCAAGCGCGCCGAGCGCGACGCCGGCCAGCAGCATCGTCGCGACCGAGGTGCGGCCGCCGCGGGTGGCGATGAGATAGAGCGCCAGCGTCGAGATGAGGCCGCCGCAGAAGGCACCGGCGGGCAGGGCGGCGAAGGGCAATTTCATCATCGTGCCAGCGAGGAAGCGGTCGCCAAGCACGATCGTGGCCGCGGCGGCGAGCGCCGCGCCGCTGGAGACGCCGACGAGGCCGGGATCGGCGAGCGGATTGCGGAACAGCCCCTGCATCAGCGCGCCGGACACCGCGAGCCCGGCGCCGACGAGCAGGCCCAGCAGCACGCGCGGCAGGCGGATATTGAGCACGACGAGGACGTCGCGCCCTTCGAGCAGGCTCGTATCCCCGGTGAGACGGGCCATCAGGATCTCGGCGACGCGGCCGGGCGCGATCGCGATCGCGCCCTGGCCGATCGCGACGATGGTCAGCAGCAGGCAGGCGAGAGCGAGGCCGGCGATGGCGAGCAGGCCGGCGCGGCGGCGGCTCGCGATCAGGGTGGTCAGCGTCGCGGTGGCCATGGTCGGGGACGGTGCCGCGAGCGTCACGGTGCGGCAGCGGTCTTGAGCGGGGGGATCGCGGCTTCCGGATAGATCGCGGCCATCAGGTCGCGCGCGGCCATCGGCGTGCGCGGACCGAAACCGAGGAGATAGAGCCCGTCCATATGGACCAGCCGCTTGCTGGCGGCCGCCGGAATCTGGGAGAAGGCGGGCATCGCGAAAAGCTCTTCGGGCGTGATGTTGTGGGCGCTGCTGTTGCGCATCATCAGCACCATCTCGGGCGCGGCCGCCGCGATCGCCTCGTCGGTCATCGGCTTGTAGCCTTCGATCCCGTCAGCGACGTTGATGCCGCCCGCCAGCGCGATGATGCCGTCAGCCGAGCTGTTGCGCCCGCCGACCATGGCGCGCCCGTTCTGCAGCGAGAGCAGGAAGAGGATGCGCTTCTTCTTCGCAAGGCCCGAGCGCAGGGTGGCGAGCTCGTCGAAGCGCGCCTTGGTCTGCGCCGCCAGGCGCTCGGCCGGAGCGGCCGCGCCGATCGCGGCGCCGATCGCGGCGATCTTGGTGGTGACGCCCTCCGGGGTCAGCCCGTCGCGGATATGGGCGATCTTCACGCCGGATTCGTTGAGCAGCGACACCGCGTCCGGCGGGCCGGCGCCGTCGATCAGCATGATCAGCGAGGGCTTCAGCGACAGCACGCCCTCGGCCGAAAGCGCGCGGACATAGCCGATATTGGCCTTGTCCTTCAGGGCCTCCGACGGGAACTGGCTGGTCGAGTCGACCCCGACGATGCGGTCCTGCAGGCCGAGCGCATAGATCACCTCGGTGATGACGCCGCCGGCGACGACGACGCGGTCCGGCGCCTGGGCCAGCGCGGGGCCGGTCAAGGCCGCGGGGAGCGCGAGGCCGAGCGCGCTCAAGGCGAGGGTCGCCGCCATCTCGCGGCGGCTCGGCTGCCGCAGGCCACGATGCGCTTCGGTGATGCGCAGACCAGACATATCGCAACTCCGTTCGGGCACAGGCGGCAGGATTTGCCGCAGCGATTGCCCAGCAAGAAGGTCGTGTTCAGTTTAAAATCATTCCAATCAAAGTAGTTCTTGCTTTTAATTATTCAAAACAAGATCCACTTTGCGGTATTATTGACGCTGATATTAGCCTTTACTACAAGGGGTCAAGGGCAACGCCAAGGCGCAGCCGGTCCCGCCAGAGGATTCCCTCCGGCGGCCGGCTTTCGGTCATGTGCATGTCCCGGCTCGCATTCTCCGGCCGGAGACGTTCGAGACGGGATGGTGATTGCCTGGTTTCGTTCGTTTCCGCCGGTTTCCGGCGCGTCAGATGCAGGGTTTATCGATGTTCATCGCCATGAATCGCTTCAAGGTCGTCAAGGGCGAGGAAGCCGCCTTCGAGACGGTCTGGTCCTCGCGCAAGACCCGCCTCGACGAGATGCCGGGCTTCCTCTCCTTCCACCTGCTGAAGGGGCCGGAGAAGGAGGATCACACGCTTTATTCCTCGCATACGAGCTGGGCCTCGAAGGAGGATTTCACGGCCTGGACCAAGTCCGAGCAGTTCCGCGAATCGCATCGCAATGCCGGCCAGCCGCGGCCGAAGCCGATGTATCTCGGCCATCCCGAGTTCGAGGGCTTCGAGACGGTGCTGAGCGAGACCAACCCGCATCTGCCCCGCCAGGCGGCCGAGTGAGGCCTTAAGCCGATGACCATCGCCGACACTATCGCGCGCGATCCGATGGAGCATGCGCGCTCCCTGCTCGCCGCCAAGCCCGACGGGCTGATCGAGGCCGTCGCCCGCGAGGCGAAGGTCTCGACCCGTGCCGTCCTCGAGCTTCTCCCCGAGCCGCAGCGCCAGTTCGTGGCGCCCGAGCGCTTCGAGGACGTCTGGAAGGACCTCGCGACCTGGGGGACGGTGCTCTTCCTGATGCACACGCCCGACATCGTGCTCGAATGCGAGGGATCCCTGCCGGTCGGCAGCTTCGGCCACGGCTATTACAACATCCATGGCGACAGCCCGATCGGCGGGCATATCAAGGCCGAGAACTGCCGGGCGATCTATCTGGTCGACCGCTCGACGGCGCAGGGCCGGCGCGCCTGCTCGGTGCATTTCTTCAACGGCGCCGGCGAGGTGATGTTCAAGGTCTTCGTGCGGCGCGATGCCGCGCGGGCGCTGCTGCCAGATCAATTGGCGCGGTTCGAGGCCCTGAAGACCGCATTCGCCTAGCCCTAAAAACGACATGGTCGGTGGCTCATGCATCGCGCGCTAGAGGCCGCGCGATGCGGCCACCGATGAAGGCGATGAGCGCTATTTACCAGTCGTTAACCATGTTGGCGCAGCCTTCGCGGCAGAAAGCCTGCTGCGCATGACCGCATCTCGCGACCAGGAATTCTTGGACGACGATATGCACCTGTCCAGCGCGAGGCCGTCAAACGGTCCGGCGACAGGAGTCGATATGGCCGCGCATGTCACCATGGAACGAGCCCTTCTGCCGCATGGTCGCCCGGCGCTGACCCTGGCGGCCGGGCGTCGCTTCGTGGCGGCGCGGGTCCCGGCCCTGCGTTCGAGCTTCGGTTCGGCGGTTCTGCTCGGCCTGCGCTTCGTCCAGGCCCGCCTGATCTCGGTCTGGGGCCTGATCATCGCGGCGGCCCTGTGCCCGCCTTTCGTGTTCGCCGCCTTTGCCGTGTTTTCCGCGGCTGCCAACTTCGTGTCGATCGCCTCGCTTCTGCGGCTCGAGGCGGTGTTCTTCCAGAACAGCGACCGGGCCCGGCTCGGCCTCGCCTTCCGGCTCGCCGCTGCGGTCGGCCTGGCCTTCCTGACCATCGCTGCCGTGGTGCTGACCGGGCTCGCGGTCATCGGGTGGGTCGCGCCGGCGGTCGCCTTCTTCTTCCTGGTCTCGCTGGCGGCGCGTTCCGTGCTGCGCCTGCTCTGGTCGGAGGCGACGGCGGAAGGGGATTTTCGCGCCATCGGCAACAGCAATGTCGTCCAGGCGGTGGTCCAGCCCATCATCATGCTGGTCCTGATCGGGATCTTCGGGCCGAAGGCGTTGACGCTGTTCATGGCCGATGCGCTCGGCCATGTCCTGGCGGCCATCTATCTCCTGCGGCGCCGTCGCGAGGCCGTCGCGGCGCTGGTTCGGCCAGCACTGTGGTCCCGGCAGAGCCTCGTGCAGGCGGCGTTCCGCTGGCGGGACGCGCCGCATGCATTGCTGCCTTCGGCGCTGCTGGCCTATGGCTTCGCGATCGCGCCGCTGCTCGCCCTGCCTTATGCCAGCAATACCGTGCTTGCGGCACAGGTCGCCCTGTCGATGCGGCTTCTGGACGTGCCGAGCCAGATGTTCGGTACGGTCTCGACGCCGCTCGTGTTGAATCGTCTGCGCGCTCATGCCGTTGCGCGCCGGCGTTTCTGGGCGCGGATCATGACGCTCGGCCTGGTCGTCGGCGCCACGATCCTGTTCAGTGCCGTCGCCGGCGCCGCGCTCGTGGCCGACCACTGGCTGGTCGGCACCAAATGGCAGGATCTGAGCGAGGTCGTCGCGCTGCTGGCGGCGTTCTATATCGGCATCGCCGTGCTCGGGCCGCTCCAGGAAGTGGCGACGCTTTCGCGCCAGCCCTTCTGGCAGGTCGCGATCAACGGCGTCGCGCTCGTCGCGCTCGTGGCGGCCATGGCGTGGTTCCGTGCCCTGTCGCCGGAGCTGCTGCTGACGATCGGCGCCATCTCGATCCTGCGGACGCTGATGCACGCCGTCTTCATCTGGCTGCATCTCGACGATCCCGCCGAGGCTCCGTCCGACGGCTTCGCTGCTTCAGGCGCGGCCCGCTGAGCGCCTATTCCCGCCGGATCAGCTTGTCGGCGACCAGCGAAGACAACAGGCCCGGCTTGAACTCGCGTTCCAGCCGCTCGGGATCGTAGACCGTCGCGACCCAGTCCAGGAACGGGATGCCCTTGGCGTCGCCCTCGCGGCGATAAGCCTCGAAGAAGGCATCGAGGATGCCGGTCTTGGCGAAGCGGAAATGGCCGTAGCGCAGCGAGAGCTGGCGCATGGCTTCGTCGAGCGGGCGCCCTTCATGGACGAGCAGATAGAGCGCCGAGAAGAAGCCGGCCCGGTCGGCGCCCGATTTGCAATGCACCAGAGCGGGTTCGTCGAGGCTGTCGAAGAAGGCCTTGGCGCCGAGGATCGTCTCACGGTCCGGCGCGCCGCGCGAACGCAGCACGAAATCGACGAGTCGGATGCCGTGGCGCTCGCAAGCCTCCTTCTGGAGCGGCCAGGAGCCGTGCTCGCGCCCGCCGCGCAGGTTGACGATGGTCTTCACGCCCTTGCGGGCGAAGGCGGCGATCTGGCCGGGCGCCGGCTGGGCCGAGCGCCAGAGCCGCGGCGTGACGCGGTGCGCGTTGAGATAGGCGAGCCGGAAGATGCCGTGGTCGACCAAGAGCATATTGGCCCAGGCGCGCAGGCGCTGGCCGCGGCCCTCGATCGGCCGGTCCCAGCGGGCGATGCGGGCCATGCGGCGGGCATAACGCTCTTCGTCGGGGCGCAGGCGGCTCAGCATGGCCTGATTTCTGAGCTGTTCATGGGGGGCCGGATAGCAGCGCGGGCGCGCCTACGCAAATCGTCTGGTGACCACGCGCTACGGAAGGGCTTGGACTTTTCGCCGCGAACTTGCATAAGGCCCGGCAAAATTCCCAAGCGACAGGTTCCAGAATGCGCATCGACGCCATCTCCATCGGCAAGAACCCGCCCGAAGAAGTCAATGTCCTGATCGAGGTGGCGATCGGAGGCGAGCCGATCAAGTACGAGATGGACAAGGAGGCCGGCACGCTCTTCGTCGACCGCTTCCTCTATACGCCGATGCGCTATCCCGGGAACTACGGCTTCATCCCGCATACGCTCTCGGAAGACGGCGATCCGTGCGACGTTCTGGTTGCCAATACGCGCCCGCTGGTGCCGGGCTCCTATATCGCGGTGCGTCCGATCGGCGTGATGCTGATGGAGGACGAGGGCGGGGGCGACGAGAAGATCATCGCCGTGCCCGTGCCGAAGCTGACCAAGCGCTACGAGAACGTGCATAACTACACCGATCTGCCGCAGATCACGCTCGACCAGATCCAGCACTTCTTCGAGCACTACAAGGATCTCGAGCCCGGCAAGTGGGTCAAGCTCAAGGGCTGGGGCGACGCCGCCATGGCCAAGAAGCTGATCGTCGAGGCGATCGAGCGCGCGAACGCCGCGAAGAAGGGCTGAGCCCCGGCGACGGCCGTCATCTGCGTTGACGGAAGGTGTCATCCCGTGCGCGTTGCGGCGCGAAGTGCCGCGGCGCAGACACGGGATCGCATGACCGAAAGGCGCCCTTATCTGAAGACGGTCCCGCATCTGCGCAGCGGCACTTCGCGCCGCAGCGCGTGCGGGATGACACCCTTCATCAAAACCTTTGCCGGATCGGGCGCCATAATTCGCTTGATCAGGCGGCGATCGCGTCAGCCAGCGCGACCGTGCGGCGCGCCATCTCGGCATGGAGCAGTTCGACCATGCGGCCGTCGAGCTGGATCGCGCCCTTGCCGGCATTCTCCGGCAGGTCGAAGGCGGCGATGACGGCGCGTGCCCGGGTCAACTCGGTCTCGTCGGGCGCGAACACCGTGTTGGCCACCGCGACCTGCGAGGGGTGGATCAGGGTGCGGCCGTCGAAGCCGAGGTCGCGGCCCTGCTCGCATTCGGCCAGGAAGCCGGCCTCGTCCTTGATGTCGTTATAGACGCCGTCGAGGATGTCGAGGCCATGGGCGCGGGCGGCGAGCAGGGCGCTGGTCAGCCAAGGCAGCATCGGCGCGCGGCCCGGCACGAAGCGGGCGCGGGTTTCCTTGGCGAGGTCGTTTGTGCCCATGACGAAGCAGGCGAGCCGCGCCACGGGATCGCGCGCGGCACGGGCGATGCGTTCGACATCGAGGATTGCGAGCGGCGTCTCGATCATCGCCCAGACCGCGATAGCGCGGTCGGCCCAGAGGCCGTTCAATAGGTTGCCCACCTCGTGCAGCGTCTCCGGGCTCGAGATCTTCGGGATCAGGATCGCCTGCGGCTTGGCCTCGGCGGCGGCGGCGAGATCGTCCGCGAACCAGGGCGTGCCGACGCCGTTGACGCGGATCACCAGCTCGCGCCGGCCATAGCCGCCGGCCTTCACGGCCGCGCAGACCTGTTCCCTGGCGGTCGCCTTGGCATCGGGCGCGACCGCGTCCTCGATGTCGAGGATCAGCACGTCGGCGGCGATATCGCGGGCCTTTTCCAGCGCGCGGGCGTT
The DNA here is from genome assembly GCF_016428755.1 of Allobosea sp. ASV33. Lineage (GTDB taxonomy): Bacteria > Pseudomonadota > Alphaproteobacteria > Rhizobiales > Beijerinckiaceae > Allobosea. The sequence continues at coordinate 31,574 of NZ_JAELTI010000048.1, forward strand.
CGAGCCGGGCATATAGAGGGCGCTGCGGCGGGGGCGTATCGTGCTCATGGTCTCTCCTGACACGGGCCGGCTTGTATTGCACCGCACAGTAGAGCAACGCAGTCGCAATACCAGCGCTGCGAAAGGCGGAGGAAACGGGATGGCGTGGCTTGCCGGCGTCGATGGCTGCAAGGGCGGTTGGATTGCGGCGCTTGCGTCCAATGATGGATGGGACACGCCGGTGATCCGTGTGGTGCCACGCTTCGCCGATCTGTTTTTCGGCGAGATCGTGCCTGAACTCGTCGCGGTGGACATGCCGATCGGCCTCCCGGACCGTGTGCACGGCTCCGGGCGTGGGCCGGAGCAGGCGGTGCGGGCGCTGCTCGGCGACAGGCAGTCCTCTGTATTCTCCATTCCCGCGCGCCAGGCGGTCGAGGCGACCGACTATCGGGAAGCCTGTGCGCTGGCGCTCGCCGCCTCCGATCCGCCGCGCAAGGTCTCGAAGCAAGGCTTTCACCTGTTCCCGAAGATCCGCGAAATCGACGGCCTGCTTCGCTCGGAGCCCGGATTGCGCGAACGCGTCTACGAGATCCATCCCGAGCTTGCCTTCCGCACGATGCGGGGCGCGCCGCTGCTCCACCCCAAGAAGATCAAGGGCGTGGTCAATCCCGCGGGTTTGGCCGAGCGCCGGAGCCTGCTGGTCGCAGCCGGGCTTCCGGCGGAGACGGCGGGCTCCCGTCCGCCGCGCGGGGCTGCTGCCGACGACCTGCTCGATGCGCTGGCGGCGCTGGTCGTCGCCCGGCACATTGCTGCCGGGCGCGGGCGCCCCTTTCCCGATCCGCCGGGACGCGATAGCCACGGTCTTCCGATTGCGATCTGGACCTATCGTCCAGTCTCCGAGCCTCGTCAGGATATCGTCATGAGCGCACGCCCCGTCACCCGTCCGATGATCGAGGAAGCGGCTGCGCGCATCGCCGGCCATGCCCGGGTCACTCCCGTGATGCGGCTGGGCACCGGCGCCTTCGGCTCCGCTGCCGATATCTCGCTCAAGCTCGAATGCCTGCAGCATGCCGGCTCGTTCAAGACGCGCGGCGCCTTCAACAACCTGCTCTCGCTGCCGGTGCCGGCGGCCGGCGTCTCGGCCGCGTCGGGCGGCAACCATGGTGCTGCCGTGGCTTATGCCGCATCGAGGCGCGGCGTGAAGGCGACGATCTTCGTGCCGGAGATCTCGCCTGCGGCCAAGATCGAGGCGATCAAGCGCTTCGGTGCCGATGTCGTGGTCGGCGGCGCGCAGTACGACGACGCGCAGGCGGCCTGCGACCGCTTCGTCGCGGAAACCGGCGCGCTGAAGATTCATCCTTTCGCGGCCGCGGAGACCATCACCGGCCAGGGCACGCTCGGCCGCGAATGGGACCAGCAGGAGCCCGATCTCGACACCGTGCTCGTCGCGGTCGGTGGCGGCGGCCTGATCTCGGGCATTGCGAGCTGGTTCGCGGGCAGCAAGGTCAAGGTCGTCGGCGTCGAGCCGGAGGGCTCGCGCGCCTTGCAGGCGGCGCTCGACGCGAAGGGGCCGGTCGAGGTCAAGGTCGCGTCGGTGGCGGCGGATTCGCTGGGCGCCCGCAATGTCGGCCAGCTCGTCTATGACGTCACCCGGGACAGCGTCGACCATGTCGCGCTGGTGCCGGACGCGGCGATCACGGAGGCGCAAGGCGTGCTCTGGCGCGATTTCCGGCTCGCGGTCGAGCCCGGTGGGGCGGCAGCGCTCGGCGCGCTGCTCTGCGGGGCCTACAAGCCCGCGAAGGACGAGCGGCTCGGCGTGCTCGTCTGCGGCGCCAATGTCGACCTGGCGAAGCTCGCGGCGATCGTGGGGTGAACGTTTGTCATTCCGGGATGCCGCGTCGCGGCAGACCCGGAACCCACGACGGGGTGAGCGCCCTGATCGTCATTGTTCGCGCAACAGGTCGCACCCGGTCGTGGATTCCGGGTTCGTCCCTGTGGGACGCCCCGGAATGACAAGACGCTCGATCGTTCGTCGGGGCTTGCCGCCGCCCCTGGTTGCAACGCAAACTCGTCTGCGATCAGGAGACGATGCATGTCCGGTTCTAGCCCCAAGACCAGTTCCGGCCGTTTCTTCGAGGATTTCCACCTCGGCGACAGCATCGTCCATGCGACGCCGCGCACGGTGCGGGCTGGAGACGCGGCGCTCTATTCGGCGCTCTACGGCTCGCGCTTCGCGGTGCAGTCCTCGGACGCTTTCGCCAATGCGATCGGCTATCCGACCGCGCCGGTCGACGATCTCCTGGTCTTCCACATCGTCTTCGGCAAGACGGTGCCGGATGTCTCGCTGAACGCCGTCGCCAATCTCGGCTATGCCGACGGGCGCTTCCTGAGGCCGGTCTATCCGGGCGATACGCTTTCGACGACCTCAGAGGTGATCGGGCTGAAGCAGACCTCGTCGGGCGATTCCGGCATCGTTTATGTCCGCTCGATCGGCCGCAACCAGCGCAACGAGATCGTGCTCAGCTATGCCCGCTGGGTGCTCGTGCGCAAGCGCGAGCCCGGCACGCCGGCCCATGCCGAGCAGGTGCCGGAGCTCGTCAAGGCCGTGCTGCCGGAACAGCTCGGCGAGGGCTGCCCCCGGATCGAGCTTGCTGCGTACGACGACGCGCTCGCCGGCTCGCCCTTCCGTTGGGGCGACTATGCCGTCGGCGAGCGGATCGACCATGTCGACGGCGTGACTGTCGAGGAGGCGGAGCACCAGCTCGCGACAAGGCTCTACCAGAACACCGCGCGGGTGCATTTCGATGCGCATGCGGCGCAAGCGACCCGCTTCGGCAAGCGCCTGATTTATGGCGGGCATGTCATCAGCCTGGCGCGGGCGCTGTCCTTCAACGGGCTCGGCAACGCCTTTCACATCGCCGCGATCAATGGGGGGCGCCATGTCGCGCCGCTCTTCGCCGGCGACACGGTCTATGCCTGGAGCGAGGTGTTGGGGAGTGCGGAGGTTCCCGGCCGGGGCGACGTCGGCGCGCTGCGGCTCCGGCTGGTCGCGACCAAGAACCGGCCCTGCGCCGACTATCCGCTGAAGGCCGGCGATCAGTACGATCCGAGCGTGATCCTCGATCTCGACTACTGGGCGCTGCTGCCACGGTAACGTTTGCGTAAGAAAATGACGATTTTCAGAATCTGTAACTTCGTTCTGTCGATGCCGCATTGCAGCGCCGGAACGGTTTCGTTAGACAACCAGTCACTCTAGAATGATCCCAAATGGGTCCGCCGCCGTCGACGGACCGCCTGACCGGAGAAGAAGATTGGCCGAGGTCAAGCCCGCGGCGCGTCCGCTTTCGCCCCACCTGCAGATCTATCGCTGGTCCTGGACGATGGCGATGTCCGTCGCCCATCGCGTCACCGGCACGGGGCTCTATCTCGGCACGGTGCTGATCGCCGCCTGGCTGGTCGCCGCCGCATCGGGGCCCGCCGCCTTCGACACGGCCCAGGCCATCGCCGGTTCGTTGCTCGGCCGGCTCGTGCTCTTCCTCTACAGCTTCTCGCTGATCCACCACATGGTCGGGGGCTTGAGGCATTTCATCTGGGACATGGGCAAGGGCTATGAGCCTGAGACCCGGATGAACATGGCGAAGTTCACGCTCGTCGCCTCGGTGAGCCTGACGGTCCTGGTCTGGATCGTCGCCCTGGTCCTGCGCTGAGGAGCCCGCTCATGCTGTCCAATTCCTCGATGCGCACCCCGCTCGGCCGCGTTCGCGGCCTCGGCTCCGCCAAGTCCGGCACCGGCCATTTCTGGCTGCAGCGCGTCACCGCCGTCTCGAACCTGATCCTGACGATCATCTTCATCGGCATCGTCATCGCGCTGGTCGGCCGGCCCTATCCGGCGGCGGTCGCGCTGTTGTCGAACCCTCTCGTCGCGATCCTGATGCTGCTCTTCATCCTCTCGGCCTGCATCCATATGCGGCTGGGCATGCAGGTCATCATCGAGGATTACGTCCAGTCGGAGGGGGCCAAGGTCCTCGCCGTCATGGCCAACACCTTCTTCGCCATCGCGATCGGCGCGGCCAGCGTCTACGCGGTGCTGAAGCTGTCTTTTGGAGGCTGATCCGATGGCGATCACCAAGTCCCGCCCGGTCCCGGCCTATACCGGCACCGCCTATCCGATCACGGACCACACTTTCGACGTCGTCGTCGTCGGCGCCGGCGGCGCGGGTCTGCGCGCCACCGTCGGCTGCTCGCAGGCCGGCCTGCGCACCGCCTGCATCACCAAGGTGTTCCCGACCCGCTCGCACACCGTCGCGGCCCAGGGCGGCGTCGCCGCCTCGCTCGGCAACATGGGCAAGGACACCTGGCAGTGGCATATGTACGACACCGTGAAGGGGTCGGACTGGCTCGGCGACCAGGACGCGATCGAATATCTCGTGCGCAATGCGCCGGCTGCCGTCTACGAGCTCGAGCATTGGGGCGTGCCCTTCTCGCGCACCGAGGATGGCCGCATCTATCAGCGGCCCTTCGGCGGCATGACCACCGAATTCGGCGAGGGCCCGCCGGCCCAGCGCACCTGCGCCGCGGCCGACCGCACCGGCCACGCCATGCTGCACACGCTCTACGGCCAGGCGCTGCGCTACAATACCGAGTTCTTCATCGAGTATTTCGCCATCGACCTGATCATGGACGAGGACGGCCATTGCCGTGGCGTGATCGCGCTCAAGCTCGATGACGGCACGCTGCACCGCTTCCGTTCGCAGCAGACCATCCTGGCGACCGGCGGCTATGGCCGCGCCTATTTCTCGGCGACCTCGGCCCATACCTGCACCGGCGACGGCGGCGGCATGGTGCTGCGCGCCGGCCTGCCGATGCAGGACATGGAGTTCGTGCAGTTCCACCCGACCGGCATCTACGGCTCGGGCTGCCTGATCACCGAGGGCGCCCGCGGCGAGGGCGGCTATCTCACGAACTCCGAGGGCGAGCGCTTCATGGAGCGCTATGCCCCCTCGGCCAAGGACCTCGCCTCGCGCGACGTCGTCTCGCGCTCGATGACGATGGAGATCCGGGCCGGCCGCGGCGTCGGCAAGGACAAGGACCACATCTACCTGCATCTGGATCATCTCGATCCGAAGATCCTGCACGAGCGCCTGCCCGGCATCTCGGAGAGCGCCAAGATATTCGCCGGCGTCGACGTGACCCGCGAGCCGATTCCCGTGTTGCCGACCGTGCACTACAACATGGGCGGCATCCCCACGAACTTCCACGGCGAGGTTCTCACCAAGGTCGGCGGCGATCCGGACACGGTGGTGCCCGGCCTGATGGCGATCGGCGAAGCGGCCTGCGTCTCGGTGCATGGTGCCAACCGCCTCGGCTCGAATTCGCTGATCGACCTCGTGGTGTTCGGCCGCGCGGCCGGCCTGCGCTGCGCCGACACGGTGACGGCGGGCGAGAAGCAGCCGGAACTGCCGAAGGGCTCTTCCGATCTCGCCCTGACCCGTCTCGACAAGTACCGCAATGCTTCGGGCGGCACGCCGACCGCGGTGCTGCGCGACCGGATGCAGCGGACGATGCAGAACAACTGCGCCGTCTATCGCGAGGGCGCCACGCTCGAAGAGGGCCACAAGCTCATCCACGAGGTCTGGAACGGCATCAGTGATGTCGGCACCAAGGACCGCTCGCTGATCTGGAATTCCGACCTGATCGAGACCCTGGAATTCGACAACCTGATCACCCAGGCGGTCGTGACCATGGATTCGGCGCTGAACCGTCCGGAAAGCCGCGGCGCGCATGCCCGCGAGGACTATCCGAACCGCGACGACAAGGACTGGATGAAGCACACGCTCGCCTGGATCGACGACGAGAAGCGCACGATCACGCTCGATGACCGGCCGGTGCACACTTACACGATGTCCAACGACATCGAGTACATCAAGCCCAAGGCACGGGTGTACTGAGGGACTCCGATGGCTGAATTCAATCTCCCGAAGAACTCCCGCCTCGTCGAGGGCAAGGCCTGGCCGAAGCCGGCCGGGGCCAAGAAGCTGACCGAGTTCAAGGTCTATCGCTGGAGCCCGGACGACACCGAGAATCCGCGTACCGACACCTATTATGTCGACCGCGACGATTGCGGGCCGATGGTTCTCGACGCCCTGATCTGGATCAAGAACAAGGTCGACCCGACGCTGACCTTCCGCCGCTCCTGCCGCGAGGGCATCTGCGGTTCCTGCGCCATGAACATGGATGGCAAGAACGGGCTGGCCTGCACCACCGGCATCGACGAGTGCGGCGGCACCGGCAAGAATTCGGGCAAGGTCGCGATCTATCCGCTGCCGCATATGCCTGTCGTCAAGGACCTCGTGCCGGACCTGACGCGCTTCTATGCCCAGCACGCCTCGATCGAGCCCTGGCTGCAGACCACGACGCCGGCTCCCGAGAAGGAATGGCGCCAGGCCAAGGACGACCGCGAGAAGCTCGACGGGCTCTACGAGTGCATCCTCTGCGCCTGCTGCTCGACCTCCTGCCCGAGCTACTGGTGGAACGGCGACCGCTATCTCGGCCCGGCCGCACTGCTGCAGGCCTATCGCTGGCTGATCGATAGCCGCGACGAGGCGACCGGCGAGCGGCTCGACAATCTGGAAGACCCCTTCCGCCTCTATCGCTGCCACACCATCATGAACCTGTCTCTTATACACATCTAAAAGGGGGGGGGGGGGGGGGGGGGGGGGGGGGGGGGGGGGGGGGGGGGGGGGGGGG
>NZ_JAELTI010000337.1 GCF_016428755.1 Allobosea sp. ASV33
GGACTCCCGAGATCGGCGCGGCCGCTCGGAGAGCGGAGGTCGAAGCGCTATATGGACAAGCTCCTTTCCAAGCCGGCCACGCACCAGTTCCCTTCGGTAATCTGTTTCAGAATTCGCTGTCTTGCGCCTGTCTCTTATACACATCTCCGAGCCCACGAGACTCTAGGCGCGATCTCGTATGCCGTCGTCTGCTTGAAAAAGGGGGGGGGGGGGGGGGGGGGGGGGGGGGGGGGGGGGGGGGGGGGGGGGGGGGGGGGGGGGGGGGGGGGGGGGGGGGGGGGGGGGGGGGGGGGGGGGGGGGG
>NZ_JAELTI010000338.1 GCF_016428755.1 Allobosea sp. ASV33
CTTGGCCTTGAGCTCGCTGAGCACCTCGCCGGCCTCGCGCAATTCCGCCTCGCGCTGGAAGGCGCGGGTCGTCTCGGCCGCTTTCTGAACGGCGGCCTGCTGTTCCGGCGTGAGCGAGGTCCAGAACCTGTCTCTTATACACATCTCCGAGCCCACGAGACTCTAGGCGCGATCTCGTATGCCGGCTTCTGCTTGAAAAGGGGGGGGGGGGGGGGGGGGGGGGGGGGGGGGGGGGGGGGGGGGGGGGGGGGGGGGGGGGGGGGGGGGGGGGGGGGGGGGGGGGGGGGGGGGGGGGGGGGGGG
>NZ_JAELTI010000339.1 GCF_016428755.1 Allobosea sp. ASV33
CCCCCCCCCCCCCCCCCCCCCCCCCCCCCCCCCCCCCCCCCCCCCCCCCCCCCCCCCCCCCCCCCCCCCCCCCCCCCCCCCCCCCCCCCCCCCCCCCCCCCCCTTTTCAAGCAGAAGACGGCAAACGAGATCGCGCCTAGAGTCTCGTGGGCTCGGAGATGTGTATAAGAGACAGGCCGGGATGAGCGTCAGCTATGGCGGCATCCGCCAGACGCCGGAGGAGATCGTCAGCGAGGCCCGCGAGCAGCAGGCCGACATCATCGGGCTCTCGATCCTCTCGGGCTCGCATCTGCCGCTGGTGC
>NZ_JAELTI010000340.1 GCF_016428755.1 Allobosea sp. ASV33
GAGGGCGAAGGAGGAGTGGGAGCGCTGCAAGCGCGAAGGCGACAGCGCGGCTCAGCCGCGGATGACGGCCCCGCCTTCGAGCCTCGCGCGGCCGGAAGCGACTTCCGCCAGCGCCGCCGGATAGAGCCTGTCTCTTATACACATCTCCGAGCCCACGAGACTCTAGGCGCGATCGCGTATGCCGTCTTCTGCTTGAAAAAAGGGGGGGGGGGGGGGGGGGGGGGGGGGGGGGGGGGGGGGGGGGGGGGGGGGGGGGGGGGGGGGGGGGGGGGGGGGGGGGGGGGGGGGGGGGGGGGGGGGGG
>NZ_JAELTI010000341.1 GCF_016428755.1 Allobosea sp. ASV33
CTCGACCACCTCAGCCTCGGCGAAGGCCGGATGCAGGGCATAGGCCGCGCCGAGCAGTTCGAGCATGGCGCGGGCGGAGATGCGACGGCGCTCTCCGCTCTCGATCATCGTCGCACCGACCATGAAGCTGTCTCTTATACACATCTCCGAGCCCACGAGACTCTAGGCGCGATCGCGTATGCCGTCGTCTGCTTGAAAAGGGGGGGGGGGGGGGGGGGGGGGGGGGGGGGGGGGGGGGGGGGGGGGGGGGGGGGGGGGGGGGGGGGGGGGGGGGGGGGGGGGGGGGGGGGGGGGGGGGGGGG
>NZ_JAELTI010000342.1 GCF_016428755.1 Allobosea sp. ASV33
CCTGACATAGCCGAGTGGCGCCAGCACGGCGTCGTAGAAGGCGCAGGCGCGCTCGATATCGGAAACGCCGAAAGACAGATGATGAAGCATGAGTCGGTTCGCCATCGCCGCAGGCACGGCCCTGCCCCTGTCTCTTATACACATCTCCGAGCCCACGAGACTCTAGGCGCGATCTCGGATGCCGTCTTCTGCTTGAAAAGGGGGGGGGGGGGGGGGGGGGGGGGGGGGGGGGGGGGGGGGGGGGGGGGGGGGGGGGGGGGGGGGGGGGGGGGGGGGGGGGGGGGGGGGGGGGGGGGGGGGGG
>NZ_JAELTI010000343.1 GCF_016428755.1 Allobosea sp. ASV33
GATCACGGTCGCGAGCCACCAGAGCTGGCGCTGCTCCAATGCGGCCGAGGCTGCGCCCGGCAGCTCGGGCGCAAGTCCCATCGCCGGCGCGAGCCCGAGCGCGAGAAAGCCGCAGGCACCCCAGACGCTGTCTCTTATACACATCTCCGAGCCCACGAGACTCTAGGCGCGATCGCGTATGCCGTCTTCGGCTTGAAAAAGGGGGGGGGGGGGGGGGGGGGGGGGGGGGGGGGGGGGGGGGGGGGGGGGGGGGGGGGGGGGGGGGGGGGGGGGGGGGGGGGGGGGGGGGGGGGGGGGGGGGG
>NZ_JAELTI010000344.1 GCF_016428755.1 Allobosea sp. ASV33
CAGGACAGCCATTACCTCTTCACCCGCTTCACCGAGCTGATGGCGGCCGAGAAGGCGAAGAAGGCGGCCTGAATTGTCCCGCAGGCTGGTTTTCCGATTGACCGCGCCCGGGAGGCGCGGTTTAAGCCTGTCTCTTATACACATCTCCGAGCCCACGAGACTCTAGGCGCGATCTCGTATGCCGTCTTCGGCGTGAAAAGGGGGGGGGGGGGGGGGGGGGGGGGGGGGGGGGGGGGGGGGGGGGGGGGGGGGGGGGGGGGGGGGGGGGGGGGGGGGGGGGGGGGGGGGGGGGGGGGGGGGGG
>NZ_JAELTI010000345.1 GCF_016428755.1 Allobosea sp. ASV33
GCAGGCCGCCGTCGCCTACGGGCTCGGCAAGGATGACGGCTATTTCGAGGGCATGCGCGCCGATTTCCAGCGCTCGCGCGATCGTTTCGCGGCTGGACTGCGCGATCTCGGCTTCACGGTCCTGCCGCTGTCTCTTATACACATCTCCGAGCCCACGAGACTCTAGGCGCGATCGCGTATGCCGGCTTCTGCTTGAAAAGGGGGGGGGGGGGGGGGGGGGGGGGGGGGGGGGGGGGGGGGGGGGGGGGGGGGGGGGGGGGGGGGGGGGGGGGGGGGGGGGGGGGGGGGGGGGGGGGGGGGGG
>NZ_JAELTI010000346.1 GCF_016428755.1 Allobosea sp. ASV33
CGTCGGCGGCATGGCCTCCTCCTTCAAGGATGCCGAGGGTTACACCTACGATTTCGGCGCGCATTTCGTCAGCAACCGCCTGGCCGATGCGATGGGGGCGAGCGCGATCTCGCGGACGGTCCGGCACCTGTCTCTTATACACATCTCCGAGCCCACGAGACTCTAGGCGCGATCTCGTATGCCGGCTTCTGCTTGAAAAAGGGGGGGGGGGGGGGGGGGGGGGGGGGGGGGGGGGGGGGGGGGGGGGGGGGGGGGGGGGGGGGGGGGGGGGGGGGGGGGGGGGGGGGGGGGGGGGGGGGGGG
>NZ_JAELTI010000049.1 GCF_016428755.1 Allobosea sp. ASV33
CAATATCGCGAGCCTCGACAGCCGCGTGCTCGCCGACATCACCGGCTCGGTCTTGTCCGCTCCCGGTGCCGTCGCGGCTTCGGCGACCTCCGATCGGATCGTCGACGCCAACACCATGACCTATGGCGTCGGCGGCTCGGTCGGCATCGGCGCGGCGGTCGCGATGATCGCGGTCGGCACCGGCACGCCCTCCGGCGCGGGCGCCGAGCTCAATGCCGGCGGCAACGGCACGCTCGCGCGTGTCGACCAGCTTACGGCCGGCAATGCCTCGCTCGTGCTGAGCGCGAGCGGGCTCTCCGCCTATCGCAGTTATCGCGGCACGGCCGGCGCTGCGATGAGCGATGCCGCGCTGCGCGATGCGGCGCAGGCCGACTACAATCAGTTGCTCGCCAATGGCAGCATCGCGAATGGCGCGCTGACCCTCACCAGCTCGGGCGTCGCAGCATTGCGCAGCGCCGCCGCGACCGCGCTCGGCATCGCCAGCCCGACCGATACGCAGGTCCGGGACTGGGCGGCGCAGCGCTACACGGCTCTGAGCGGCGGCGCGGTGTCCTATCTGATGAGCGATGCCGGCGTCAGCGCCTATCGCGCGACGGTGACCGCCACCACGCCCGATGCCAGCGCGGACCAGATCCGCAGCGCCGCCAACGACGCCTATGCGCGCCTGCTCGCCAACGGCACGGTGAGCAACGGCGTGCTGACGCTGAGCAGCGCCGGCCTTGCCGCCTATCGCGCCGACGCTGCCGCCAGCGTCGGGCATGCCGCGAGCGATGCCGAGGTGCTGGCCTATGCGGCGGAGCAATACAGCTTCTTCAACGCCAATCGCAGCCGCATCGTCGCGCCCGCCGCGCAGAGCGCCTCGGCGCTGCTCGATTCCCAGGGCTCGCGAACGGCGGCGACGGTGTCCGGCGGCAACATCGCGAGCGGCTCGATCGCCATCTCCTCGCTGTCGCGCACGACGACCAGCAATATCGCGAGCGGCGTCGGTGCCGGTGGCGCAGCCGGCGGCGGCGCTGCAACGGCCTATACCGATATCGGCGACAACGTCGTCGCAAGCCTTGCTCCGACGACCGCCACGACCGGCACGATCAGCGTGACCGCGACCTCGACCGACGGCACGGGTTCCGCCGCGCGCGTCGAGGCCACGGCCGGGGCGGGCGCTCTCGCTGCCGCGGCCGGGGCTGCCGTCGCCAAGGGCACGCTGTCCAACCAGGTGACGGCGACGCTCGGCGGCGCACTCACCACGACCGGTGCGACCACCGTCACGGCCCTCAACAGCCAGACCGGGCGTTCGGACGCCTTCGGCGCCACGGTCGCAGGCGGGCTCGCGCTCGGCGTCTCGCTGGCGAAGAGCGCCGCCGAGAGCACCGTTGCCGCCAGCTATCTGGCGGGCTCGAATTTCACCGGCACCGGCCTGTCGATCAATGCGACCAGCACGGGCGCGGCCCATGCCGCGGCCGTCGCTGGCGTGGGCGGGCTGCTCGCGGCCGGCGCAGGCGCCGATGCCGACGCCGACGACAACACGACCGTCTCCGCCACGATCGGTGCCAGCGCCCGCGCGAATGTCGGGACAGGCACCATCACCGTCGCGGCCACGGCCTCGCCGGACGCCAAGGCCTTCGCCAAGGGCGCTGCGGTGGCCGGTGGCCTCGCCGTTGGCGTCGCGGTCGCCAATGCCACGGCCGCGCCGACGGTGCGCGCCGCCATCGAAGACAATGCCAGCCTCCCGGCGAGCCAGTTCTCCGCCGGCAGGCTCTCCGTCCTCGCGACAGGCTCGGTCTTCGGCACGCCGGTCGGCGATGCCTCGGAATTGCCTGATACGACCGGCGATTTCGACCGCGGCGGCACCTCCGCCGCCGCCTCGGCGATCGCCGGTTCCGGCGCCTATTACGTCGCCGCGACTGGCACCGATGCGCAGGCCCACAACACGGCCTCGGTGACGGCATCGGTCGGCAACTATGTTCGCCTGCCGACGGGGACCGTCACGATCACCGCCAGCAACACCACGGTCCAGACGGCGACCGCGACCGGGATCACCGCCGCCGGCACCGCAGCCATCGGCTCGGTCAAGGCCAAGGCCGACAGCGACACCACCACGCTGGCCTCGCTCGGCAACGGCGCCACCATGGCGGCGAGCGGCGCCGGCAGCTTCTCGCTCTCCGCAAGCGGCAACGACACGCAGATCGCGCATGCCAAGGCCGGAAGCGGCGGGCTCTATGCCGGCTCGGGCGCGGAGGGGAGGACCGGGAATACCGCCACCGTGACGACCTCGATCGGCGAGAATGCGGTGATCAACACCGGCCTCGTCACGCTCGCCGCGAGCCATGACGATCGCTATGCGGCGCTGATCGACAGCTTGCAGGCCTCGGCCGTGGGCGCCAGCGCGGCGCTCGGGCGCCACGACGCGGTCGTCGACGTGCTTACCTCGCTGGGCGCGGGCAGCCGCATCACCGCGACCGGCCCGGATACGGCCGGCTGCTACCTGTCGAGCTGCCTGCAAGCGGTCGCGATCACCAGCCGCAACGCGTTCACGCAGCTCGACCTCGGCGACACCGTGCAGGCGGCCGCTGGTGGCGGCATCAACGGGGCCGGCGCGACCTCGATCACCGATATTACCGGCACCTCGAAGGTCCTCCTCGGCGACAATGTCGGGATCGCCGCGGGCAGGAGCCCGACGGCGGCGCCGGGGCCGATGCTGCTCCAGGCCTGGACCGAGCTGACGGCCGACGACACGGCCTCCCTGACCACCGGCGGCCTGCTGCAGGGAGCTGGCGTCACCACGCATTACGGCGCCCATGTCGACAATGAGGTTACGCTCGGCAGTAACGACGCCCTGAGCTCGTTCGGCGCGATCAATATCGGCACCTACACGACCGCGCTGGTGCGCGCGAACGCCTATGTGAACACCTATGGCGTGGCCACGGTCGGCGCCGCCAATGCCGAGGTCAGGATCGTCACCGACAACGACGTCAAGGTGGGCGCGAATTCGTCCCTGATCGGGCTCGCCGATGTGAATGTGGTGGCCGGCCGCGACGGATCGGGCCTGCGCCTCAACAGCCTCACGGGCATGGCGACCGCGCTCGGCTATGTCCGCGGCATCATCGCGGTTCCGGCCGCCGATGCCTCGACCGATCTGCAGAACCACGCCAAGGTCCAGATCGATTCCGGCGCCACGATCTCCAGCGCCCAGAATGTCGGCCTCGGCGCCTATGACGGGCTGCTCAGTGCCCAGGCCGACGGCACCGGCCATGGCTACCAGCTCTATTTCATTCCGGTGACCTCCGGGACGAGCAGCCCTGGCTTCTCGTCGAGCTCGACGCTGGTGATGAACGGCACGGCGACCGCCGGCATCTACAACACCCAGCGCATCGAGATCGGCTGCGGGCCCACAGCTTCCGTGCAATGCGGCCCCAACGACACGCCGACCATCCGCTTCATCAGCGGCGCGCCGGTCACCGCCGGCTACAACCCGGCTTTCGACACGATCGCCTATATCAATGCGAATTACGACCCCACGGTCGCGGGCACGCTGATCTCCGGCGTCAATGCGTCGCCGGTCAAGGCGGTGCGTCTCAGCCAGCTCTATGCCGCAGGCGGCAATGTCCGCGTCAACGGCAGCAGGGTCGAGGGCAACGGCACGCTGACGGCGAATGGCGGCCCTTCGATCACCGTCATCAACCGCAGCAACGCCTATCTCATCCTCGACGGCGGCGCCTATATTCCGGAGACGACGGGCGGCCAGATCATCGGCTCCAGCGGCTCGCTGACGCGCCATACCAATCCCGACGCCACGCCGGTCATCACCATCGACAACAGCTATACCGGCGCTCTCGATGCCAGCGGCAAGGGGCCGGGGCTGCTGATATCAGGCGATATCACCAATCTCGCCGGCGTGGTCTCGCTCAACAACACGCAGGGGTCCTTCGGCTTCTCCGGCCAGCGTATCGACGCGCTGCAGTTCAACACGACCGTGCCGAACGGCGCGGTCGTGGTCTCCTCGAACGGGCCGAACGGCATGTACAATGCCGGCGCGACGCCGCAGGCGGAGTATGCCGGCGCCATCTACTATCCCGGCGGCGGGCCGGGCGACGCGCTCAATGTCGACGAGGCGGTCTTTGCCGCCGCCAATGCGCTCGCTTACGGCCAGGGCGCGACCAACCTGAACTACTTCCTCTACGGCAAGCAGGACGAGGGCACACGGCGCAATTTCTCGATGCAGTTCTACGGCAACTGCATCGGCTATATCGGCGATGCCGGCTATGCCTGCACCGGCGGCTACGACATGGGCAACGATATCCGCTTCATGGTCATCCCGGACCGGCAGGTCTACCGCGAGAGCAACCCGGCCGCCGCCGGCGGCGGCACCAAGATCTACGGCTCCCAGGTCGCGATCAAGGCGACCACGATCAACATCAACGCCTCGATCGAGGCCGGCCGGATCACCGACTGGCAGGGCACGATCGGCGGGAATGTCGGCAGCATCCTGCGCAGCAACCGCCAGCAATGGCTCAGCGACGGCAATACCACGCTCAGCTTCTCCAGCATCTTCGGCGGCGGCTGGTCGGCACCGAATGCCGTGCCGATCTCCTACGACGTTGTGAACGATCGCCTGGTCATGGCTGATGTCAACGCGTCCTCCGGCGGCGGCTCGGTGCTGCTCGACGGCCAGATCATCAGCACGAACACGCTCGGCAACATCAAGGTCAATGGCGGCTTCGGCAATGTCAGCGTGAACAACCAGTCGGGGCTCGACCTCGTCACCAACCGCATCAATACCGGCACCGCCGCCGGCGTGAACGCCAGCACCAGCAAGATCACGATCATCGACAGGCTGATCACCTCCGGTCTGAACACGAAGATCTACGCCTATACGCCGGGCGTCGGCATCGCCGTCTACAAGACGATGAACGGCGCCCAGCCGACCTCCGGCCCGGTCGAATTCATTGCCGGCGCCACGGCCAGCTACGATCCCGTCGCCGGCACGCGCTACGAGTGGACGCAGCAAGCCCTGCTCCAGAAGGAGGGCCTGACGCCGCAGACCACGCAGGTGCGCGACCTCGTGTCCTACTGGCGCTACGATTCCGGTACTTCGGGCAACCCCTGGGTCTATGTCGACGCGCAGTCGCCGAGCACCAATCCCGGCGCGGACTGGATGTACTGGTGGTCGCGCAATGCGCAGGCGCCGAGCGGGGGCGTATCGGGCCGCATCACCAACAAACCGGGCCTGACCGGCGTCGGACTGACGCAGGAGATCACCGGCGGCCAGCTCGATTTCATCAACAACGAGGCACATTACGGCGGCTGCAACGGGCAGGCGATCAATCATTGCGATCGCGATTTCGTCGCGCAGCCCGGGGCCGGGCAGGCGATCTGGAACTACCAGATGGTGACCCGCGCCTTCGTGCAGGTCACCGCCTCGGTCAAGGCCGACAACCGCTTCGGGATCAGCTTCGCCGGCAATGCCGCCGGCACCGTCAACATCAATTCGAACAGCTCGGTCCTGCTCCAGGGCAACATCGTCAACCCCAGCGGCTCGACGACGATCACCGCCTCGGCCGGCAGCATCACCCAGGCGCCGAACGTCTCGCTTCTCAGCAACAACCTGACGCTGAACGCCCGCGATTCCATCGGCACCGCCGCGCAGGCGATCACGACGACCCTGACCTCGGGCGCGCAGCTCAGTGCGGTCACCGGGAGCGGCGGCATCAATCTCGACATCACCGGCAGCGCGCGTATCGCCGCCTTGCGCGCCGATGGCTCGCCCGGCACCTATGGCGACATCCGGGTGCACGCCACGGGCAGCCTGGACTCGGTGGTGACGGCCTCGGCCAATGTCATCGGCCGCAACATCACGCTCTCCAGCGATACCGGCAGCATCGGCTCGATCGCCAATCCCCTGAAGATGCGCGCGGTTGCGACGCTGCTGCCGAACGGCAGCTATGTCGACGGCGTCGTCAATGTCAGCGCTCTCGGCGATATCGGCATCGCCCAGGTCTCGGGCGACCTGCGCGTCGGCGAGATCGCAAGCGAGACGGGCAATGTCCGCATCGACGTCAATGCCGGCAGGCTGGTCTCCGCGACCGGCCAGACCGCCGCGCAGGCGCTCAGCGCCGACCAGCTCTCGCAGGTCTCCCGCTCGCTCAAGCTGACCTCGGCGGATGGCGCGGATGCCGCGGCTTTGGCCAGCGTCGCCAGCTTCGAGAAGCAGGTGACGCAGAGCTACGGGCTGTACATCGCGCTGGTTCGCAACGGCAGCCTCAGCACCCAGACCGTCGGCGGCGTCAGCCAGAAGGTCTTCACGCTGAGCGACAGCGCGATCCCGCTCTACCAGGCCTTCGCCGATGCCGCGCTCGGCCATGCGGCGAGCGCGCAGGAGGTGAAGGACTACGCGGCTTCGCGCTATGCGGCCTATTCCGGCGTCTTCGAGATGGCCTATGGCAGCGGCTGGGCCAGCCAGGCGCGCTTCAATCCGGCGACGGCGGACAATGGTTTCAGCTTCAGCGCGGCCGCTTCCGATGCTGCTCCCGGCCTTGCGACCCGTATCGCGGGGGATGCCGTCTGGACCGATCGGCAACTGATCTCGGCGATCAACAAATCCGCCTTGCAGCCCGCGTCCGGCGTCGTCGGCAACGGCACGGCGCTGGTCGTCGGTCACGATATTACGTTCAACATCGCCGGCAGCATCGGCTCGCTCGCACCGGACATGCAGGTGGCGCTGGACGCGATCCGCAGCGGTTCGGTCACCGACGCACAGCTTGCCGCTCTCTCCGTCGCGACCACGGCCGGCAGCGTCAAGATCATGGGGCAGAGGCAGGATGGCAGCCTCGTCGAGGTGACCGATCTCGGCAACGTGCCCGCCGGCGTCACGCTCACCCGCGTCGACGTGAAGCAGACCGCGCCGCTCTTCATCAACGCGACCGGCACCTTCTCGGCCTCGGCACAGGGCGATGCCTATGTCCAGGCGACAACGAACGTGCAGTCGTCCGGCACGCCGCGGGCGGCCGGCGGAACGCTGACGATCGGGCAGATCTCGGCGACCGGCACGATCAACCTCCAGGCGCCGCAAGGCATCGTCGTCGGCACGCAGGCCGACGGGACGACGCCGCGCAACCCTGTCCAGATCCAGAGCGGCGGCGACCTCGTGCTGGCCGCGGGCGGCGGCGGCATCGGTTCGGCGGCGACGCCTTTGACCTACCAGATCGGCGGCAGGCTGGTCTCCGCCTCGGCCGCTGCGGGCGATGCCTATCTCGTCGCCAATGCCGGCAATGCCGAGATCGGCCGCATCTTCGCCTCGGGCACGGCGTCGCTGACGGCGCGCAGCGGTGGCATCCAGGGCTATCTGCCGGGCATCGCGATCTCGGCGAGTTCCGTCCAGCTCAACGCCACCGGCAATGTCGGTTCGGCCTCCGCGGCGCTCGGCCTGCAGACCGCGGCCAGCGGGTCGGTGTCGGGCCAGATCGGCGGTGAGGCTTGGCTCGCGGCGCCGACGATTTCCGGCCAGTCGCCGAGCGCGTTGCGGCTGGGCGCCATCAGCGCCGCGAATGGTCTCACGGCCACGGCCGACGGCGAGATCGATGTCCTCGGCGCGCTGCGCTCCTCGGCCGGCGCGATCGCGCTGAGCGGCGCCAGGATCGTCATGAGCAACGGCATCGACATCCAGGCGGCGGGCCGGGCGAGCCTTGCTTCCGGGGGCGATATCAAGCTCGGCCATATCGCGAGCGCGCTCGCCGCACCTGCCGGCACGGCTTCGATCATGATCACGGCCGCGGGCTCGATCCTCGCTAACGGCGATGCGGGAACGCTGCTGGACGCCGGCAGTACCGGCGGCGCGATCGCTCTTCAGGCCGGCGTCGATCTCGGCAGCACGGCCGCGGCCCTGACCTTCGCGGCCTCGACGCTCTCGGCCCATAGCCTCGGCGGCGACATCCATCTCGCCTCGTCGGGAGCGACGCATGTCACGAGCCTGCTGGCCGATGCCGGGGCAGCCAATCTCGTCGCCGGCGGCAACCTGGCGGTCGATACCGCAACGACGGCCGGAGGGGCAGCTCTGTCGACCACGGCCGGGACGCTGACGCTGACGAACCTGACCGCAGGCGGTGCGACCGCGCTCGAAGCGACCGGGCTGATCAGCCTGGCCAGCGCGACGACTAGGTCTGGCGCGTTCTCGGCGGTCTCCAGCGCGGCCGGTATCACGGCCGGCACGATCGACGCGGCGGGCGGGGCCACGCTGACGGCCGCCGGCGCGATCTCGGTCACGACCAGCCTGACGGCCGGCGGGGCGGCGGATGTATCCACGCATGCGGGCACGCTCGACATCGCTCGCCTGACCGTCGGCGCAAGCGCGACGCTCTCGGCTCCGGGCGCGATCACGCTGGGGGACACCAGGACGACGGCTGGCGACCTCAGCGTAACCTCGACGGGCGCGAACCTGTCGCTGGCCGGCCTCGATGTCGCGGGCAATCTGAACCTCACCGCCGCGACCTCGATCGGGGTGACCGGCACTGCCCTCGCCGGCGGCACGGTCGATATGGCGGCGCAGAGTGGTGCACTGACCTTGGCGAGCCTCACCGCTGGCGGCGCGACCGCGCTCGAAGCGACCGGGTTGATCAGTCTGACCAGCGCGACGACCACATCCGGCGCGTTCTCGGCGGTCTCCAGCGCGGCCGGGATCACGGTCGGCACGATCGACGCGGCGGGCGCGGCCACGCTGAGGGCGGCAGGGTCGATCTCGGTCACCACCAGCCTGACGGCCGGCGGGGCGGCGGATGCCTCCACGCATGCGGGCACGCTCGACATCGCCCGGCTGACGGTCGGTGCAAGCGCGATGCTCTCGGCTCCGGGCGCGATCACGCTGGGCGACGCCAGGACGACCGCCGGCGACCTCAACGTGACCTCGACGGGTGCGAACCTGTCGCTGGCCGGCCTCGATGTCGCGGGCAATCTTGCACTGACGGCGGTGACCTCGATCGAGGTCGCCGGCACAGCTCTCGCGGGCGGCGCGGCCGATGTGACGGCGCAGAACGGTACCCTGACGCTGACGAACCTGACCGCAGGCGGTGCGACCGCGCTCGAAGCGACCGGGTTGATCAGCCTGACCAGCGCGACGGCGACGGCGGGCACGTTCTCGGCAGCCTCCAGCACGGCCGGGGTCACGGTCGGCACGATCGACGCGGCGGGCGCGGCCACGCTGAGGGCGGCAGGGCCCATCTCAGTCACCACCAGCCTGACGGCCGGCGGTGCGGCGGAGGTCTCCACGCAGACGGGCACGCTCGACATCGCCCGCCTGACCGTTGGCGCGAGCTCGGCGCTCTCGGCTCCGGGCGCGATCACGCTGGGCGATGCCAGGACGACCGCTGGCGACTTCCGCGTGACCTCGACGGGCGCGAACCTGTCGCTGGCCGGCCTCGATGTCGCGGGCAATCTCGCACTGACGGCGGCGACCTCGATCGGGGTGACCGGCAATGCCCTCGCCGGCGGCACGGCCGATATGACGGCGCAGAGTGGTGCACTGACCTTGGCGAGCCTCACCGCAGGCGGCGCGACCTCGCTCGAAGCGACCGGGTTGATCGGCCTGACCAGCGCGACGACCACGTCTGGCGCGTTCTCGGCGGTCTCCAGCACGGCCGGGATCACCGCCGGCACGATCGACGCGGCGGGCGGGGCCACGCTGACGGCGGCGGGGCCGATCTCGGTCACGACCAGCCTGACGGCCGGCGGGGCGGCAGACGTCTCCACGCATGCGGGCACGCTCGACATCGCCGGCATGATGGCTGGCGGAACGCTCGGGTTGCGCGCTTCGGGGGCGATCCTCCTCGGCACGGCCCGTGCCGGGGGAGATCTTTCCATCCGGTCGACGGCGGGCACGGTCTCGGCGACAGCCCTGACGAGCGCTGGGAATGTCGATGCCGAAGCGGTTGGGGCCGTAACGATCGGAACGCTTCTGGCCGGCGGGAATATCCGCCTGCTCTCGAACCAGGCAGGCGTGGTTGCGTCGAGCATCGATGCCGGCGGCTCGGCCGTGCTCATGGCCGCAGGCGACATCGAGGGCGGGACGATCACGGCACGCGATACGCTGGCCTTCCTGGCCGGGCGCAGCGGCCAGGGCTCGATCAGGATCGTCGACGGCGCGTCGCGCCGGCTCGTCGCGGGCGCTCCGGATAGGGTTCGGCTCGGCCGCTTCAGCGCCGGCGAGAGCATCGTCATCACGGGCACGCAGATTACGGCCGATATCGCTCACTTCCCGGGCGGCGGCCTGCCGCTGGCGCTCGATATCACCGGCTTCCGCGACCGCAGCGCCGATCGGGTCGATCTGAACGTCCAGGCAGGCGAGATTCTGGCGAGCCGTATCGCTGCGGCCGACGGCACTCTGATCACGACCGCGGGCAAGATCGGGATTGCGGAGGCCTTCATTCCGGGAGCGTTCGTGATCGAGACACCGTCGATGACGGTCCTCACCAACAACCGCACGCTGGCGCCGGATTTCGCCTATGACGTGCAGCTCTATGCAAGGGGACGCCCGTTCTATCTCGATCTGAACGGGGCGAAGCTGATGACGAACGCCTATATCATTCGCTTCGACGCCGACGCGGTCGATATCCCGCCCTCGGCTGGAACCTCGCTGACGCGCGACCTGCCACGGCTGGGTGCCCTACTGAACGATGCTGCGGGGGATGTCGCCGGCAGCGGCTTCAGCTTCGGCACGGGCGGAAACTGGCGCAGCTTCTGGGCCGGCACGGGCGGCTGGCGCGGCGTTCCCTCGGGGCAGCCCCTCGATTTCGTGGCTTCGATGAAGCCCGGCCAACCGCCGGTCAATCTGGATGAGACGGAGGATCGGCCTTGAGGCGGTCACGGCGCGCTGCCTGGCGCCTCGGTTGGGTCATTCTGCTGGCTTGCGCAGCCGGCTCCGCGTCCGCCCAGATCGTCTCGCGCACGATCGAGAACGAGGCCGAGCGCCAGCGGCTGGAGATCGAGCGCCGCACCGCCCCGCAGCGCCAGAGCGGCCCCGGCGTCGTCGCGGCGCCGGCCGGTCCGCGGCTCGAATTCCCGGCCGGCGGCGCGAGCGTCGTGCTGACGCGCATCGATTTCGATGCTTCGCGCTTTCTCGATGCGGCCGAACTCGGTGCCATCCGGTCGCGCTATGTCGGGCGCAAGGTCGATCTCGCGGAGATCGGCAAGATCCTGCAGGCGGTCAACGATCTCTATGCCGGGAAGGGCCAGATCACGGCCAGCGCCGTGCTGCCCCCGCAGAAGCTGACCGGCGGCGTGCTCAAGATCAACCTCGTCGAGGGACGGGTCGGCAAGGTTTCGGTCTCTGGCACGGTCCAGAGCTGGCCCTGGTATGTCCGCTCGCAAGTGCCGGTCACCGAAGGGGAGGTGGTCGACACGCCTGAGCTCAACCGTGCCGTCTCGATCTTCAACCGGCTCAACGAGGCGCAGATCCGGGCGCAGCTCAATGCCGGCGCCAGCTTCGGCCTCACCGATCTCGATCTCGCCCTGACGGAAGCGCCGCGCAACCTCGCCCAGATCGCCTTCGACAATCAGGGCGTGCTCTCGACGGGTCGCTACCAGGGCACGCTCTTCCTGAAGCACAGCAACCTGCTCGGCATCGACGATCGGCTGGTCTTCTACGGCTCGCGCGCCCGCGGCAGCATCGTCGGCACCGGCAGCTATACGCTGCCGGTCTCGCCCTGGGGCACAAGGCTCGGCGTCAGCTTCACGCGCTCGGGCTATCACATCGTCAACGGCGCGATCCGCGAATTGCGGCCGGAGGGCGTGTCGGAAAGCGCGTCGCTGACCCTGTCGCAGCCGATCTTCGCGACCGAGTCGGTTCTCCTGCAGGCAACGGGCGCGGCGGGCTTCGGAGCGGGACGCAGCAAGCAGCTCGACTTCACCACCGTCGATACCCGCTACACCCGGGCCAGCGTGGGCGCGGCGCTGAACGTCAACCTTGCCAGCCTGAACCATTCCTCCACGGTGAACTGGGGGCAGATCGCCCATCACGATATGCTGGCCGATACGCGGCGGAACTACACGGTCTGGACCGGCAACACGGCTTCGGTCTGGCGCATCGGCGACGACGTCTACGGCACGCTGGTCGGCGCCTGGCAATATACCGGCGAGACGCAGCTTCCGGGCGACCAGATCTTCCAGATCGGCGGTCCGACAACGGTGCGCGGCTATCCGATCGGCGCGGCTTTCGGCAATTCAGGCTTCTACGGCCAGGCCGAGCTCCACTACACCTTGCCGGACGTCCTGAAGCAGTTCGAGGCCTTCGCCTTCCTCGACCACGGCCGGACCTATGCCAATCCCAACCTGACGGCGCGCGCCACGTCGATCGGTGCCGGGCTGATCTGGCGGCCATTGGACTGGGCGACGCTGGAGGGCGGAATCGGGCGCCCGCTCGAGCGGGTTTCCGCGCTCCAGCGCGATGCGGAGCTCTATTTCCGCCTGACGCTGCGCAAGACCATCTGACACCAAGCCATCGCCAGCAGGACGAGACCATGGCCCCTCTGCCGCTTTTCTATTCCAGCATCGCAGCACTCGACCGGAACACGCATCGCGAAGCGCGCCTGGCGGCCGTCGACAAGCCCTATGCCTTCGCGGCCCAGGCCCATGTCCTGCCGGCTCTGACGGCGGAATTCGTGCCCGGCTGCCGCGACATGCCGATCCTGTTCCTGGACGAGGGCGGCACCTTCTCGCCGCTCTTCATGGTCGGGATGCGGCCGGGCGAAAGCCGCTTCGTCGACGGCGAGGGGCGCTGGCGCGGCCATCACGCGCCGGCCTATCTGCGGCGCTATCCCTTCATCGGGGGCGACGTTTCCGCCGAGCAGCAGATCATCTGCGTCGATGGCGGCTATGCGGGGCTCCAGGCCGATGCCGGAGAGCGGCTCTTCGGGGAAGACGGCGAACCGGCGGAAGCCTTGCAGCGCGTCATCGGCTTCGTCGCCGAATATGCGGAAGCCGCGAAGGCGACGGCAGCCTTCACCGCCGAGTTGAAGGCGCTCGACCTGTTCCAGACGATCAATATCGATATCCGCGCCGCCGACGGCGCGACCTCGAGCTATAGCGGCTTTTCCGCGATCTCGGAGGAGCGGCTCAACGCGCTGCCCGGCGAGACCTGGCTCGACCTGCGGCGCAAAGGCTATCTCGTGCCGATCCACGCCCACCTGATCAGCCTGGCGAATTTCACCCTGCTCGGCGAGCGCCCCTGACCAGGTCCGCGACGGTGCGCTTTCGCCGTCAGCGAGGCGGACTGGCCGATGCATCATCGGCTCTTACGGTCGCCGTGCTGAAGGCGTCCGCGATGATGGCCAGCTTGGTGGCCTGCACCCGCGCGTATTCGTTGCGGAACGTCCGGGAGAGCCAGAGCCTGGATCGGCCGGGGGCTCCATCCCAGCCGAGTGCGCCGATCGCGGCTGCGGCGGCGATGGTTCGGCCGGCATGGGTGCGCGAGAGGCCGAGCCCCCGGGCCAGCGCTGAGATGGAGGTGATATGCGTCGGCGCGCGCGCCTGCGGTGGCGCGGCGATATCGAGCCCGGCGATGAGGCGGTCCATCAGGCTGCCGCCGTCATCGATCAAGGCGAAGATCGCGTAGCTTGGCGGAAGCGTCCGGATCGTGGTGTTGCCGAGCAGCGCGGCCGCGACCAGCGGTTGCAGGGTGGCGAGCAATGGCTCCTGGTCCTGACGCAAGCGCGCGAGCCTGCCGCCGCTGTCGAGCCTGTCGAGCGCGCCGAGATGGATTGCGAACCATTCCGCCAGGGCTGATAGCGTCGCGGGTGCGGGAACGACGAGGTCGCTTGCCCAGCCGGCTGCCGCAGCCGGGTGGACGATGCCGTAATGGAGAACTTCGTCGAAGAAGGCCGCCGCCGTATTGCGGCTCGACAACGCGAAAGGCTGGAGGTCGTCGAGGAATTCACGCCGGGACAGGCCCGGCCTGCCCGCTCGCACCGCATGGAAATAGCGCGCCAGAGCCACATGCGACATCAGCCAGCGCTGCTGCGTGGAAAACAGCGAGGCCAATCGAGGTGCGGCTTCCTGTACGGCGAGGAAACCGCTTGCGAGGCCATGGGCGACATCATCGAAGTCCCGGTGCGCGAGCAGATGCGCAATCCGGTCTTCCATCGTCGCCATGCCCGCTCCACTCCCCTGATGCGCGCTTGTCCGCGACGTCAGTGCGAGACCAGATTGCACAATTCTGATGAATTTGAGAAGCGCGGAATCGGCGAGCGGCGATGCTTCACTGCCGGGAAACGCTCCTCACGCGGATGTTCAGGTCGTGGGAATCCGATGCCGCGACCAATGATCTGAGCAGGTCGCCGTTCGGTGCCGAGGCTCGACGGCCTAAGCCGGACAGGGGCGGCGGGGTCGGGGATCAGGGTTGGGCCGCGGCCCCGTACAGGATCGCGCCGACCATGGCGCGATAGCGCAGCTTGAGCGTCTCGGGATCGGCGGGCGGCAGGCTCTGATTGGTCCCGCGCGCGCCATCGGCGAGCAGTTGCGCCAGGCTATCGGCATCAACCTCCGGCTTGAGCCGAAGCCTCCGGGCAGCTTCCAGTTCCCTGATGAAAGCGGCGAGCTCTACCTGGAAGGCGATGGCGGAGGCGATCATGAGATCGCGGCAGCGGCGGAAGGCCTGGTCGTTGATCTCGACGGCATGCGGTGATTTGCCGACGCGGCGGCGGTTGTCGCCGTAGCGGACATCGAGGATCGTGGCGAAAATCTCGACGACATCCTGCCCCTGATCGAGGCATGCACGGCCGGCTGTCAGCCCGGCGGCCACCGCGCGGGCATTGGCATCCTCGATGAGGAACCGGAACGCTTCCTCCTTCGAGCCGAAATAGTTGTAGACCGTCCGTCGCGTCACATCGATGGCATCGGCGAGCGCGGACATCGTCAGATACTGATAGCCGTGATCGAGGAACGCCCGTTCCACCCCCGATGCCAATTCGGCGCGTGTGACCATCTGACCTTCCAGGCCGCAGGCGGCAGCCCCGTAAAACGATTCCCTTATCCGGTTTCCCGTTTTCGCTCGGCAGCCCCTGCAGCGCAATCACTCTCTGGAGCGATCGCCCGGCCCGGCCCGAACCTGGGACGGAGACGCCAGCCGGCGCCGAATGCGCAGCCTAGAATGGCCGGCTTGGCTCTCCTGAACGCGACATCAAGGTTCCGTGGCGGCCGGGGTCAGCTCGCCGCAGAGCCTGTCGGAAGGCGTTTCGGACGGCCTGATCGGGGCTTGCACGGTGGCATGGAGCGCCGGGGTCATCTGCGATCAGCGCGCGTTGCGGATCATGTTGCGCGCGATGACGAGCTGCTGGATTTGCGTCGTCCCCTCGTAGATCCGGAACAGCCGGACGTCGCGGTAGAAACGCTCGATGCCGAAATCCGCGACATAGCCGGCGCCGCCATGGATCTGGACCGCCCGGTCCGCGACACGGCCGACCATCTCGCTCGCGAACATCTTGCAGCAGGCCGCCTCGGTGGAGACTTCGGCGCCACGATCCTTGCGCCGCGCGGTTTCCTCGACCATGCAGCGGGCGGCATAGGCTTCGGTCTTCATGTCGGCGAGCATCGCCTGGACGAGCTGAAATTCGGCGATCGGCTGGCCGAACTGCCGGCGCTCCATGGCGTAGCGCAGGCTGTCGGCGATCAGCCGCTCGGCGACGCCAACGCAGACCGCGCTGATATGGAGGCGGCCGCGATCGAGGACCTTCATCGCGGTCTTGAAGCCCTGGCCGAGCCGCGCCGCACCGCCGATGATATTCGCCGCCGGCACGCGGACATCGTCGAAGTTCACGTCGCAAGTGTGGGTGCCCTTCTGCCCCATCTTGCGGTCGTTGGCGCCGAGCGTGATACCGGGCGCCGTCGCCTCGACCAGGAAGGCGGAGACGCCGCGCGCGTCGCGGCTGTCGAGATCGCTGCGGGCGAAGACGGTGAAGAGGCCGGCCTCGGGTGCATTGGTGATGAAGCGCTTCGTGCCGCGGATGAGGTAGTCGTCGCCCTCGCGGCGCGCGATCGTGCGCAACGACCCGGCGTCGGAGCCGGCTTCCGGCTCGGTCAGGCAGAAGGAGCCGATGATCTCGCCCGAAGCCAGCCGGGGCAGCCAGCTCCGCCGCTGCTCCTCCGTGCCGTCGATGACGATCCCCTGCGAGCCGATGCCGTTATTGGTGCCGATCAGCGAGCGGAAGGCCGGCGATGTCCCGCCGAGCCGAAAGGCAACCTGGACCTCTTCGGCCATGTTCAAGCCGAGCCCGCCATAATCCTGCGGAATCGACAGGCCGAACAGGCCGAGATTGCGCATCTCGTCCATGATGCCCGCGGGCACCTGGTCGGTCTCGGCGACCTCGTCCTCCAGGGGCCGCAGTCGTTCGGCGACGAAGCGGGCCACGGTGTCCAGCAGCAGATCGAAAACGTCCTGATCGAGCGCCATTATTTCGCATCCCAAAATTAAATTCTGGCGTTGTCTGCGTCATTTGCATCCGCTAGAAAGACTGTCAATGTCCGAAATATTATTTTGGAATACGAAATAAGAAATGCTTTGCCCCTCTCTTTGCTCCCGTCGATCGGACAACTGGCGAGACCTGGGCTCCATGCTGCCGCCCCGGTGGAAGCGGCCCATTCCTGGGCGGTCGGTCCGCGGGGAGCGAGCATGAGAAAGCGCGAGGTCGCCCTCGCGGGGGAACCCGGCGCTCCGGCGGTCAAGGAAGAGCAGTTCGTCACGGCTCTGGCGCGTGGACTTGAGGTGCTGCAGGCGTTCCGGCCCGGCGAACACCGGCTCGGCAATCAGGAGCTCGCGCGCCGCACCGGGTTGCCGAAGCCGACGATTTCTCGCCTGACCTATACGTTGGCGAGCCTGGGCTTTCTCTCCTACGAGCGCGATACGGCGAGCTATCGGCTTTCGATCAGGGCGCTGTCGCTCGGCTTCAGTGCGCTTGGTGGGTTTGCCGTCCGTGATGTGGCGCGGCCCTATATGCAGAAGCTCGCCGACGAGACGGGAGTCTCGGTCGCGCTCGGTGCCCGCGACGGCCCAGGCATGATCTATATCGAGCACTGTCGCGGCGACAGCCCGCTGCATATCGGTATCGAGGTCGGCTCGCATATCAGCCTCGCGACATCGGCCATGGGCCGGGCCTATCTCGTCGCCCTGCCGTCGCCCGAACGCACGCTGTTGCTGGATGCCCTCGCGCAAAAAGGGGGGCGGGGATCGCTGCGCAAGTCCGTCGAGACGGCCGAGTCCGATTATGAAGCGCATGGCTTCGTGCTCTCGCTCGGGGACTGGAAGCCGGGCGTCAATGCCGTCGGCGTGCCGCTCGTGCTCGGCTCGGGGCCGCTCAGCTTCTCCTTGAACTGTGGCGGCCCCGCCGGGCTGCTGCCGCCCGAGTTGCTGCGGGACAGCGTCGGGCCGAAGCTCGCCGCCATCGCTGCGGCAATCCGCAAGGACATGAACCTCCAGAGCGCATGAGCGACGCGGGACACGCGCGCCAGCGAAAAACAGGGATGACCGGAATGACCGAAGCCTTCATCTGCGCCTATGTCCGCACGCCGATCGGTCGTTTCGGCGGCTCGCTGTCGTCGGTTCGGGCGGACGATCTGGGAGCGGTGCCGCTGAAGGCGCTGGTCGAGCGCCATCCCGGCGTCGATTTCGGCGCGGTCGACGACGTGATCTATGGCTGCGCCAACCAGGCGGGCGAGGATAACCGCAATGTCGCGCGCATGTCGCTGCTGCTCGCCTGCCTGCCCAAGGAGGTGCCGGGCACGACGATCAACCGGCTCTGCGGCTCCGGCATGGATGCCGTCATCGCCGCCGCGCGCGCGATCAAGGCCGGCGAGGCCGAACTGATGATCGCCGGCGGTGTCGAGAGCATGTCGCGCGCGCCCTTCGTCATGCCCAAGGCCGACAGCGCCTTCTCCCGCCATGCCGAGATCCACGACACCACGATCGGCTGGCGCTTCGTCAATCCGCTGATGAAGGCGCAGTACGGGGTCGATTCCATGCCGGAGACCGGCGAGAACGTCGCCGCCGACTGCCATGTCAGCCGGGCCGACCAGGACGCCTTCGCGCTGCGCTCACAGCTCAAGGCGGTTGCCGCCCAG
Organism: Allobosea sp. ASV33; assembly: GCF_016428755.1. Classification (GTDB taxonomy): domain Bacteria; phylum Pseudomonadota; class Alphaproteobacteria; order Rhizobiales; family Beijerinckiaceae; genus Allobosea. The sequence goes on from NZ_JAELTI010000049.1 coordinate 18,091, forward strand.
CAGAACGGCCGCTTGGCCAAGGAGATCGTCCCGGTGCTGATCCCGCAGCGCAAGGGCGACCCCATTCGCGTTGAGAGCGACGAGCATCCGCGCGGCGACACCACTTTGGAGAAGCTCGCCAAGCTCGGCACACCCTTCCGCAAGGAAGGCGGCACGGTCACCGCCGGCAATGCGTCCGGCGTCAATGACGGCGCCGCGGCGCTGATCATCGCCTCGGAGAAGGCGGCCACGAAATACGGGCTGACGCCGATCGCGCGCATTCTGGGCGGGGCGACCGGCGGCATCGCGCCGCGCGTGATGGGGCTCGGGCCGATCCCGGCGACGCGAAAGCTCTGCGAGCGGCTCGGCCTGAAGCCTGCTGATTTCGACATCGTCGAGCTGAACGAGGCCTTCGCCTCGCAGGGCATCGCGGTGCTGCGCGAGCTCGGTATCGCCGAGGACGGCGCGCATGTGAACCCGAATGGCGGGGCGATCGCGCTCGGCCACCCGCTCGGCATGTCCGGCGCCCGCATCACCGGCACCGCCGCGCTCGAACTGTCGCTCACGGCTAAGAAGCGCGCGCTGGCGACGATGTGCATCGGCGTCGGTCAGGGCATCGCGGTCGCGATCGAGCGAGTCTAACATCGATGCGAAGGTGCTGGCTGCGTCGGCAAGCAGCCAGGAGCCGACCGGCCGCGGATCTGGTCTCTTCCGGAAAGGGTTGCGCATGAATGACGACCTGCCCCTCGCCGGTATTAAGGTCCTCGATCTCTCGCGGGTTCTCGCCGGGCCGCTGAGCGGCATGGTCCTCGGCGATCTCGGCGCCGACGTCGTCAAGGTCGAGCACCCCGAGCGCGGCGACGATACGCGCGACTGGGGCCTGCGGGTCAGCGAAAGCGGGACCACCTATTTCAACAGCGTCAACCGGAACAAGCGCTCGCTCGGCCTCGACCTCCAGAGTTCGGCCGGGCAGGCCGTCGCCCGCGACCTCGCATGTGACAGCGACGTCCTGATCCAGAATTTCAAGACGGGCGGCGCGGAACGTCTCGGCCTCGGCTACGAGGCGCTCAAGGCGTTGAATCCGGGGCTGATCTATTGCTCGATCGGCGGCTACGACGCCCATGGCCCGGAAGCCGGGCGGCCCGGCTACGACCTCGTCATCCAGGGCGAATCCGGGCTGATGGCGATGAATGGCGAGGCTGGGCAGGGGCCGCTGAAGTTAGGCGTCGCCGTCGTCGACCTCTTCACCGGCATGTCGGCCGCGCAAGCGATCCTGGCGGCGCTGGTGCAGCGCGGACGCACCGGCCTCGGCCGCCATATCCAGCTCTCGCTCTACGATTCCGGCCTGACCCTCACGTCCTATTACGGGCTCGAAGCGCTGCAAAAAGGCGAGGATCCACCGAAATACGGCAACAGTCATCCCTCGATCGTGCCCTATGGCGTCTTCGAGGCGGCCGACGGCCCATTGGTCATCACCATCGGCAACAATGCCCAATTCGCACGCTTCTGCCGCGATGCCATCGGCCGGCCGGATCTCGCGGAGGATCCGCGCTTCGCGACCAATCTCCAGCGCTCGATCAACCGCGCGGAGCTGCTGTCGATTCTTGCAGCAGAGCTGAAAGCGCGCAATCGCAGCGATCTTCTCACCGCGCTGGCGCAGGCCGGTATCCCCTGCGGCGAAGTGCTGGGGCTGACGGAGGCATTGACCTCGCAGCGGACTGGCGCAGCCGGGATGGTCCAGGCCTTCCCACATTTCAAGGCGGGGCTGACCCATGTCCTGGCGCCGCCATGGCGTTTCGACGGCGAACGCTTGCCCATCCGAACCCCGCCGCCAGCATTGGGCGAGCACTCGCGGGAGATTCTGGCGACCAGGCTTGATCGAGGGAAGGATGAAATCGCCGGCTTGGAGAATGACGGCGGTTCGCATGGCTATTCAAGATCGCGAGACTGAGGCGGCTCTCCTGTTTGAGGGCGGCGGCCGAGCACGGCGCGCCTGCCGAAGCCGAGGTCGACATGCAGGCCGTGATGGAAGGCTGCCGTCGATCCGGCCGGCGACTGCCGCTGCCTTGCCGGTAGCCTGACAGTCATAGTGCAGTTCATGTCCGCCTGCGCGCGTCGGTCCGTCATTGCTGCGACGTCTGTCGACACCGCAGCAATCGGCGATACACTCGCAGGGCATGGTTCTGTTCGAGTCGCTCCTCGCCATCATGTTCGGGGCCGTCATCCTCGCGGCGGCGTCGCGACGGGTCGGCATCCCGTATCCGGTCGTGCTCGCCATCGGCGGGACGGCTCTCGCCCTGATTCCCAACGCGCCGCGCATCACGCTGGATCCGGAGCTGGTTCTGGCCCTCTTTGTCGCGCCGATCCTGCTTGATGCGGCGTTCGACAGCTCGCCGCGCGATCTGCGCCGGAACTGGCTGCCGGTATCCAGCCTGGTCTTCATCGCAGTCGGCGTCACGACGGCCGTCGTCGCCATCGTGGCGCGCTGGTTCGCGCCGGACCTGCCCTGGGCCGCCGCGATCGCGCTGGGCGCGATCGTCGCGCCGCCCGACGCCGTCGCCGCGACGGCGATCCTGCGCAGGGTGCGACCGCCGCACCGCATCGTCGTGATCCTCGAAGGCGAGAGCCTGCTGAACGACGCGACCGCGCTGCTGATCTACCGCCTGGCGGTGGGGGCGGTCGCAGCCGGCAGTTTCAGCGCGGCGAGCGCCTTGCCGGCCTTCGCGCTCGTCACGGTCGGCAGCATCGTTCTCGGTGCGCTGCTCGGCCTCGCCGCCGTGCGGCTGCTCGTGCTGTTCCGGGATATCTCAAGTGCCATCATCGTGCAGTTCATCACGACCTTCGGCGTCTGGATCCTGGCGGAACGGCTGCATCTGTCCGGGATCATCACCGTCGTCGTCTACGGTATCATGCTCGCGCGGACCGCTCCGGCCGTGACCAGCGCGCGGCTGCGCATCCCGTCCTATGCGGTCTGGGAGACGACCGTCTTCGTGCTCCAGGTTCTCGCCTTCGTGCTGGTCGGGCTGCAGTTGCGGCCGATCCTCGAGGGGTTCGACGCCGCGCAGCGCGTCGGTTACGCCTGGATCGCGCTCGCCGTCCTCGCGACCGTCATACTAGTGCGGCTGACATGGGTCGCGACCTATCGGGGGCTTGCCCTTCTGGTCTCGGGCCGCTCAGCGGATGCGAGGGAAAGGGCGACGTCTCTCCAGAACGCCAAGGGCAGCGTCGTCGTCGCCTGGTGCGGCATGCGCGGCATCGTAACCCTCGCGGCGGCCTTCGCCCTTCCCGCCGATTTTCCCTATCGCGATCTCATTCTGCTCTGCGCCTTCACCGTCGTTGTCGGCACGCTGCTGATCCAGGGGCTGACGCTGGCGCCGCTGCTGCGCTATCTCGCGATGAGCGACGATCACCCGGTCGACCGCGAGTTCGCGCTGGCGCGGAAGGCCGCGCTGGAGGCCGCGATCGGATCGCTCGACGGCGCGCAGCCGGCGGCTGCGGCGGCGATCCGGCAGGAATATCGCGACATGCTGGAACAGACCGGACGGGCCGCGCAGCTCGACACCGACCATAATGCCCTGCGCCGGACTGCGCTCGCGGTCGCGCGCAAGACTGCATTCGAGCTACGGAAGCGCGGCACCATCGGCGACGACGCCTTCCACCGGCTCGAGGAAGAGCTCGATTGGCTGGAACTCGGCGCCGCGCCACGGGAAGGCAGCGCATGAAGCCGCTCGATGTCGCGATCGTCGGGGCCGGAGCGGCCGGTGTCGCAGCGGGCCGGCATCTCGCCGCGTCCGGGCTCGACGTGCTTCTGATCGAGGCGACGGACAGGATCGGCGGACGGGCACACACTGCCTTCCATGACGGCCTGCCTTTCGACCTCGGCTGCGGCTGGCTCCACTCGGCGGATCGCAATGGCTGGGCTGCGCTCGCCCCCGAACTCGGCTTTCATATCGACCGGACCACGCCGCCATGGGGCGTCCAGTTTCGCGATCTCGGCTTTCCGGAAGCCGACCAGCGTGCTGCGCGGGCCGCCTTCGCCCGTTTCGAGCAGCGCCTGCGCGAGGCCCCTTCCGGCAGCGACCGCGCCTCCGACCTTCTCGACCCAAACGACCGCTGGACGCCCTATCTCGAGGCTCTCAGCACCTATATCAACGGCACGGAGCTGGAGCAGCTCTCGATCCGCGACTATCTCGCCTATGCCGACGCCGAGACCGGCGTGAACTGGCGCGTGACCGAGGGCTATGGCAGCCTCGTTGCCGCGGCGGCGAAGGACGTGCCGGTCGCGTTGAACATAGCGGTCACCGGCATCGACGCCTCCGGCCGCACCTTGCGATTGACCAGCGCGCGAGGCGAGGTCGAAGCCGAGCGCGTCATCGTCACGGTCTCGACCGATGTGCTGGCCTCCGGCGCGATCCGCCTGCCGCCTCGGGCCTCGGATCATATCGATGCCGCCGGCGCACTTCCGCTGGGGCTGGCCGACAAGATCATCTTCAAACTGTCCGATTGCGACGGTTTCGAGCCGGATACGCAGGTCCTGGGCAATCCGTCCGTGAAACGAACGGCGACCTATCATCTGCGGCCGTTCGGGCGGCCGTTGATCGAGGGCTTCGTCGGTGGCGAGGCTGCGCGCGAGTTCGAGGCCGATGGCGATGCCTTTGCCGCTTTCGCGCGCGACGAACTGGCCGGGCTGTTCGGCTCCGGGATCAGGCGCCGGCTGGAGCCGATCGCGCAATCGCGCTGGGGGCGCCAGCCTTTTGCGCGAGGCTCCTACAGCCACGCGCGGCCCGGCCATGCCGCGGCGCGGGCGGTCCTCGCCGGGGGTGTCGATGGCAGGCTCTTCTTTGCCGGCGAGGCCTGCTCGATGCAGGATTTCTCGACGGCGCATGGCGCCCTCCAGACCGGCCTTGCCGCCGCACGTGCCATCCTGGACTCGCGGGGCGCCTGATCCGCGAGCCCGGGATGGCATCGGCGCGCGATGATCAACGACTGCTGGCGTTTCGCGCTCTCGTTCCGGCGCCGGAGCGTCAGCGGTCGAGGCCCAGCAGCACTCGATTGGCGGCTTCGTCGATGCCGCTCGCGGCGAAATCGTCGAAGGCGCGCTCCACCGCCTTGATCAGGTGGCTGGCGATGAAGGGCGCGCCTTCCGCCGCGCCCTGCTCGGAATCCTTGATGCAGCATTCCCATTCGAGCACGGCCCAGCCGTCGAAGCCGTATTGGGTCAGCTTCGAGAAGATTCCGCCGAAATCGACCTGCCCGTCGCCGAGCGAGCGGAAGCGCCCGGCGCGCTCCGCCCAGGGCTGGAAACCGGAATAGACCCCCTGCCGCCCGCTCGGATTGAACTCGGCATCCTTCACATGGAACATCCGGATCCGCTTGCGATAGATGTCGATGAAGGCGAGGTAGTCGAGCTGCTGCAGCAGGAAATGGCTGGGATCGTAGAGGATGTTGCAGCGCGGATGGTTGCCGACGCGCTCCAGGAACATCTCGAAGGTGATGCCGTCATGCAGATCCTCGCCGGGATGGATCTCGTAGCAGAGATCGACGCCGGCCTCGTCGAAGGCGTCGAGGATCGGGCGCCAGCGTTTCGCGAGTTCCCCGAAGGCGGTCTCGACCAGGCCGGCGGGGCGCTGCGGCCAGGGATAGACGAAGGGCCAGGCGAGGGCGCCGGAGAAGGTGGCATGCGCCTTGAGGCCCAGATTGCGCGAGGCCTGCGCCGCCAGCATCAGCTGCTCGACGGCCCAGGCCTGACGGGCCTGCGGATTACCCCGCACCTGCGGCGCAGCGAAGCCGTCGAAGGCGAGGTCATAGGTTGGATGCACCGCGACGAGCTGGCCCTGGAGATGGGTCGAGAGCTCGGTCAGCTCCACGCCGGCCTCGCCGAGAATGCCCTTGACCTCGTCGCAATAAGTCTTGCTTTCGGCGGCTTTGCGCAGGTCGATAAGCCTTGCGTCCCAGCTCGGGATCTGGACGCCCTTGTAGCCGTGCCCCGCGGCCCAGCGGGCGATGCCGGAGAGGCTGTCGAACGGTGCGGCATCGCCCGCGAACTGGGCGAGGAAGATCGCCGGTCCCTTGATCGTCTTCATGCCTGATTCCCTTCGCGTCGCCCTCGTTTATGCGGCGCGGGGCCCGGTTTTTGAAGAGCCGCCGTTTCGGGACGGGCCGTGTCTGCCGATGCAAAAAGGGGAGGCGCGTGGCGCCTCCCCTTTTTCAGAGCCTTGCGGATCGATCAGCCTGCCTTGTCGAGGAAGGCGCGGACCATGGTGACGGTGGCGGCCGGATTTTCTTCCATGATCCAGTGGCCGGAATCGGGGATGACGCCTTCGGTGACGTCGTTCGCCGCCGCCCGCATCACCGCCGCCATCCCGGCGCCGAACGACTTCTCGCCGCCGATCGCGAGCACCGGCATGGCGAGCTTGCCGCCGGCCGCGAGATAGGCGCGGTTGTCGACGGCGTCCTGGTCGAAGGCGGCGAACTGGGCGAAGCCCGAATGCATCGCGCCGGGCAGGGCGTAGAGCTTGGCATAATGCTCGCGCGAAGCCTCGGAGAAGCGGGCGGGCGTCGCCGAGAACTCGTTCCAAAAGCGGTCGAGATAGATACGCTCGCGCCCCGCGACCAGCCGCTCCATGTCGGGCCCGCCGAAGCGGAAATGCCAGAGCAGCGGGTTCTTCAGGATCTCCTCCCAAGGGCCGACGCCGGGCACCGGTGCGTCGATCAGGGCGAAGCGGCGTACGCGCTGCGGATGCTGCGCGGCGAAGGCGAAGCCGACCATGTTGCCGATGTCGTGCGTCACCAGATCTGCCCGCTCGATCTTGAGGGCGTCGAGCACGCCGGCGACATCGCCGGCCTGGGTCTTCTTGTCGAAGCCGGAGGCCGGCTTGGACGACAGGCCCAGCCCGCGCAGGTCCGGTACGACGACGGTGTAGTTCTTCGCCAGGTCGGCCGCCATCGGCGCCCACATGTCGCCGGTCTCGCCATAACCGTGCAGCAGCACGACCGCGGGCCCCTGGCCGCCGACGCGGACATGGATGGTGGCGCCGTTGGTGGCGATCTCCTGCGTCTTGAAGGTATTCGGAAAGTCGGGAACCTGCGCGACCGCGGGGGCCGCCAAAGCGAGGGCGCCGAGCGTCAAGGCGATTTTCAACATGACCCATCTCCCGCCTGCCGGGAGGGCGGTCGACCATGACCGTCTCTGTCAGCCCCGTTTGGCATGACGCAACGTAGCATTCGCTTTCCGTTCGGATTAGCATCGCATCGGCGAAATTGAAGTCCGGAAAAACCGAACGATGTTGAAGCTCGACGGTATCGCGACCTTCGTCGCCATCGCGGAAGCCGGCTCGCTGAGCGAAGCCGCGCGTCGCCTGCGCCTCTCGAAATCGGTGGTGAGCGATCGCCTGGCCGAACTGGAGCACAGCCTCGGCGCCACGCTCCTGCATCGCAGCGCCCGCCGGCTGACGCTCACCGAGGATGGCGCGGCTTTTCTCGAACGCGCCACGCGCATCGCCCGTGAGGTCGAGGAGGCGGCGGCCGACATGGCCGAGCGCCGCGGCACGCTGGCCGGACCGCTGCTGATCTCGGCGCCGGTCACCTTCGGCCGCATGCATCTCGGCCCCGCGATCTACCCTTTTCTCGCACGGCATCCCGAGATCGCGCTGACGCTCGATCTCGACGACCGGCGGGTCGAGGCGGGCGCGGACAGCTACGATGCCGTGCTGCGCCATGGGTCGATCGCGGATTCGCGCCTCGTCGCCTGGACGCTGGCGCCGAGCCGCAGGGTGCTGGTCGCTGCTCCCGATTATCTGGCGCGTCGCGGCAGCCCGGCCTCGGCGGCCGCGCTCGATGGACATGACGGCATCTTCTATACCAACCGCGGCAGCGGCGACTGGCGCTTCCATGGCCCGGAAGGGGCGGTCAGCGTGCGCGGGCGTCCCAGCCTGCGGGTCAATAACGGCGACATGATGCGGGATGCGGCGCTGGCGGGACTGGGCATCGCCCTGCTGCCCCTGTTCATCGCCGGGGCCGATATCCGCAGCGGCCGGCTCGGCATCGTCGATATCGGCCTACAGCCGGAGGTGGAGGCCATCTACCTGGCGCATCCCGAGGGCCGCCGGCCATCGGCCAAGCTGCGCGCCTTCGCGGATTGCCTGCGCCAGGCTTTCGGCGCTCCGCCCTATTGGGAGGCCTGAGCCGGCAAGTCGGTCCAGGGCCGGCAACGCCTTCGCTTCGTCGCAGCCTCACAGGTAGCCCGAAACGCCGTCCCAGAGCAGCTTCAGCGCGGTGATAACCAACAGGCCGTAACAGGCGCGGTAGATCTGGCGCTGGTCCAGGGCACCATGCAGCCGCCAGCCCAGCCAGACCCCGGACGGAATCGCGAAGAGGCAGATCGCCATCAGCAGCCAGACCTGATGGGTCGGAGGCGCCACGAGCAGCCACGGCCCCGCCTTCAAGAGATTGCCGACGGTAAAGAACAGGCTGGTCGTGCCGGCATAGATCTCCTTGCTCAGGCCGAGCGGCAGCAGATACATCGCCAGCGGCGGTCCGCCGGAATGGGCGACCATGGTGGTGACGCCCGAGGCGAAACCGGCCGCGACCGCCTTCGGCGCCGAGCGCGGGCGGGCCTTTACCTCCGCGCCCCGCAGGAACCAGAGCCCGACGAAGACCAGCGTGATCACCGCCATGACGATGGCGATGGCGCGATGGTCGAGGAAGCGGAAGACCAGGTAGCCGAAGCCGATCCCGGCCACGAGGCCCGGCAGGAGCAGCCTGAGATCGGGCTTCGACCAGGTCGAGGCCTTCCAGTAGCGCAGGGCATAGAGATCCATCGCGACGAAGAGCGGTGCGAGCAGCCCGCCGGCCGTGACCGGGTCCATCACGAAGGACAGGAGCGGGATGCCGACGATGGCGAAGCCGCCGCCGAAGGCGCCCTTCATGAAGCTGATCAGGAAAACGCCGGCAAAGGCGACCAGGGCCGCCGTGAGCGTCAGGTCGAGCGCTGCTGCACCACCGGTCATCGTCACCGCCTCGGCCAGTCGGGAAGGCGAGGTTCGAGGCCGCGAACCGCCGGTTCTATCTCGCTCCGTGCGAGCCCGATATCGCGCAGTTCGGCATCGCTGAACTCGCGGAGCCGCGCAATGGCCTCCCGGCGGGCAAAATAGCGGGCAATCGCGCGGCAGCAGGCGCCGAGCAGTTTGGAAGGCGTGACGAATGTCCCGCTGATTATGGGCCGAGCGATGGTCGCGAGGAGCGCAGCCATATCCGTTCTCCTGTGGCTCGCTTCGGGCCGCGCGGCATCACCTGCGCAGGCGCCTAGCGGAGCGTCCACGCATCGACAGACGGCATTCCCGCCGCCCCCGAAGCAATCGGTTGATGCAGGCAAAATGATCCGATACGATATTCAGAGCAATCGAAACATTGATCTCGGTGCAATTATGCCGAAAGCCGATTACCTGCAGCTCGCCGACGCCATTGCCGCGGAGATCGACGACGGCCGTCTCAAGCCGGGGGACCGCCTGCCGCCGCAGCGCAGCTTCGCCTATGAGCGCAATATCGCCGTTTCCACCGCGAGCCGTGTCTATACCGAGTTGCTGCGCCGCGGGCTCGTGGTCGGCGAGGTCGGGCGCGGGACCTTCATCTCGGGCGAGGCCAGGCGCGGCGTGGCCGCCCCCGGCGAGCCGCACGGCGCCCGCATCGATCTCGAGTTCAACTATCCGCTGCTGGCCGACCAGACGGCGCTGATCGCCAGGAGCCTGGCCGGGCTCGACCAGCCGGCGGTGCTCGACGCCGCGCTGAAGCAGGGCACCAGCGTCGGCACGCCGGCGGCTCGGAGCATTGCGGCCGCCTATCTGTCGCAAGGTGCGTGGTCTCCAGCGCCCGAGCACCTCGTCTTCACCGGCAATGGGCGCCAGTCGATCGCCGCGGCGCTCGCCGCAACCGTGCCGACGGGCGGCCGCTGCGGGGTCGAGGCCCTGACCTATCCCTTCATCAAGGGCATCGCCGCCCGGCTCGGCATCGGGCTGGTGCCGCTGGCGATGGACGAAGGTGGCGTGCGGCCCGATGCCGTGGAGAAGGCGCATCGCGAGGCTCATCTCTCGGCGATCTATATCCAGCCGGCGGTGCAGAATCCGCTGGGCACGACGATGCCGGCGGCGCGTCGGACCGATCTCCTGCGCGTCGTCGAGGCGCTCGACCTCCCGGTCATCGAGGACAATATCTACGGCTTCCTCGACGACGCGCCGCCGCTCGCGGCGTTGGCCCCCGAGCGCTGCATCGTCCTCGACAGCCTGTCGAAGAAGGCGGCGCCCGGCCTGACGCTCGGCTTCGTCGTGCCGCCCGCGCAACTGCGCGAAGGCGTGGCCGCCGCGGTGCGCTCGGGCGGGTGGGCGGCGTCGGGCTTCGCCTTCGCGGCCGCGCAGCGAATGATGGCGGACGGCACGATCGCCGAACTCGTCAGGTTGAAGCGCCGCGACGCCCGGGCGCGCCAGAAGCTGGCGGCCGAGCGCCTCGCCGGGTTCGAGATCCAGGCCAATGACAGATGCTACCATCTGTGGCTCACCTTGCCGCCGCACTGGCGCTCGCAGAGCTTCGTCGCGGCTGCGGCCCGGCGCGATATCGCGCTGACGCCCTCGACCACCTTCGCGGTCTCGCCCGGCCATGCGCCGAACGCGGTCAGGCTGGCGCTGGCGGCCCCGGCGATGGAACAGCTCGACGCCGCCTTGCGGACGCTCGCCGGCATGCTCAACGCACGGGAAGACGATTTCTACGGGACCGAGTGAACCGCCTCGCCTGCGGCCGGGCTCGGCGCCGATCCGCCCGGGCGCCGGCGGCCTGCTCGCCGGTGCTGCCTTCGACCAGAAATGAAGGCCGCCTCTCAAGAACCATGCACCGCGTTGCCCCCAAACCGGGTGTCGGGGTAATCACGCTGTACGCGGAGCCGGGAGCGATGCACGCATGAATCGCTATCCGATGTTCAATCCGCAGGTGCTCATCAGCTTCGTCGCGGTCTGCGAGACGCTGAGCTTCACGCGTGGGGCCGACCGGGTCTCGCTGTCGCAATCCACCGTCAGCCTGCAGGTCAAGCGGCTGGAGGACCTGCTCGGCTGCCCGCTCTTGGAACGCTCTTCGCATCAGGTCCATCTCACCGAGGAGGGGGAGCGGCTGCTGAGCTATGCGCGCCGGATCATCGCCCTCAACGAGGAGGCGCATGACGCGCTGACCGGCGTCTGGCGGGACGGCGTGCTGCGGTTGGGGATGCCCGAGGATTTCGCCGTGCCGACCATCGATCTGCTGGCGGATTTCGGCCGCCAGCATCCGCATCTGCGGCTCGATGTCAGCAGCGGCCTGAGCGCCGATCTGCGCAGCGCCTACGAGCGCGAGGAGCTCGACCTCGTGCTGGTGAAGCAGCGGCGCGGACAGCCGCCACGCGCGGCAAGGCGCGAGCCCTTGCTCTGGCTCGACAGCCTGGCGCATCCGGCGATCGAGCGCGCGCCGGTCTCGCTCGCGATGTTCCCGCTCGGCGGGCTCTATCGCGACGAGTTGTGCCAGGCGCTCGACGCGCTCGGCGTGCGCTGGCGCATCGGCTATTGCAGCGGCAGCCTCGCGGCGCTGGCCGCTGCCTCCGCGGCCGGGCTCGGCATGACCTTGCTGCCCGCGAGCTGCCGCCTGCCCGGCCACAGGGTTCTCGGCATGGCCGAGGGATTCGCCGAGATCACCGATTTCGAACTCGCGCTGTATTACCGCGACGACGCGCCGGCCTCGACCGCGATCCTGGCCGAACGGCTGGTCGCCTATTGTCATCTCGGCGTATGAAAGGCGTCAGCATTGGCTGTCTCAATAGTCAGCATTGCCAAATATCGCTGCCAAATCCCCGGGTTCGGGCTTATGCCGTCCGCAACAATCACAAGGAGGCGGCGACCATGGAACTGGCACATCATCAGAGCAGGCGTTCGTTCATCGGCCGGACGGGTGGCCTCGCCACCGCCTGCGCCGTGATGGCGGGGCTGCCGGGTGGGGCTGCGAAGGCGCAGCCGGCCGCGACCAAGCCCGCATCCGCCAAGCCTGCGGCCGAGGGGAGTAAGCGTACCCCGACCGAGCAGCACTACCTCCTGACCAATGTCCGGCTCGAAGAGGGCTTCGTCCATGACGGCGACGTCATCACGGGCACGCGCTCGGGCCTGTACGCCCTTGAGATCAAGGCCGGCAAGATCGCCGCGATCCATGCGGCAGGTGCGGCGCTGTCGGCGGGCGTGCCGAGCTACGAGGCCAATGGCGAGCTCGCCCTGCCTGCGATGCGCGACATGCACATCCATCTCGACAAGACCTTCTATGGCCGCCCCTGGCAGGCGCCGCTGCCGCGGCAGGGCAAGACGATCCTCGACATGATCGCCCGCGAGGAGAAGCTGATCCCGCAATTGCTGCCGGACTCGCAGGAGCATGCCGAGCAGCTTATCGCGCTGCTGCAATCGAAGGGCACCACGGTCGCCCGCAGCCATTGCAATATCGACCCGGTCAGCGGGCTGAAGAGCCTCGAGCATCTGAAGCGCGCGCTGGAGAACCACCGCGACGATTTCTCCTGCGAGATCGTGGCCTTCCCGCAGCATGGCCTCCTCCTCTCGAAAGTCGACAAGCTGATGCGCGAGGCGATGAGCATGGGCGTCGCCTATGTCGGCGGTCTCGACCCGACCAATGTCGACGGCGCCATGGAGAAGTCGCTCGACGCGATGTTCCAGATCGCGCTCGACACTGGCACCGGCGTCGACATCCACCTGCACGAGACCAGCCCGGCCGGCGTCGCCGCGATCCTGCACATGATCGCGACCGTCGAGAAGAACCCGGCTTTGCGCAACAAGGTCACGATCAGCCACGCCTTCGCGCTCGCCACGATGGCGCCCGGCGCCCTCGATGAAGCGGCCACGCGCATGGCCGCGCAGGGCATGACGATCGCCTCGACCGTGCCGCTCGGCGCCTCGACCATGCCGCTGCCGCAGCTCAGCGCTAAGGGCGTCTTCGTGATGACCGGCACCGACAGCGTCACCGATCACTGGTCGCCCTTCGGCCGTGCCGACATGCTCGAAAAGGCCAATCTCTACGCGCAGCTCTATCGCGGCAGCGACGAGTTCCGCCTGTCCCGTTCGCTGGCGATCGCGACCGGCGGCGTGCTGCCGCTCTCCGACAAGGGCGAGCGGGCCTGGCCGAAGGCCGGCGATGCCGCCGATTTCACGCTGGTTCCGGCGAGCTGCTCGGCCGAGGCCGTCGCCCGCCTGCCGGAGCGCAGCGCGACCTTCCATCGCGGCCGGATGGTTTTCGGCGGCGTCGGCGCGGCCTGACGTCTTCGCGGTTCCGGGCGGCCGGCGATGTTGCAACCGCCCGCCATCGCCGGTCAGCTCCGGCCGGCGTCGCCTTGCAGCGGGGTGGTCCCGATCGGCTCGGGCGGAGCCGCCCGGCGGCGCCGGCCCAGCCTGCTCATCCAGAGATAGATGACGGGCGTGGTGTAGAGCGTCAGGATCTGGCTGAGGATCAGGCCGCCGACGATGGTGATGCCGAGCGGGCGCCGCAGTTCCGCGCCCGGGCCGGTCGCGATCATTAGCGGTACGGCACCCAGCATGGCCGAAAGCGTCGTCATCAGGATCGGCCGGAAGCGCTCCAGGCAGGCCTCGAAGATCGCCTCGCGCGAGGGCAGGGCGCGCTGGCGCTCGGCGCCGATGGCGAAGTCGACCATCATGATGCCGTTCTTCTTGACGATGCCGATCAGCAGGATGATGCCGATGAAGGCGATGATCGTGAGGTCCGCGCCGGCGATCCTGAGCGCGATCAATGCGCCGAGCCCCGCCGATGGCAGGGTCGAGAGGATCGTGACCGGGTGGATCAGGCTCTCGTAGAGCACGCCGAGGATGATGTAGACGGCGAGGATCGCGACGAGGATCATTACGCCCTGGCTGCCGGCACCCTGCGAGAACGCCTTGGCGTCGCCCGCGAATTCCGCTCTGAGCGACGCCGGCATGTGCAGCCCTTCGACCGCGGCGACGACGGCATCGCTCGCCTCCTGGATGCCGACGCCGGGCGCGAGATCATAGGTGATCGTCACGGCCGGGAACTGACCCTGATGGTTGATCACGAGCGGGGCCGTGCCGCGCTCGACCTTGACCAGGCTGCGCATCGGTACCTGAGCGCCGTTGCGGCCGGGCACATAGAGATCGAGGATGTCGCTGGGGTCGCGGCTGCGCGAGGGCGCGACTTCGAGCACGACGCGATACTGGTTGCGCGCGCCGTAGATCGTCGAGATCTGGCGCTGGCTGAAGGCATCGGACAGCACGTTGTCGATGGCCTGGATCGCGACGCCGAGCTGCGAGGCCTTGTTGCGGTCGATCACGACATCGGCCTGCAGGCCGCCCTGCTCGCGATCGGTCGAGACATCGACGAGCTCGGGCAAGGTGCGCAGCTTCTCCAGCACCTTGGGCACCCATTCCTCCAGTTCTGGCAGGTTCGGGTCCCAGAGCGTGAACTGGTATTGCGAGCGGCCCTGCCGCCCGCCGGCGCGGACATCCTGGATCGGCGTCAGGAAGATGCGCAGGCCGGGGATCGAGGACAGGCGGCCGCGCAGGCGATTGACCACCTGGGCCGAGCTCAGGCCGCGCTCTTCCGGCGGCTTCAGGCTGACGAAGAAGCGTCCGGTATTCACCGAGCCGCCGCCGCCGATGAAGGAGGCGACGCCTAAGACGGCGGGGTCTGCGGCGACGATGGCCGCGCCCTGTTGCTGGAGCTGCGCCATCGCCGGGAAGGAGATGTCGGTCGAGGCCTGGGTGAAGCCGATGATCAGCCCGGTATCGTCCTGCGGAAAATAACCCTTCGGCGCGCTGCGGAACATCTGCACGGTCAGCGCCACCGTCGCGAGCATCACGACGAGCATCAGCCAGCTATGGCGCAGGACGACCGTGAGCGTGCGGCCATAGAAGCCCGTCATCGCCGAGAGCACGCGCTCGACGACCCGGTCGAAACGGTTCTCGCGATGCGGGCCGGCCTTGAGGAAATGCGCGCAGACCATCGGCGTGACGCTGAGCGAGACCACGGTCGAGACGAGGATCGCGAAGGTCAGAGTCAGCGTGAACTCGCGGAAGAAGCGGCCGGCCACCCCATCCATGAAGAAGAGCGGGATGAAGGCCGCGATCAGGGACAGGCTGATCGAGACCACGGTGAAGCCGATTTGGCCGGCGCCGAGCAGGGCGGCACGCAGCGGCGACATGCCCCGGGCGACGTTGCGCTCGATGTTCTCGATCATGACGATGGCGTCGTCGACGACGAAGCCGACGGAGATCGTCACCGCCATCAGCGAGAGGTTGTCGAGCGTGAAGCCGGCGAGCCACATCGCGCAGAAGGTGCCGGCGATCGAGAGCGGCACGGTGACGCCGGCCGCGATGGTCAGGGTCGTGCGCCGCAGGAACAGGAAGACGACCAGCATCACGAGCGCGATGGAGATCAGCAGCGTGTGCTGGATATCGGTGATCGAGGCGCGGATCGTCACCGTACGGTCCGACATGATCGAGATTGCGAGGCCGGCCGGCACCCAGCGCTGAATTTCAGGCAGCAGCGCCTTCACCCGGTCGACGGTGTCGATGACATTCGCGTCGGCCTGCTTGGTGAGGGTGATCAAGATCGCCGGCTTGCCGTTGTACCAGCCGGCGGCGCGGCTGTTGCGCACGCCGCGCTCGACCGTCGCGACATCGGCGAGCCGGACCACCGTGCCCCTGGCCGAACGCACGACGATATTGCCGTAATCGGCGGGGTCGCGGATCTGGTTGTTGGCGGAGAGCGTCTCGCTCAAGCGGCCGCCGTCGAAGGAACCGACCGCCGAGACGGTGTTGGCGTTGACGATCGCCGTGCGGATCGTGTCGAGGCTCAGGCCCATGGCGGCGAGCTGGGCAGGATCGACGCGGACGCGGATCGCCGGTTGCTCGGCGCCGGCGACAGTGACCTCGCCGACACCCTCCACCTGGGAGATGCGCTGGGCGATGACGGTGTCGGCGGCGTCGTACATCGCGCTCGGCGTCATCGTGTCGGAGGTCAGGGCGAGGATCAGGATCGGCGCGGCGTTGGGATTGGCCTTGCGGAATTGCGGCAAGGTCGGCAGGTCGCCGGGCAGGTCGGTCGCGGCGGCGTTCAGTGCGGCCTGGACGTCGCGGGCGGCACTGTCGGTGTTCCGCGTCAGGTCGAATTGCAGCACGATCGAGGTCGAGCCGAGCGAGCTCGTCGAGGTGATCTCGGTGACGCCGGGGATCGAGCCCAGCCTGCGCTCCAGCGGCGCGGCGACGCTGCCGGCCATGGTCGCGGGATCGGCGCCGGGCCGGCTGGCGAAGACGCGGATCGTCGGGAAGTCGACGCTCGGCAGGCTCGCCACCGGCAGGAAGATGTAGGCGACCATGCCGACCAGGAAGAGGCCGATCGCCATCAGCGTCGTGCCGACGGGGCGCAGGATGAAGGCGTCCGAGAGGCCCCGGACCGATTTCCAGCCCTTGTCCTCGTCGTCCTGGCCCGGGGCGGCGCTCATTCGGCCGCCTCCGGATCGGGATAGGGCACGACGCCGTCCGGCCCGCCGCCGAGGCGTCGGCGCAGGTTTTCCAGCGCGAGATAGATCACCGGCGTGGTGTAGAGCGTCAGCAACTGGCTGAGCAGCAGGCCGCCGACGATGGTGATACCGAGCGGCTGGCGCAACTCGCTGCCGGTGCCGGTCGCCAGCGCCAGCGGCAAGGCGCCGAGCAGGGCCGCCAGCGTCGTCATCATGATCGGCCGGAAGCGCAGCAGGCAGGCCTTGACGATGGCCTCCTCCGGCGAGAGGCCCTCATGCCGTTCGGCCTCCAGCGCGAAGTCGATCATCATGATCGCGTTCTTCTTGACGATGCCCATCAGCAGGATGATGCCGATCAGCGCCACGATCGAGAGCTCGCGGCCGGTCAGGACGAGGGCGAGGAGGGCGCCGACGCCGGCGGAAGGCAGCGTCGTCAGGATCGTGAACGGGTGGACATAGCTCTCGTAGAGGATGCCGAGCACGAGATAGATCGTCACGATCGCCGCGAGGATCAGCCAGGGCTGGTTGGCGAGCGAGCGGTTGAATTCCGCCGCATCGGCGCTGAAGGAACCGGAGATCGCGTCCGGCATGCCGATCTCGCGCTCGACAGCCGCGATCATCTTGACGGCATCGCCCAGCGCCTCGCCCGGCGCGAGGTCGAAGGAGACGGTCGCGGCCGGGAACTGCTCCTGATGGGCGATGGAGAGCGGTGCGGTCTCGCGGATCAGGCGGGTGAAGGAGGAGAGCGGCACCTGCACGCTGTTCTGCGTCACCGTCGTGGTACCGGCCGAATTGGTCTGGCCCTGCGTGTTGGTGTTGCCGGTAACGTAGAGCTTCGAGAGCGCGCTGGGATCGCGCAGATATTGCGGCGCCGCCTCCAGGATGACGCGATACTGGTTCGACTGCTCGTAGATCGTGGCGATCTGGCGCTGACCGAAGGCGTCGTAGAGCGTGTCGTCGACGGCCTGGATGGAGATGCCGAGCCGCCCGGCCTTGGCCCGGTCGATCTCGACGCGGGCGCGGAGCCCGCCGTCCTGCGTCTCATTGGCGACGTTGCGCACGATCGCCTCGCGCCGCAGCGCCTCCGAGAGCTTGCGCGCCCATTCCATCACCTGCGCCTGGTCGGCGCCGGTCAGGGTGTACTGGTATTGCGAGCGGCTGGCGCGCGTCGTGATCTGGATGTCCTGCACCGGCTGGACATAGGCCACGATGCCGGGGATCGTGGCGGCGAGCGCACGCAGCCGTTCGGCGATGACGACAGCGTCGTCCCGGCGCTCGTCCTTCGGTCGCAAGGTCACCGTGAGGCGCGCAGTGTTCAAGGTGGCGTTGGCCTGGCCGATGCCGAGCACGCCGACGACGCCGGTGACGTCGTGGTCCTGCTCGAAGGCCTGCGTCGCCTTCTCCTGCAGGCGCTTCATCTCGTTGAAGGAGACGTCGGGCGAGGATTCGAGCACGACATTGAGCAGGCCGGTATCCTGGCTCGGGAGGAAGCCCTTGGGGATGACGATGTACATCCACACGGTCAGCACCAGCGTGGCGAAGGTCGCGAGCAGCACGAGCCCGCGCACCTTCAGCGCCCAGCCGAGCGTGACCTCGTAGAGCCGCGCCATCGCCGAGATCGGCCATTCCGCCAGGCGCATCAGCGGGTTCTCGCGCTTGCCGTCGTGATGGCGCAGCAGGCGCGCGCACATCATCGGCGTCAGCGTCAACGAGACGATCGCCGAGACCACGACCGCGATGGTCAGCGTCAGCGCGAATTCGCGGAACATCCGGCCGACGAGCCCGGTCATGAACAGCAACGGGATGAAGACCGCGATCAGCGAGACCGTCAGCGAGATCACGGTGAAGCCGATCTCGCGGGCGCCGTCATAGGCTGCGCGCAGCGGCTTCTTGCCCTGCTCCATGTTGCGCACGATGTTCTCGATCATCACGATCGCATCGTCGACGACGAAGCCGGTGCCGATGGTCAGCGCCATCAGCGAGAGATTGTCGAGGCTGAAGCCGGCCAGCCACATCACCGCGAAGGTCGCGATCAGCGAGAGCGGCAGCGCGACGCCGGCGATGATCGTGGCCCGCACCGTGCGCAGGAAGAGCAGCACGACGAGCACAACCAGCGCGCAGGCCAGGATCAGCGTGAACTGGACATCCGCGATCGAGGCGCGGATCGTCTCGGTGCGGTCGCTGACCACCTGGAGCTCGACGCCGGCCGGCATGCCGCTCTTCAGGCGCGGAATCTCCTCCTTCACCTGCGCGACCGTGGTGACGATATTGGCGCCGGGCTGGCGCATCACGTCGAGGACGACGGCGGTCTTGCCCTTGTACCAGGCGCCGACGCGGCTGTTCTCCAGGTCTTCGAGCACCACCGCCACGTCGCGCAGGAAGACCGGCGCGCCGCTGCGATAGGCGACGACGATGTCGCGATAGGCCGACGCGCTGCCGATCTGGTCGTTGGCGCTGATCGTGTAGGCCTGATGGTTGCCGTCGAGCGCACCCTTGGAGCCCGCGACATTGGCGGCGACGATGGCGTTGCGCAGATCCTCCATGCCGAGCCCATAGGCAGCGAGCCGCGCGAGATCGGCCTGGATGCGGATCGCGGGCCGGACGCCGCCTTCGAGCGAGACATGGCCGACGCCGGAAACCTCGGACAGGCGCGGCGAGAGCAGCGTATCGGCGAGGTCGCTGAGCTGGCGCAGCGAGACCGTGTCCGAGGTCAGCGCCAGCACCATGATCGGTGCATCGGCCGGGTTGATCTTCGCATAGGTCGGCGGATAGGGCAGGGTGCGCGGCAGGGTCGATCCTGCAGCGTTGATCGCCGATTGCACGTCCTGCGCGGCCGCGTCGATATCGCGGTCGAGATCGAATTGCAGCGTGATCTGGCTGAGCCCGAAGGAGCTCTGCGAGTACATCGTCGAGAGCGCCTGGATCTGGCCGAACTGCCGCTCTAGCGGCGCCGTCACCAGCGAGGCGATCGTCTCCGGGTTGGCGCCGGGCAACTGAGTGGTGATCTGGATCGTCGGGAAGTCGACCTGCGGCAACGCCGAGACCGGCAGGCGCAGATAGCCGAGGATGCCGCAGAGCAGCACCGCGACGCCGAGCAGGGAGGTCGCGATGGGCCGGCTGATGAAAGGCGCGGACACGCTCATCGCGGCTGCCCCGTCATGGCTGCGCTTGCGGTCTTTGTGCACCCGATCCGCCGGCAGGGGAACCCTGTCCGCCGGGGGGCGCCCCTTCGGGCGAGGCGCCGCCGTTGCGACGCGGCCGGTTCTGGCGGTTGCCGTCGGTTCCGGCCGGCGGCGCGGCGGGCGCGTCCTGCGCCGGGGCCGTGGAGCCTGCGGCCGGGGCATTGCCGCCGCCCTGCTGGTCGCGGCGGCGGCCCGACCCCCTGTCTCTTATACACATCTGACGCTGCCGACGATTAACCTTAAAGAGGGGGGGGGGGGGGGGGGGGGGGGGGGGGGGGGGGGGGGGGGGGGGGGGGGGGGGGGGGGGGGGGGGGGGGGGGGGGGGGGGGGGGGGGGGGGGGGGGGGGGGGGGGGGG